>CAMDDX010000261.1 GCA_945893075.1 Planctomyces sp. SH-PL62 | reverse complement strand
TGGCTACGACGCTTTGCCATCACGCGACTCAAGCATCATCCGCTCAAAGAAAGTCTGCGAGGCAAGATGCAAATCGCCGGCTGGAACGACGACTTCCTCGCGGAAGTCCTCACAGGTCAACAACTTTGATACGCGCTGGCCGTGGCATGCACTTTCTTCTGCGGGTGAAGCGACCACCGGTTGTTGGCCTCTCTTTTCAGGAGCGATTTCGATGAAACGACTTTGGGCTGTTTGTTGGGTGCTCACGGCGTTGGTTGGTCAAGTCGTGGCAATGGCCGACGACAATGAGCCTGCGAAGGATGTCCCGGAACTTCAGGCGTTGCAGCACTACGCCGGCACTTGGGATGTTGTGCTCACGAGCGATGCGAATCAAAAAGGGGAAGCGACGGCGCGGTGGATTCTCGGCGGAAGGTTTCTCGAACAGGTGGGCGTCATGCACTCGCCGGACGGCAAGGACGTTTGGTACGCGGCGCTCTTCACGTTTGATGCGGAAAAGAAGACGTATCGCAGTTGGACGTTTCTCTCGATCGGTTTCACCAGTCAGGCGGAGATGACCTGGGACTCGAACGCCAAGACGATGAAGTCGGTGACGCCGCCGGACGCAAACGGAATTCGCACGACGAACACTGCCGACTTCTCGCAACCTGGCAAGGAGCGTTGGCGGTTCATTTACACCGATCGTGATGGCAAGCAAGTCGGTGAAATGAGTGGCGAGAACACGCTCTGCAAAGACAAGGCGACGCCGACGGCGAAGCCGCTGACCGCGAAAGACTTGGAAGAACGTTCGGCCGAACTGAAACAGCTCGACCGATTCCTCGGCACTTGGAAAACCGAGTATCGCGTGCCGAAGGCCGAATGGACTCCTGAAGAGAAGAGCGGCTCGGCGACGATGATCTTCTCGCGAGAACTCGGTGGCCAGATGGTCCGCGAACGGACGAAGCATTCCGATGGGACCGAGAACACGTTCCTGATGCTGTTCGACTCGAATCGCAAGCAGTACCGAGCGTGGTGGTTCTCTTCGACCGGCCAGTTCAACAATTCGACCGGTCAGTGGGATGACGCCGCGAAGGCGTTCACTTGGAAGCAGACCGACGCGAATGGACTCGCCAGCATGGCTCAGCATCGGTTCGTGAACGACAAGCTCGACTGGACGGTGTTGGTCGAGAACCCGCAGAAGGTCGCGATGTTCCGCATGGAGGGGAGCAGCTCGCGAGTGAACGACCAGCCGAAGCCGTAGGTTTTTGAAGAGGTTTGAAACACAGAGGCACGGAGTTCACGGAGGAAATTGGCCGAGACGTTCTCTGTGAACTTCGTGCCTCCGTGTTTCCAATCGACTGACCGCCGCAACGGAACCAGACAATGACGACCACAGATAAAGCCCATCCGCCCAAAGACCAGTTGATTGCGTTCGGACAGGGAAAGCTCGCGGCGGACGAGTCATCGTCGGTCGAGCAGCATCTCGAAGTCTGTCGCGAGTGTTGCGAGACGTTGCTCGATTTGAAGGACGACACGTTTGTCGGGCTGGTACGGCTGTCGAAGACGGAAGACGCCGTGGCGGAGGCGGCCAGCATCCGCACCGATCCTGGTGCCGACGCAAACTGCGTCGGCCACGATTCGGCGCACTCGGCCACGTTGCTCGTACAAACCGGCGAGGCAGTCAGTGTCGATGAGTTGCCTGCCGAATTGCGCGAGCATCCGCGTTATCGCATCGTCGAGTTGATCGGTCGCGGCGGCATGGGAAACGTCTATCGGGCCGAGCATCGGCTGATGAATCGGCCGGTGGCGATCAAGCTCATCAACTCGCAACTGATCCGGCAGCCGCAGGCGGTCGAGCGGTTTCGGCGCGAGGTGCAGGCGGCGGCGAAGCTGACTCATCCCAACATCGTCACGGCCTACGATGCCGAGCAGGCGGGCAACGTTCACTTCCTGGTGATGGAGTTCGTCGAGGGAACCGATCTCGCGAGCGTCGTGAAGCATCGCGGGCCGATGTCGGTTGCCGAGGCGTGCGCTTGCATCCGGCAGGCGGCTGAGGGACTGCAACACGCTCATGAGAAGGGGATGGTCCACCGCGACATCAAGCCGCACAACTTGATGCTGTCGGCGGAGGGGCAAGTGCGGATTCTGGATTTTGGCCTGGCGGGATTCGTGACGGAGTCGGCAATTGAAGGTAGCCACGTTCGCCAGAACGTGGGCGATACGCACATCGCCCCGCAGTCTGGCGACAGCGGCTACGACGCCCCACCGTCTGGCGACGGTGGCTACGAAGTGACGGCGGCACACCTCACGATGGCGGGCAGTGTGATGGGGACGCCGGATTACATCGCGCCGGAGCAGGCCAAGGATGCGCACTCGGCGGACATTCGTGCGGATATTTATAGTCTCGGCTGCACGCTGCATTTCTTGCTGACCGGCAAACCGCCGTTCGTCTCGGACAACCTCATCGCGAAGCTCAAGGCTCATGCCGAGCTGGTGCCGGAGTCGCTGACGAAGCTGCGCAGCGACGTGCCGCAAGAGCTGTCCAACATCGTCGCTCGGATGATGGCCAAGAAGCCGGCCGAGCGGTTTCAAACTCCGGCCGCCGTCGCTGAGGCACTCGCTCCGTTCGCGAAACCCGCCGCATCACCGCCGAGGCGGCGCGTGCGGACGATGGTTGCGGCGCTGTGCATGGGAGTCGCGGCGTTGCTGGCCGGCGTGATTTTCGTGCAGACCAGCAAAGGTCGTGTCGAGATTTTGTCGGAAGTCGATGATGTCGAGGTGGTCATCAAACAGGGTGGTGAGCAGATTGATTTCTTCGACGCCACGACCGGTTCGCAGGTGAAGTGGCTGCCGTCCGGCGAGTACGAGATCAAATTGAAAGGCAATCGCAACGACGTCGAAATCGAAGGCAACATCTTCAAACTCTCGCGCTGGGGCAAAGTCATCGTCTCGCTGAAGCGCAAGCCGGATGCCAATGGCCTCGCATTGAACTCCGAATGGAAAGGCTGGACCAAAGACGCCCCGCCGCCAGCCATCGCGCCGTTTGACGGCGAACAAGCGAAGCGTCATCAGGAAGCTTGGGCCAAGCATCTCGGCGTGCCGGTCGAGTACACGAACTCGATCGGCATGAAGTTCGTCCTCATTCCGCCAGGCGAATTCATGATGGGGAGCACGCCAACGCAGATCGAGGAGGCGATCTTGTTGGCTGGCGCAGACGAGTACGTTAAGGAGCACACTCGTAGCGAAGCCCCACAGCACAGAGTCATTCTGACCCAACCGATTTACCTCGGCATCCACGAGGTGACACAGGGAGCATACGAGAAGGTGATGGGGACGAATCCATCCTTTTTTGTCGCAACCCGTCCCGGTGGTAAGGAGGCCGTCATTGGCCTCGACACATCAACCTTTCCCGTGGACGAGGTGAACTGGAGCGAAGCCGCCGAGTTCTGCACCAAGCTCAGCGAAAAAAAACGACTCCAGCCGTTCAAGGTTCTTGCGGGAACGGACGAGGGGAACGGCTACCGGATTCCAACAGAAGCCCAGTGGGAGTTCGCCTGCAAGGCTGGAACGACGACGAAGTACTGGAGCGGCGACACGGATGATCAACTTCGACAGGCTGCCTGGATTGGATCGAACGCGGGTGGCCGAACACACGCCGTCGGAGAGTTAAAGTCGAATCCGCTTGGCCTATATGACATTCACGGCAACGTGTGGGAATGGGTACGAGATGGCTGGGGACCAGAGTACTACGCAGAATTCGTTGCCAAGCCCGCCATTGACCCTACCTGTCCTTTTACCGACCGCTTCCAGCGTGTACTCCGGGGAGGAAATTGGCTCAGTGCTCCAGCGGGTTGCCGTGCGTCGTACCGTCACGCCGACGCCCCGACGATACGTGACTGGGGGCTCGGTTTCCGGGTTTCGCTGCCGGTCGACGCGGTGAAAGCGGCGATCGCGCGACGCACGATACCCGTGACTACGAATCGTTTCGTCCGCGACCAGAAGGCGGCCGAATGGCTCGTGCGGATCGGCGGAATGCTGCGTGTCGATATCGAAGGCGTCGAGCGACATGTTGCCAAAGCAGACGAGATTCCCTCCGGCGATTGGCAAGTGACTGAGATCAGCGTTTATCCCGCGCGGTTTAATAACACTGCCATGCTCGACAAGTTGGCGGGATTAAAGTCGCTCCGCTGGCTGCGGTTGTTCAACACGCAGATCTCGGATGATGGCTTCAAGCAACTTACCGATGTCCCGAAGCTCACGTTCTTGGACCTGGATTACAACGTCGCCACGACTGATGCGTCGCTGGCCCACATGGCCCAGCATCTTTCGTCGGTCACGGATTTGGGACTCCACGGCACGTCCATCACCGACGACGGGCTGGTGCATTTGGGGCAATTGAAACACTTGAAATCCCTCAATCTGACGGCGACCAAAATCAACGGGGCAGGTTTGGCGCATTTGGCGGCGCTCGATTCGTTGCACTACCTGATTCTGAACGCGACGTCGATCAAAGACGAGAGTTTGAAGCATCTGGCGAACTTGCCGTCCCTCGAAAACCTTGAACTCTTGAAGACGGGCATCTCCGACGCCGGGGTCGAGTATCTGGTGCATCTCACGAAGCTCAAGCGGCTGGTGATCCGCGAGACGAAAATAAGTTCGGCGGGATTTGAGCAATTGAAGGCCGCACTGCCCAACGCCACGATCGAAGCCTTCACCGCGGAGCAACAAAGGGAGCAATGGCAACGTCTGGTCGAGTTCGCAGCGTGGACGCCGCTGGAACCAACGAAGCTCGCGGCGAACGACGGCACGACGCTGCGGCGACTGGACGATGCGTCGCTGTTGGCCGAGGGTCCGAATCCGGCGCAGTCGATTTACGCGATTGTCGCCAAGACTCCGCTCAAGCGAATCACCGCGCTGCGACTCGATGTGATTCGTGACGACAAACTGCCGAGCAAAGGCCCCGGCCGAATCGACAACGGCACGTTCGTTCTCACGGGAGTGGAAGTCCGCACCAGCCCAGCGCCCGGAGCTCCAGAACTACTCCTGAACTTGAGCCGTGCGATCGCGGATTACTCACAACCAAGCCACGATGTCTCGCGAATTCCCGAAGGCCAAGGCTCGTGGGCAATCTGGCGCGACGCGAACCCTATGCAAAATCAATCGCTCGTTCTCGACTTGGCCGAGCCGCTCGCGATTCGCGAAGGCTCGACGATTTCCGTCACGCTGCGGCACGAGTCAATTTGGCCGGGAGCCAACCTCGGCCGCTTCCAGCTTTCCGCCACCGATGACAACCGCGCACCGGTCGAAAAGCCCAACAAGACCGCGTCCGATTCCAAGCAGTCGCCGCTAGACACTCTGCGCGATTTGACCGCCGTCACCGCATACTTGAACAACCCGCGCAACAACACCGGCGGTTCCGTGCCGGTCGCGCTGCTCGGACGAGAAGGCCGCGTCGCGTTTCGGTTTGGCAACTGGCTGGTCGTCTTCGAGGGCGTTGCCTGCGACCCGAAGGCCGGGATTCTCGGCTTCAGTAATTTCAACGTGCCACAACCCGGCACCAGTGGCGAAGGGACGCTCGACTTCGGCGCGGGAGAGAAACTGCCCGGCGTTCTCATCAAGTACAAGTTCGCGGACGAGCAAAACGAAATCTCGATCAACAACCACCGCTTCAAACTACGTGGCAAGGCGACGAGGCTGGATTTCGGCGACAAAGCCTACGATGTGACAAACTCATTGCAGACGATTCTCGTCGCGCGAGATGGTTCGACGAAGCTGGAGCCTCGCAAGAATGCCGATGACAAGCCGGAAGCGACGCAGAGAGTCAGTCAGAACCTGATCACCGACTCATCGTTCGAGAATACGGGACTCACGCAGTTGCCGCGCGACTGGCGAGCTTGGACCAACGAGAACTCCGATTTTCGATGCGAAGTCGTCAATGGTGGACACACTGGGCAGCGATCTCTGCGCATCAGCGGCAAAGGGATTCGCGGTGTCGTGTTCGGCAACGACATCAAGGCCGATCGCTCGAAGCGTTACGCGCTCAAAGGCTGGGCGAAGTTTGAAGGGGACAAAGACGCGCGCGCGGTCATCAAGTTCAACTACTTTCGCGGCAGCGAGTTTCTCGGAGTTCACGATCTCGTCGGCGTGACGGCGGATCAGCCAGGTTGGCAATTGTTCGAGAAGACCGACGCGCTCGATGCGTATCCTCAGGCCGATCATTTTTACGCCATGTGCCATGTCGAAGGGAGCGGCACCGGTTGGTTCGACGATCTGGAGGTGATCGCCTACGACCGCGACAAGTTGCCGGCCGATTTCGACTCGCGGCACGGTCGCCACAATCGGCTGACGGGACCGAACTCGCTCGATCGCTGGGTCGGAGTTTGGGAAACGCAGTACGGCTTCCGCGAAACCGACAACTCGCCGAAGGAAACCAAGCTGACGATGCACACCACCGCCGAGCGGACGTTGGGCGATTACTTCCTGATGTCGCACGCGAAGGCCACGGTCGGCGATGAGGAACGACTGCTGATTCTCACTTTCGATCAAAACCTCGGGGCGTTCCGGCAATGGTTCTTCAGCAGCAACGGCAAGTCGTTCGAGTGGCGAGGCCAATGGGACGACGCTGTGAAGTCGCTCGAACTCCGGATGTTGCCGGATGCGTCGAATCTGTTTTCGACCGAGCGATTCGTGGACGCCGAGCACATCGAAGCGTCTGCGAAGCAACAGTTCGTCATGGGCACGAAAGACGCCGGCCGTTGGACAGCGACTCGCAAAGCGGCGACTGCCAAGGTCGATGTCCCCGCTGTTAAAACTCCCGTTGCCGAACCGGCCGAGCTCGCACTGCTCAACAAGCATGCCGGCGACTGGTCGATTCGCGCGACGTACAAACCCTCCGTTTGGAACCCGCAGCAACGCGAAGAGACGATTACCGAAACGAGCCGCTGGATTCTCGGTGGCCATTTTCTGATGACTCGCGCGTTCAACGAGAAAGCCGAACTGACGTCGATCTGGATCGCAACTTACGAGCCGTTAGAAAAAACGAACCACGCCTGGTTCTTCAACGCCGACGGTTCGAGCGGCCAATGGCGAGTCACTTGGGACGAAGCCTCACATGGCTTCCACTGGCGTGCGATCGACATGCCGACCGGCTGGTCCGGCACCGCCGTCAACCACTTGATCGACGACGACACGTTCGACAATCAGGCCACGATCAAAGACGAAACCGGCCGCGTGATGTTGGACATGACGCAAGACAAGCGGCGGAAGAAGTGACGGGGTCAAGGAAACGAACATGTTTGAGTGGTTCAAGTCGATCTCGGCCGTACATGTCCCCTTCTTGCGGATGACGTTGTGGGCGTTCATTGCGTTCGTGATATCCGTCACCGTGTTGATGCAACTCGGAACGCGCTGGTATGGCAACTACGAATACTATGGCGACGATCCGGTCCTGTATCTGGGGCCGACCGGCGTCGCCTTCATGGCTCCGGAGGTTCTCGCTTGGTGACGAGCAAAGTCCAAAACAACGAAGAAGTGACGGCGCGGTCAATAACTCTTTCAACAGGAACGTGCCATGAAATCACCGACGATGATCGTGTTTTGTGTTGCGCTGTGTTGCGGAAGCGCATTCGGGCAAGAGCCGCGACAAAAGCCGAAGGAGCTTGAGGCTCTCGGCCAGTACGTCGGGGATTGGACCTCGGATGTCACGAGCAAGCCGGCGGAGTGGACTCCGCGCGAGATCAAGTACCGCACCTCGAATCACGCCGAGTTCGTTCCCAACGGTTGGTTTCTGCGGCACATCGAGGTGAACCATATCGTCGGCGAACCGGACAAGATTGCGAAGTCGCTGTTTGTGTGGACGTTCGATGCGAGTTCCAAAAAGTATGTCGGCTGGTCGTTTCAATCGTCGGGCAACATGTCGAAGGTGACGGGAACCTGGGACGCGGCCAGCAAGACGTTCAGTCACGTCGATTCGAATCCGCCGCCGAGCATGACGGTGAAGCTCACGGAAACGTTTGCGAGCAACGACTCGATCAACGGTTCGCTGCTCTTTGCTCGCAATGACGGAGTCAAGATGTTCGACATGGTCTGGACTCGGACTCGCCAGAAGGGACTCGCGCCGAATCCCGTTCAAGTCCAATGGGCCAAGATCGGCACGCCGATTCAACCGCTCCCCGACGAGGTCAAGAAACTCAATCCGTTCATCGGACCCAAGGACGTCGAGTTCATTCATCGGCCGTCAGTGGTCTCACCACAAGGAGGCTCATCGAAAACGGTCTCGTCGGGCGAATGGATTCTCGACGGACGGTTTGTGCTTGCTCGTTCGGGGCTTGGCGATAAAGAGTCTCTGTTTGTCACAGGCTACGACACCAACCAAAAAGCGTTTCGATACGTCCGCATGGGGCCAACGGAGAACTCGAAGAAAACCTCGGTCAGTGGAACGAGGCCGCCCGGTCGTTCGAATGGAAGGGAGTCGGTGACGCGCCCGGTCTGACGCGAACTTCCACCAGTCGCCTGATCGGCAACGGCGCGATCGAAACTCACATCCTGACCAAAACACCGGACGGCAAAGTTCAAATGGACCTGACGATCAAATCGACTCCGCGAAAGTGAAGCGGAGGATTTGAAACACAGAGGCACGGAGGTCTTGGAGCGGGCTTCGCCCGCAACCCAAAAGAGATCACCCTGCAAAGTGCGGAAATCTCGGAGTAGGTAAAAAATGGTTGGGTAAAAAATGAAACAGCAAAGGTCACCAGATCGTTGGTGGTTGTCTTGCAAGTTTCTCGTCCAACTTCTCCCATTTGTTACCCAACAATTTTTTACCTTCTTCCGAATTGCCGCGACTCGAGGCGACCCTGGGCGATGAGTCACAACTCCTTCGGGGTAAACACCCAAGAAGTTTCTCCTTCAAAAACCTTCTCACAAAAACCAGATTCTCGCCGTTTGCAGTACAGAGAAACCAAGTTGGCTGCAACTCTGTGTTCTCTGTGCCTCTGTGTTTCAAACTTCTTTGCAGAGCAGGAACCAACGATGGACCAAATCCTGGCTGACGCCATCAAATTCGTCATTCTCAAAACCCACAAACGGATCGGCACCGGATTGCTTGTTTCCACGGGGCTGAGTGCGGGATTGGGGCTTGCGGGAATCGCCTCCTGTGGGATTCCGTTCGTCCCGCCCGTCAGCACCTTGGCAATCGTCCTCGGAATCTTGGGAGGCATCACTGCGTTGGTTCCAGTCGTCCTCGCGTGGCCGCGTGGTGGTCGAACGCGAGTCCTCTTCATCGCGATCGGCGCGGGCCTGTTGTTGCTCAACGGAGCGGCCGTGTGGGCCGGGCGATTGGGTAAGCATTTGATCGACTACTTGGAAGGACATTGAATTCCTGCCGCAGCACAACCAGGAACAATCATGACTTCGCCAACTCCACAACCGCGATCACGGGCGGTCAAAGCGACTTGGGCTTCGCTCGGCTTGGCCTTTGGCTGCGGGCTTGTGTTTCTCTTCGGTCAATTGGTGAACCTGATCTCTCCCTTCGCACAAACGCCACGAGGACTGCTGGCTGGCTTTGTGCCGCGAGCCGGTCTCTATGTGCTGTGGGCCGGTGAGGCTCTGGCCGTCATCGCCGGGCTGGCGAGCTTGCTGCTCATCCGACGGGCGGACATCGAATCGAAAGCCGTCGTCGGAATTGTGGCGGGGAGCCTGTGCGGCATCGCTGCGGGATTGTTTGGCGTGATTTTCTTCTGGCTCATTGTGGGCCACATCGTCATTGGGTTTTAGATCGAGTTGAGGATTCCGGATGTCTCCCGTAGTTTCTCTTGGCGTTCCTCCTGGTGGGACGAACCGAAACTTGAAAGGGTCAACGATGGGCTTCCTGATTGGTTTTCCGCTGTTCATCATCGCTCCGTGCGCGATTGCCGGTTGGGTTGGCACGCGACTCCGCTCGCCGGTCGTCGCATTGGTCGTGACGTGGCTGCTGACGCCACTCGTGAGTTTTGTCGTCACGATTCTCGGCACACCGATCCTGCGCGCGATCACTCCGGCCGGGAACGACGGAACGGGCGCGATCATGTTGCCGTTTTTCGGAATCGTGACGGGATTGATTGCCGGCATCGTGGCGGCCGGAGTCGTGCGGCGACGGAGCAGCCACGAAGCTGCAAAGCCGGTTGACGACGAAAGGTTGCCCAATGAATGACGAGACAAAAACCGGGACTTCCGAAACGGAGCAGACGCAGCAACTCGCCGAACTAACTTGGTGGCGAGCGGTGGGCTTGGCGCTCGGTTGGACGATCGGCGGCGTGGTCATGGTCGCAATCGTTGCGGGGCTTCTGAATGGCCTCGATCTGGTGGATGGTCAAGACGTTGTCATCGTCCTGTGGGTGGCGGTCCCCGTGGCGATCGCCGTGCCAGTCGTGTCGGGCCTCGTCCATCGGTCGTGGCGAGTGGCTCTCGTGGTTCCGATCTTCGCTGCGGTTGCCGGAGCCGTGGCATTCGTCGTGTTCCTGATCGTTGTGTTTTCTTCTTTTAGGGCCGTTTAGGTTCATTCAAGGTGCGACGCGGTGACGACGCGGTGAGGAGAACGGTGGCTGAGGAGAACGGTGGCTGGAACCTTTTTGTTCTCCGGTGAGGAGTGTTCTCCGGTGGCTGGAACCTTTTTGTTCTCGGAACTCGGCGAGCTGGTGCTCGGCCGGCGAACCGGACGCGCGGATGCTCAACAGGTGACGTTTTTCAAATCGGTCGGTCTTGCCGTGCAGGACGCCGTCGCTGCGCGCGTGGCGATGGAGAACGCCGCACGGTTGAAGCTCGGACAAGAGGTGGCGTGGTGAACGAGACTCCGTTGATGTGGCTCGCAGCCGAGTGCTCAGCACGCTGCGCAGCGAAGCGGCCGGGCTGATTGACGAGTCGCCGTAGGGTGGGACCAGCGACAGCGCCGGCCCACCATGTCTCGATGATTGTGGTGGGCCGGCGCTCCGCTGGTCCCACCCTACGTGAAAGGCGGCCGTGGGGGGTGTGCCCAGAGATTTTGGCGGTGTTAAGTTTTAGTGGTGTCGCAAGTTGACCAATAGAGTTGCCATTGATTGCTATCGCGGAGGTTGGTCAGGGCGGAGACGGATTCGGCGTTGCGGAGATTCCAGCGGGCACCGGAGCGT
>CAMDDX010000260.1 GCA_945893075.1 Planctomyces sp. SH-PL62 | reverse complement strand
GAAGGAGCTTTTAGTCTGTCGATCACGCGGCATGATCGCATCACCGCTGAAACTCTCTGGGAGTTGAAGTCGCAACAACTCCGCAAGAGCGGCCTGTTGCAACTGCATCGCGGCGGATCGGGCTTCGACAGCCTGGGTGGCCTCAAGGCGCTGAAGGCGTTTTGCAAGCGGTCCCTGTTGCAACCCGGACGCACTAACCCACTCAAGCGACCGCGGGGAGTGCTGACGCTCGGCGTTCCGGGGGTCGGCAAAAGCGCGTTTGCGAAATCGCTGGGGACCGAGACTAATCGGCCGACGCTGTTGTTGGATGTCGGCGCGCTGTTCGGTTCGTTGGTCGGCCAGTCCGAGCAGAACATGCGGCAGTCGCTGAAGATTGCCGAAGCGATGGCTCCTTGTCTCTTGTTCTGCGACGAGATCGAAAAAGGTTTGAGCGGTGTGGCTTCGTCTGGCCAATCGGACTCCGGGACATCGGCGCGGCTGTTCGGCACGTTTCTGACATGGCTCAACGACCACGAGAGTGACGTCTACGTCATCGCCACCTGCAATGACATCAGCAAACTGCCCCCGGAGTTTTCACGCGCGGAACGGTTCGATGGGATTTTCTTCTTGGACCTGCCGGGACAGAACGAGAAACGTGTGATCTGGGATCTGTACCTGGGTCAGTTTGAACTTGATCGCGAGCAGCCGATGCCCAGTGACGAGCAATGGACCGGCGCGGAGATTCGGGCTTGTTGTCGGCTCGCCGCATTGTTGGACGTGCCGCTGAAGGAAGCCGCTCGGCAAATCGTCCCCGTGGCCGTGACCGCCGCGGAATCGGTCGAGCGGCTGCGTACTTGGGCGACCGGCCGCTGTCTGTCGGCCGAGTTGCCCGGCCTGTATTCGCGGACGACCGCGCCCGCGGAAGGCTCACGCCGCAAGGTCGTTCGTAATCCGCTACTGAATTGAGGTCGGCCGCTCGTGGCGGCCGGCTCGCGATTCTTCTCCTCTTGATTAGGGAGGCTGTCATGCCCGAACTGCGCGACGGCGAGTCGGCCGAAGTCCAAGGCTCGGCCCGCTCGCCGTACATCTTGAAGAATGTTGGCGGAGTCTATTCCTGCTCGTGTCCCGCTTGGCGGAACCAATCGCTGCCGATTGAGCGGAGGAGCTGTAAACATCTGCGAGGTTTTTTGGGCAGTGCTGCTGAGGACTCCCGGCTCAGTTCGACGTCCGCGCCGGTCGAGGAAACGACCGCACCAACGTCTCGCTCGGTACCACCGTTGTTGCTCGCCCATACCTGGGAGAACGACATCGACCTCGCAGGTTGGTTTTTGAGCGAAAAATTGGATGGCGTGCGGGCCTATTGGAACGGTCAACAGTTTCTCTCGCGGCAAGGCAATGTCTATCACGCACCGGGTTGGTTCACGGCCGATCTGCCGAGCACACCGCTCGACGGTGAACTGTGGCTGGCTCGCAAAGCCTTTCAACGGACGGTCAGTATCGTCCGACGGCATGACGCCACGGAGTTGTGGCGAGAGATCAAGTTCGTGGTGTTCGATGCTCCCGCTCTGGCCGACGAGTTCGAGGCTCGGCAGGAGTTCTTGCAGGAGACGCTCGGCGCACACGAACTACCGTATGCGCAATGGCTCCGTCAGGAACGCTGTCGCGGGTCGGAGCATCTCCAAGAGGAATTGGCCCGCATCAATTCGCTCGGCGGGGAAGGACTGATGCTGCGACAGCCGGGGTCGCGGTATGAAGTGGGGCGATCCTCGACGCTGCTCAAAGTAAAAACCATGCTCGAAGCGGATGCTCGCGTGATCGAGCATCTCCCCGGCCAAGGCCGCCATCGTGGCCGTATGGGCGCATTGCTCGTGCAGCTTGCCAATGGCACGACCTTCAATGTCGGCACCGGCTTCACAGATGCCCAGCGCGGCGCTCCGCCGCCAGTGGGTCGCACCATCACGTTCCGCTACCAAGAGCTGACCGATCGCGGTGTCCCGCGCTTTCCCTCCTTCGTGCGGCTGCGAAGTGACGTTCAGCCGTCGTTGTTCGGCTGACGGCAATCCGTGTTCTCTGCGTTTCTCTCGTGGCCGCCGCTTGGGCGGCTCATTTTGTTTCTGGATCACTACCAAACCCAAAGGACCACTCCATGAGCTCACGCCGTTTTGAATTCGTCGAAGGGACTTCGTCTAAGTTCTGGGAGATCACCACCAACCACCGCGAGGTCACTGTCCGCTACGGCCGCATCGGCACGAACGGTCAAACCCAGACGAAGTCCTTCACGTCGGAAGCTGCTGCCAACACGCACGCACTGCAACAGATCAACTCAAAACTCGCCAAGGGCTATCGCGAGTTGGCCGCCGCTTAGCACACCGGCCAAATTCGCTAGGCCGCAGGGACGTGGCCCGGCGGATTCGGAGTCCGTTCCCAACTCATTCACCAGGAGTCCATCTATGCCCCGAGTTTTGGATCGTCCCCCCGCCGCTCGCCCGGCGAACACGCCGGCCGAACGTCTGCGTGCCACAATGGCGGCGCTGCGTGTCAGTTTCATGTGGTTCGGCATCCGCAAAACGCTGACGCCCGAACAAAAGTCTCAAGCGGCCGAGAGCTTCGGGGCCGAGGGAGAGTTCTTGTCCGCCGGCAAAAAACTGCTCGACAGCAAGCACCCGGCATTCAAGGCCGTCAACGCGGTCAAACATTCGGTCGTGGCCTATTGGCGTGGTGTGAGTTTGCCGTTCCCGGAGTCGGGTATCCGGCTGATTCGCCAGCAAGACATTAGCGCCGTGCAGGTCCAGCTCACCACGTTGAAGTCCGAATTGGCCGAAGCGGTTGAACTGCTCGACCGGCAATTCGAGTCGATGAAATCGACCGCCCGCGAGCGGCTCGGCAGTTTGTTCAATCCCGCCGACTATCCGGACTCGTTGCGCAGTTTGTTCGACGTGACGTGGGACTTTCCCAATGTCGAGCCGCCGAGCTACCTGCAACAACTCAGTCCTGAGTTGTACCGCCAGGAATCGCAGCGCGTGGCCGCTCGCTTCGACGAAGCGGTGCAGCTCGCAGAGACGGCTTTCATTGAGGAACTCTCGCGGCTCGTGTCGCACCTGACCGAGCGGCTCAGCGGCAGCGACGACGGCCAGCCCAAAGTCTTCCGTGACTCGGCGGTCGAAAACCTCACGGAATTCTTCTCGCGGTTCCGTGAACTCAACGTCCATTCCAGCGAGCAACTCGATCAACTCGTTGAGCAGTCGCAGCGCGTTCTGAGCGGCGTCGAGCCGCAGAACCTGCGCGACAACAACACCGTGCGGCAAAACATCGCCGTGCAGCTTTCCGCGGTTCAGTCGGTCATCGACGGTCTGATGGTTGATCGCCCGCGCCGCAACATTCTGCGCCGGCCCAAATGAGCGGAGGCCAACATGCAGCTTGTGATTGATCCCTCGGGCGGCGTCCGTTGCATATATGACGAACTGCTGCCGCTGGCCGAACTTGGCCGCTTGAGTATTCAACGCGGCTCGCACGTCGAGCCGGATGACGCCGGCCAATGGACCGCCGACCTCTCGCCTGTCGGTGGACCCCTGCTTGGTCCGTTCGAGACACGCTCCCTGGCGCTGGATGCTGAGCGTGAGTGGCTCGAACAGAACTGGCTCGGCCACGGATGAAACACTGACGAGCACGGATGAGACGGAGCACTCCCTCTCTTAATCCGTGTTTCGTCCGTGTGAATCCGTGGCTCCGCTTTTGACTTGCTGTTTGTCGCCTCGCGCGTGCGAGGCGGTGGCTGTTGTTTGCGACCGCTCCGCCGTGGGCTGTCGCTGTCTCTACCTCAAGGAATCCACCACATGAGCCAACACGATTTGAACCGCGCGATTTCCAAAGCTACTGGCGAAGACCTCTCCACGATCGCCGGCATGGGCTTCGTCGAGTTGACTCGCATCCCGATCGAGCGTGAACCGCTGACGATGGATTGGGACGAGCACGATGCCGACCGCACTGTCGCCGTGATCCCACAACGCCGCCGACGAGCGACAGCCGCCTGATCGCTCTTTGATTGCGTCACCTTCACGCCGGCGTCGTGGTGGCCACGATTGCGCCACGACGCCGGCTTCCTGCTCTTCCTCTCGAAAGGCTTCGCTGTGATCACGATTTCTCGACAACTCGCCAAACAGCTTCGCGGTGTCTTTCGCCGGATGCTGCCCCGTGCGCCCAGCAAGGTCGATCAGACGGTGCAGTTCGTCGCGGGCGAAGATGGCCTGCACGCGCGTCTGTGCAATCGCGCTGGAGCCGTGGAATTCCACCTCGCTGGCAACAGTCCGCCAGAGTCCCTCGCGGTCACGCTCGATGCGCTGAGTGCCTGTGAAGGAACTCGCGCTCAGGAGAATGTTTCGCTGGAAGCCTGCACCGATGGCGGCGTGATTGTGCGGTGGGACGACCGCTCGATCCCACGCTCGATCGTGGCGGAGGCTCCACCGAATGAAGCGGTGCTACCTGCGCTGCCGACTTCGTTCGCGACCAACCCATCACGTCTGCTGACTGCGTTGCGGGACGCAATGGAAACCACAGAGCACGATTCGATGCGATACGCCACGAACTGCGTCCAGCTTCGCGGCAACGATGGCCGCGTGGCCGCCACCGATGGCGGTCAGGTCTTGTGTGAGTCTGGCTTCACCTTTCCTTGGGAAGATGAGGTGCTTGTGCTACGACCAAGTGTGTTCGCGAGCCGTGATCTGCCGACCGACCAAGCGGTGGAAGTTGGCCGCACCGAGCATCACATCGCTGTGCGGATCGGGCCGTGGACGTTTTGGTTGCTGATCGAAAAGGTCGGCCGTTTTCCGAATCTCGACAATGTGATCCCGGATGCGGCCACCGCGACCACGCGGCTGCAATTGACTGAAGACGATGTCCGTTATCTGCTCGACGTGGTGCCTCGGTTGCCGAGCGAGGACGCCGCGAATGGTTCCCTGACTGTCGATCTCAACGGCCAGGTCGCACTGCTGGCCAGTGGCGGCAACAACCTGCCCATCACGCAGGTCGTGCTCAGCAACTCCCGGCGCAGCGGCGAGGAATTGCGCTGGAGTACCGACCGCAAGTTTCTGGCTCGCGCGCTGCGTCTGGGCTTCCGTGAACTTTTTCTGCACGGCCCCGAATCGCCTCCGGTTTGTCGTGATGAACATCGCACTTACATCTGGGCGTTGCTCACCGCGGAGGGGGCCTTGGCCCCGGCCGACAACATGGTCTCACTGACTTCCCCCCTCGCCACCGTGGCGACCTCCACGCGGCAGGATCGCCTGCCTCCGCCGCGACGTCACCACCGAGACACCGAAAGGACAACACCTCCCATGCCCCGCAATCGCATCGCCGCCACCTTGGCCGGCTCCACGCCGGAACCGGCCAATGGCTCGGCAACTCCGGCCACGGAAACCACCGAACCCCACGATCAATCCAGCAGCTTCGGCACCGTGCTGCGCGAAGCCGAAGCCGTGAAGACTTCGCTCCGCGACGCTCACGCGCACGTCGGCCGATTGATCGCCGCGCTGAAGCGTCATCGCCGGCAGTCCAAGCTGGTGCAGAGCACGCTCGCGTCGCTCAAGCAATTGCAGTCGCTCGAAGCCTGAACGGCCAGGACAGATCACGATCTCTCCACACCGTGGTTCGCGCTGGCCATTTGGCCTCGCGGACCGCGGCGTGTTTTTCTTCTTGGCCCGTGCGGAGCAGTGGGCCGGCTTAGATATCAATCAGGAGACTCATCAATGGGTGCTCGCACGAAATTGAACGCGGCGTATCTCAACGGGGCGCTGTTAGTCGCGGCCGCGATCGGTGTCGGCTGCAACTCGCTGACCGCGTTCTATCTCACGGCAGGAGCCTTGATCTTGCTGCAAACCGTTGTCGGCGGAATCCGGCCGGGTTCTTAATCCCGCCGCGCTATCTCACGTCGCATTCCCTCAACACAAGGAGACCCGTATGCCTTTGAAACTGAATGTCGGGCTGAGCCGGAAAGTCGGCGAAGCCAACTACGGCTCGCGCGGTGCGACCGTGAACCTGGAACTCGAAGTTGATTCGACGCTCGTGGCCGAACCCGGTCGTCTCCAAGAACACATCCGTGATTTGTTCGGTCTCGCCAAAGCGTCCATCGATGAAGAATTGGAAACCGAACCTGCGCCGCCGCCCGTCAACGGTCAACGCGCGAATGGCCAATCCAGCGAAAGTCACACGTCCAACCGCCCGGGAAACTCCGCGAACGGCAACCGCTATCCAGGTCGGCGATCGGCCAATCCGCCGGCGGCGACCGCTTCGCAAGTCCGGGCATTGCATGCGATCGCCAAAAGTCAGCGCCTCGATCTGGCGGCGCTGTTGCGCGAACGCTTCAACCTGGACCAGGCCGAAAAGCTGACGATCGCGGAAGCTAGTGAGTTGATCGACGATTTGAAGGGCACGGCTCCAACGTCGGGAGGCCGCCGATGATTTCACTCTTACCCGCATCTCGCGCGAGTCCTGCGTCACCGAACGGCCAGCGCCAGTCTGGCACCGCCTCGTCAGCCGGCACGCCGCTCCGCCCCGTGCGAGACGACATCAGCTTCTCCGCGATCTCGCTGTATCAGCGGTGCCCGCGCTGCGCTACTACTTCAGATACATTGCCGGACCGCCCGAAGAGTCGATCTCCGCCAGCTTCGTCTTCGGGCGAGCCATCCACCGCGCCATCGAGTTCTATTTTCGGGAACTGCTGGCCGGCAATGCGCCGCCCGATCTCGACACGCTGCTCGCCGAGTTCAACGCCGGCTGGGAAGAACAGTCGCCGGAGCAGATCGCTTATCCGAAGACCGACACGCGTGACAGCTTGGCCCACCTGGCCGACCGCGTGCTGACGGCCTTTCGGGTCAGCGACGTGGCTCGACCACACGGGCATGTGCTGGGCGTCGAGGAGGAACTTCGCGGCCAGATCATCGACGGTGTGCCCGACGTGCTGGCGCGACTCGATCTCTTGGTCGAGTCTGACGGCGTGTTGACCGTGACTGACTTCAAGACAGCCCGCAGTGCTTGGTCCGGTGATCAAGCCGAGAACTCGGCGGAGCAGCTTTTGCTGTATGCGGAATTGGTGCGCCAACGCTTCCGCAGTCCGTCGATCCGTCTGGAGTTCGTGGTCTTGACCAAAGCCAAGAAAGTCCAGATCGGCAGCCACGCGGTCTCGTTGGATGCCACCCGTGTCGCGCGGACCAAACAGATCGTGCAGCGCGTCTGGCGTGCGATCGAGGCCGGCCACTTCTACCCGAACCCATCCCCGATGAATTGCTCCACCTGTCCCTATCGCGAGCCGTGCCGGCGCTGGAGTGGCTAGGCCATACGCCACGTTCTGCATCGCTTCCCGCCTCTATTCATCCAATCAATAAAGGAGTCCCGTATGGACAGACTGTTCGCAGTCGCGCTGCTCGTCGGCATCGGCTACGTCGTGTTCAAATCCGGCAAAAAAATTGGCAGTCGCCTCGGCTTCGGAGCCGGCCGCCGACGCCGTGGTCGCCGATCCCGCTAATTTGATTCGACATTCATCGCTGGGCCGGGTCGCTTCGTGCGGCCCGGCCCCTGGCTTTGTTTTAGCCATCAGCGAGAGCTGAACTCTGTCGCGCGGTCATTTCTCGCCAGTTGGGATCGGTTTGCCGCTGCGGTCGATGATTGCGCCAATCGCGAGATAGAACGTGTTTCCCGTTTCCTCCGGTCACCACCGCGGCAGAAGACCTCATTTTGGGGAGATGGTAGTCTGTTGACGCATACAGGCTCTCCCGATGAAATGACGCGGCGCTTCAGTGATGGAAAAATCCTTGGACCGTTGCAATCGGTTTTTGTTCGACAACTCTGAGTCACCACTTCGGCAAGAAGGGAAATGATGGTCAAGAAACAGGTCGTCGGAATCGCGCTCATCGGAGTTTCGGTCATTGCGTTGATTGCGGTGCTGGCGATCTTTCTCCGCACGCGGCCGCAGGATGATTTGGCTTTGGATCGGCGGAAAGACGCGCGGCCGACGCGGGATCAGATGATCGACGTGGGCGGGGTCAAGCGGCCGATCACTGACATTCGGCCGGGGCGTGCGCGAACGGATGCGAAGGGCGACAAGTCGATGGACATCGACATCGGCACCACCCCGAAAGTACCTGTAGACGCCAATCCGCAGGTCAAGTCGGTGGTGGAGGCGTTGAAGACCGGTAAGCACCCGGAACGCGTTTCTTCGCTCATCACACCCAAGCCATTTGATCAAGCAGCGTACCTGGCCGATTCGAATGCGTATTTGAACGTCGTCGAGCCGGGGCGAATCTGGCAAGTCGCTCAACCGGGCAAGGGAGTCCCCAGGCTGACGTACTTGGTCGAATGATTTCAAACCATTGAGCAGGGGCAGTCGGTAATGTTGAAGGTCAAAGCCGTGAAGGATGCTCCGGTGACCTTTACGTCGTTTGACTTGGGCAGCTTTCACAACCAATTGACGAGCGTCACGGTCAAAGCGGATGCCAATGGAAATGCTCAAGCGATTTTCACCGGGACACCCGGCACGATCAACAACGTCAACATTCTGGCTGGATCGCCGATGACGTCGGGACAGTTGAAATTCACGGTCAATGTTGAGCCGCCGCGCAAGACGGCTCCGCTTCAGAGTCAGAAATGACGGTCTGAGCGAGACGGTCTCACTCCCGATGGCGTGGCTGTCGAACGTCAACAAGCCAACGACCTGCGAACTCAACTCGGGCTTCCACTGCTCGAATGATGACTCCCAGCGAGATTCCGTTTTGACCTCGACACCTGCCGCCAACCGTCGCAGGAACAGCGGAATGTATCGAGTCAGAGCGTCACGCGAAGGTGGCTCGGCTGGGGCCAATGCCTTTGAGCCAGCGGCGGCCTCGGCGAGTGGCCTCGTTCGCGAGCGTCACGGGAGTTCCCGCCGCGCGGCGGAACATGCGGCTGAAGTCTTTGACGAGCTTCAACCAGCCGTCATCGGTGATCTTCAGTCTTTGCAAAATCGGAGCGACGTTCGACGGGATCGCTCCCCGCTTGTCGCGTCGCAGTTGACGTCCCGTCCAATCCAGCAATTGCAGGTACTCCGCCAACGACATCGGCAAACAGCCTTTGTTTGATGCGCGGCGGGTTGGAGTCGAAGAAAACTCCTCCGTCACTTCACGAGCCAACGGCAATGGACTGAGCCATTCCCCCCGCCCGGAGGATGGGCACTCCTGCCCGTCTTTTTCCGAGGCACTTTCGACCCGCATCCCCGCACACTGCGACCCCACCGACTCACCTTCGTGAGTCTTCTCAACACTCGCGTCCGCCGAACTTTTCCCGCTGACGGCTTCGCGCTCCGCCATCATCCGCTCGAACACCGACGTGAACCGACTCGTCTCCGGAGTCGCCGCGATTTTCGCCCGAATCGGATTCAGATCGACATACGCCAGGCACGCCAACACCGCCGACTCATCGAGCAACGGCTGGCAGCGATAGCGACCTTCCCAGAATCGCCCCGTGCATTCGTCTTCGCGATTCGACTGCCGAGCGATCGGCTCCGCCACACACCGCATGAACCACGACACGCTCGACATCCGCGAGCGGACTTCCGCCAACCGCTCCGCATTCCCCGTCACCAGCAAGAGATCAACTGTTGTTGGCTCCGCCGCCGAACCATCCTGTTCGCGTCGCCCAGGAAATAACTGCCACCACCGCCGAGCCACTTCCGCATCCGACCAACCCGTCACCACGTCCGGCCGATTGCGCAGAACCAGGTGCAGGTGATTACTCATCACCGCAAACCCCATGACATCGACCCCGAACACTCCTGCCAAGAATTCCAACCGATCCTGAATCCACTGCTTCCGATGATCGAAGCACTTCCCGCTGAACTCATCCGTCCCACACAAAAACGCCCGCCGCACACACCGGTTGATGCAGTGATACACCCCGACGTCCGCGTTCTCGATCAAGTACTTCCGTGGTATCCGAGACATCCCATCGCCTCCCGATAGAAATCAACGCCCCCTCATCGCTGCGGGAAACTACGAAAAATCGCAAAGCGCGTCAACAGATCATGGGTGGCCCCATTCTTCCCCATTCCTTCGTCGGCGCATTGGATGGATGGCAGCAATTTGAGACCTGCTTGGCCTCTACCGGACGGGACGAAATATAGATTGACTCTGCCAATCCGGCGAAGTCACTCAACGAAACGTCGTGCAAGGTCATCTGCATCCAAGATTTGTCCCCAGTAACTGGGACGCAATACTCTGTCGATTGAATGGATTGGCCGATAAACAAATTGCAGTTGCGTATCAAAGATCAAGTAGTGCGGAATGCAATTCCACGGGCCGACTCCAACAGCGATACCGAACGAAGCTCTCGCTAACAGATAGTAAGTTGTGACGTAGAATGCGAGAAGCATCAAAACAGCACAAAACAAAGGCGACGCCTTCGGCCTCATCTTCATGATAAAAACATGTCCTGAATAATATTCACTTAATAATTTAGTAATACTGACTAAAACGGCTGTGGGATACCACGAACAAGGCAATTAACGCAACAATCCCACGAGACACGCAATACGTGATTCCTCATCCGCGCTGTTGTACTAACCGATGGATCAGTAGTACTCGATGGGCCACTTGTGATTGTCACAGCGGGATTCGGCGACACAAATGGCGGCATTGGCAAAGCGCCATGCACTAATCCGTATTCGCCAAAAAATGTAGCCGTACCTCTAGTCCCCCTTCCACCGCCGCCAAATGAAAACGTATCGGACCCGCCTCCAAATAAGCCACGGCTGTCATAAGGCCAAGCTTCCCAGACTTCTATTGATCCTGTCGGGACTTGAGGATTCGCGACCGGGCGGCCGTCACAATCCGTCTGCGAAACAGTGAGTCTTAAGTGCTGAAGAATATAGCTCGGATTCGGTGGAGGAGAAGCAAATCCGAAGTTGATACTCTAAATAAATCCACCACAGGTCAGGGCTAGCGCGCACTCTGGGAAGGATGGGTAAGTAGCTGGCGCGATTGAGGGAATGAAATTATTGTTGTTTCCGTGCGACGCGAATGGATCGCGTCTGGTTGAGGGTTACGGCACGGAGGTGTGGGATGTTGGCGTCTGAGAATTCGAGTTTGCAGTCGATCACGGAGCATTTTGAGGAACTGCCCGATCCGCGGTCGGAGGTGAATCGCGAGCACTTG
>CAMDDX010000259.1 GCA_945893075.1 Planctomyces sp. SH-PL62 | reverse complement strand
GGACGAGATCATCACTCGCGCGAACAGCACGCAGTACGGCCTCGCCGCCGCCGTGTGGACGAAGGACGTTCAAAAAGCTCACCACTTCGCCGCCAGCGTCCGCGCCGGCACTGTGTGGGTGAACTGCTACGACGTCTTCGACGCCGCCGCCCCGTTCGGCGGCTTCAAAATGAGCGGCATGGGCCGCGAACTCGGAGCCGCCGCGCTGGCCAACTACACCGAATCGAAGACGGTGACGATGAGCTTGGGATAACTTCCGATTTGGAAGCCTGCTTGTGACCGAAGTTGGTCGAGTCCTACAATCAGCCTCGATACGGACTTTTCTCGCCGAACCCGACTGAGTTTTCAGGGCCTTATCTGATTTGAGGTTACAGAAAAAGTAAAAGCCTGCTTTCCTTCCGCGATGTTTGCTTCACGAACACTCACGAAAGGGCGCAGGCATGGAAGCCAAGACGCGGCGGGTGCAACTTTCTTGTTGTTCCAAGACTCATCCTTGTCCCCGTTGCGGAAAGCTGGGACGTTGCAAAGAAGTGCTCACGCGTGACGCGCGGGTTGCCGGAGTCGATTCGCAATGCGAACCCCGCGAATAACCTAAAACTGCCGATGACCGACGTCGTGCGCAGCTTGAATCTGGCGAGCACGGCCAACACGGTCGTCTACGAAGCGATCCGGCAGTTCGGCGGACTGATCGGCAACTGAGTGATCGGGCCAGCGAACTCCATCGCCGACTCTTCACCAGATTTTCACAAGGATCGTCTCCTGACCTTCAAAACAACTTCTTGAAGGCTGGTCATGCTCTTGGCTGACCCCGGCTCGCGCAATGTGCGTCATGCGCCCCGCATTCCGATCCCATCGTTGTTGGCGTTGACCATCAACTCCCCACTTCCTTAACGCTCTTCAGACAGGAATCAACCATGAGACCACCGACCTCCAGGAAGCCAAGCGGATTCACGTTAATCGAGTTACTGGTGGTGATCGCCATCATCGCGGTTTTGATCTCTCTACTGCTGCCGGCCGTGCAACAGGCCCGCGAGGCCGCGCGGCGGTCGCAATGTAAGAACAACCTCAAGCAGCTTGGTCTGGCGGTGCAAAATTACCATGACCTCAATAAGTGCTTTCCATTTGGATTTGATGCCCGCGAAACGTTGTGGCACGCGCAGATTCTGAATCAGATCGACCAGACTCCGTTGTTCAAAACACTGATTTGGGATGAGAACGGACTGGGGAACTGGGATCAGGTGGGTTCGCCCAATCTGAAAGCGTGTGAGACGCTCATCAGCGCGTTTCGTTGTCCCTCAATGTCGCAGCCAGAACACGTCGACAATCAAGGCATCCCTGGCCGCGTTCCCAACAGCTATCGAGGTTGTGCGGGCTCGAACGTCTATTCAGACGATGCCAGCACGATTCCGCCCGGAGTGCCGGCCGGCGCGAAATCGTTGGAGGAAGCTCCGTTGGATGGAATGATGTTTGGATGCAGCAGCGTGCGGTTCAGCGACGTCAGAGACGGTACCAGCAACACCGTGATGTTCGGAGAGTCGTACACGGACCACGCGTATGTGAAAGATAATCAGGGGATGGATTTTTGGCAGATGGGTTCGCCACAGAGCGGAAGCTGGAATCTCGGCGGGATTGGCGGCACCGAGTACAGCGAAGGGCTGGGATCGACGGGGCCGAAGTTGAATAGCCGACTCGACCCCTCGGTTCACGGAGTGCTCATGGAGATGTCATTCGGCAGCTATCACACCGGTGGAGCACACTTCGGTATGGCGGACGGTTCCGTGCGATTCATCTCCGAGAACGTGAACCTGGCGACCTACCGCGGAATGGGTTCGCGTAACGGCCGCGAAGTCTTGGGCGAATTCTAACGAACCGCCGCCGCAAGCGTGCGAGCATGTCGCCTGTGGACGCCTGCGGCTTGCGGTGAAACGACTTTTGCCGACCAAACAACTTGACCATGAATAATCGATCTGCAATCACCTCCTCGAAAGAAAGTTGCTTCGTATGAGAGCCATTATCGGATTGTCATTGGCCGCGTGCTGCCTGATGTGTTTGTCAGGCTGCGGCGGGTCGTCCTCCGCGAACTACGGCAAGTTGTCTTTGTTGAGCGTTTCGGGAGCCGTCACTTTGGATGGCAAACCACTGCCAGAGGCCGTTGTAACCTTCGACTCTGAGGACGGTCAGTTTTCCTACGGGTTGACCGACGCCAGTGGCCGGTTCTCTCTCCAGTTCGATTCCGTCAAATCGGGAGCGATTCCCGGAAAGAAGACCGTGCGAATCAGTACCACTCGGAAAATCCTGGGGCTGAATACGGAAGAAGAGGGTGGCGGTGAAGAGGGGCGCAGTGAAGGTGCGGCGGCCACGACAACGGCCCGTCCCATCGAGTTGGTTCCCGTTCGGTACAACAAAAAGTCTGAACTCTCTGTCGATGTCAGCCCGGACAAAACGCATTTTGAATTTCCGCTCGTGTCGAAATAGCTAAAGCTGGTGCTGTCGGATTTCGGCGCGACGAGTCGTGCGAGTCCACATGCCCGAGTGCAGCGCCGACGGGAACGACAATCTCCCGTGTTCGGCATCTCGTCGATCTTTCCAATCGTCGCGGGCTTCGTGAAGGACACGGCCGGTTGGCGGATGAGCGGGAGTCTCACGCTGGATCGTCATGAATCTCCAAAGCCACTCGCCACTTGTAAACGAGTGACAGGGCAGGACCGCCAGCCGCGAGTCGGCGGAAATTCAACGAACATTCTCGGCGAGTTCATGTTTGTCGCGCAAGATCAACCTGTCAGCTTTGTGCCTCCCAACTTCGAAGGACAACTGTGATGTCACCGACCATCTTGATTGCAGACGAAGATCGCGAATCGGCCAGGTTGTACGAACACTATTTGAATCGGTGCGGCTACCGAGTTCTTAGCGCATCCGGCGGTGTCGAATGCCTGTCGATCATTCGCGAGCAATCTCCCGCCGTGATTATCGCCTCGGAGAATATGCCGTGGGGCGGAGCCGACGGCTTGCTGGATTGCCTGAGCGACGATTCCGGTTTGCAATGCTGCCCCAACGTGATCCTGACTGGCTACACGCCGGACGAGAATGTCTCCGTGCTGCGCGAAATGCCCTGCGTGTTTCGCTACCTTCGCAAACCATTCCTGATGGGGCGTCTGCTCGATTACGTTCGTTCGATCGAGTTCGGTCTCCGCGACGCAAGCCGGCCGAGAGTGAGTCCTCGGGATCGACAATCTCCCGTTGCGTGCCACTGACATTGAAGTCGGCTGTCTCCCCTGCTCACGCCTTGCGGCCAACGAACAAATACCACGGCACGCGAGCAAACGGCATGTAGGGCAATCGCGTCGTGAATTCCAAGAACCGTCGGCACTCGAAGTGACGATGCAAGTAGCGAACGTGATCGGGATGGAGATGCACGTTGTCGAACGCGAACCACGTCGGCCAGAATGTCCGGGTGAACCACGAATGTTTGGCATATCCGATTTCTGGATGCTTGCGTGAGACAAAGAAATCGACCGCTCCGAAAACGCCGCCGGGCTTGAGCAGTTCGATCGCGCGATCGACCGCCGCGAACCAGTCGGGAATCATCGTCAGGCTGTATGAGCAAGTGACGACATCCGCTTGGATGGGCAGCTCGAACCGAGTCGCGTCGGCCGCGATCGCTTCCACGTTGGTCCAGCCATTTCGCTCGCAACGCTGCCGCGTCTGCTCCAGCAACGACGGCGCGAGATCCACGACATAGACCTTGCTCAGCTTGGGCACGAGGTCACGTACGAACTCCAAGTTCGCTCCGGTGCCGCCGCCGAGATCCACCCACACGGCCCCCTCGCGCAACGGAAGCTGCTGGACCAACTCGCGACGGCCGGGCAGTAGCCGCTCGCGGAACGAGTCGTAGTCGCCGGCTTGCTGGTGATAGAAACTCTCCATGCGCTCGGCATGAGTGCGGCCCCGCACCGGCGCGACCGTCAGACGATACAACGTGCGAAGATCAGCAATCGTGGACATGAGAGTCTCCTTGCCAACGTAGGTCAGCCTTTCCAAGCTGACCCGATCCGGAATCGACGTGATTTGAAGCGTTCCGGTCAGGCTAGAAAGCCTGACCTACGTTGCCATGTGAGCAATGTGGAAACTGCCGTAGGTGTGGACTCGGTCGTGTGCGTGTAGACGGTCGGCGAGACCGCGTTGATAGTGCAGCAGTTCGGCGACTTCGCGTTCGCGGCCGTTGTGCTGAACTCGCGTGCGATCCACGAAATCGGTTTGCAGCCCCCCGCTGCGCCACAGGAGACGAGCATCGGGAGTCGCGTGATCTACGATGGCTTGCCATTCCTGGGCGAGCAGGGGCTGCCGAGAGGTACTCAACCAATCCATGTGATCCAACAAGACGAACCGCGAGATCGCCGGCGACTGCTCGGTCAAGAACTGCGTGACCGACGCGGTGTGAGTGCTGATGCGATCGACGAGTCCGCCGCGCAGCCGCTCGAAGTTTTCGACTCGCAGATATTCGGGACAACAATCGGGCGAATACTCGCCCGTCAGGTACACGCGCCAGAAGTAATTGTCTTGCAGCGACAGCCGCGTGAAGACCGTCTCGATACTGTCCTCGACGAATTGGGCGATGCCGCCGGAGTAGTGTCGCTCGACCTGCTCACGCTGCGGGCGCGGCACTCCGACCAGCGACAGTGTCGTGTCGCGGCTGAGTATCCAACGAATGAACCGCGTCCAAAAGATCGGCCGCAATCGAGACTCGTAAATCGACTGCTGCTCTGCGATCGAGCCGGCGTGCAAGATCGCCTCGATGCTGTCTCGCGCACGGGCCACGCGGTCGATGTAGCGGTTGACCAACCACGCAAACCAACCGGAGCTGCCTCGGAAATAGAACGACCGCCGCCGCTCGCCGGAGAAGAAGTCGATGTGCCGATCCCAGTATTCGCTCGCGCCCGGCGACAGCGAAGGACGCAACTTGTCGGCGTACAACTCGCGAGCATTTGCGACCCGGCCGCGGCCGAACATCGCGAAGAAGTCGTCGTATTCCAGCCCGCGAATCGCCGCCAGTTTGAGTTCCAGCAGCGAGTTCTGAGCGGGATTCAAGTCCACCGCGAAGACGTGCTCCGGCTCTTGCAGCACGTAGTCCAGCGCGTTGCAACCCGCTGAAGTGATGACCAACACGCGGTCGGTCGGTGAAAGTTCCAAAGCCATCCGATCCAGTCGTGGGTCTTCCCAACAGGTGTTGTAAACCAGGTTGTGTTGATGCACGAATTGAAACACTCGCCCTTGCCACCAGTCGTTGAGTTTCATGGTTTTCTCCTTCTTTCGTTAGACCAACGGAACTTCCAGGATTCGTTCGGTGCTCGGATCGCGACCCCACGTTTCCGCGAAGGGCGTGGACTCGCCGAAGAAGCCAGTCTCGCTCGCGACCGGTTGCAACTCGTCGCTGTGTGTCGGCCGCTGAATCAGTTCAAAGCTTCCGTCGGCATACTCAACAATCGCCGAGCAGCTCTCGACCCAATCGCCACTGTTGAGATAGCGCACGCCGTTTCGCTGAGAGATGATCGGCGTGTGAATGTGTCCGCAGAGGACGGCGTCGCAGCCCTTCGAGGCAGCGTGTCGAGTGACCGCGTCCTCGAAGTCGCTGATGAAATTGGTCGCTTGTTTGACTTGCCGCTTGATCGCCGCGCTTAGCGACCAGTAACCGAAGCCGCAGCGCCGCCGAACCAAATTGAACCAGCGATTCAGCGCGAGCAGCGTGTTGTAGCCCACGTCTCCCACAAGCGAGAGCCACCGCGCGTGCTTTACCACCGAATCAAACTGATCGCCGTGCATCACCAGCACTCGCTGCCCGTCGGCCGTGTGATGGATGAACTCATCCGCGATCTGCACGCTGCCGAGACTGTCGATGAAGTGGCGCAGAAACTCGTCGTGATTGCCCGGCGTGTAGCGGACGATCGTGCCGCTTTTGAGCATCCCCAAGATGCGCCGCACGAGAAAGCTGTAGGAGTCGTCCCAGTACCAGCCGCGTTGCAGCCGCCAGCCGTCGATGATGTCGCCGACGAGATAAAGGTATTCCGGCTGATGCTGCTTCAAGAACGCCAGCAGCGCGTTCGCGTTCGCATACTTGCAGCCGAGGTGCAGATCACTCACGAAGACCGAGCGAACCAACATCGTGCGCATCCTCTCGCCAGAAGCCTCGTTCCCAACGGGCATCGCGAAGGCCAGGGCGATCAAGCCGACGGCTTTCACGACTCAACTCGCCGAGTAGCCAACTCTCGTGAGTCGCCTCCAACAGCGGATCGTTTCGTCAAGCAGTATCGACGGCGACCGTAAAGCCTTGTTGAGGTTCGCGAGAGCTTTTGGTGAGGATGGGCAAAAAGCGCGGCCCGCGTTGCGAAGATGTTGCAGCTACTTTCGGCCGCCAGCGCTCGAAGCACGCCGGTCCCAGCCGAACTCCGGCAGGTCATCCGGGTCCACCGCGAACGCGAGAATCAGGCTCGGTGCATTGGGCTTGAAGTCGTTGTCCACGGTCACGATCAGGAGTCGTCGACCGTCGGGCAGCGTCGGGCCGAACGCCAGGCCCTCAAACTTCTCCGGGCAGTTCGGGCCGGCCAATCCCCAGCGCGGTTCGAGAAAATCGAGAAACAATTGCTTCTGGATCGGCCGCACGTCGTTCGGCAATTCGTCCGCGGACAGCGACGCGATTTGCGAACAGTCGGTCGTGTCAGACAGGTTCACTTTGTAAATCTTCTTCGACCGAGCCGCATCGCCTAGCTCGCTGTCCCGTTCGATGACGAGCAATTGCCGAGGTCCGACGGCGAGTAATTCACTGACACCCGTTTTGGAATTGTCGAGCCGATAGACCAATTCGCGCGTCGCCGAGGTCTTGAGGTTGAGTTCCAGGACGCGGCAGTTGACGCCGATCCGTTTGTCGCCGACCCCCGATTGGCTGTCCTGAATGAGCGGACGCTGCACCATCGCGTACAGAGTTTCGCCACTCGGATTGATCGCGATCCCCTCGAAACCTGCGTTGGGCTGCCGTCCCGTGGAGTTGCCCGCGAGCTCGTCGCTCGGCGTTGCCGCCAAATGCTTGACGCAAAATTTTTCTGGGACCGGCAATTGGCTCGTACGACTGCGGGCAGGGTCGAACACGCTGAGACTCGGCCCGTATTCGTCGGAGATGATCAGCCGATTTTCACCGAACCGACGCACGGCTTCGGGATCAAACCGCAGCGAACGAGTCGGGTCACGCGAATCAAACGCCGCTGCGGAGCCGACGAGTTGCTCGCCACGTTCCGTCTTCAACTGATTGGTGCCGACGAGCGTCGCCCGCACCGGCGTCGGCGAATTGAGTTCGATGACGATTTCAAATTCTTGCAGCCGGCAAGGGAATGGCACGGCTCCATCCAGCGGCCCGCGATCGGGCAGGACGAAATAGCGATTCGCGTGGCCGGAGTATTCGATGCCGCTGAATCCGGCCAGTCGGTTTTGTGGAACGCCGCCGACCAGCGTTTCGGGCAATCCACTCTGGTCCGACGCATCGGCAGGGATCGTGGCCACGCCCAACAATCGAATCTCAGTGCGAGCCTCGGCGGGCACGAGCAGCCACGACAACGCGATCAACAAAAAAGCCGCTCGGAATTTCCGAGCGGCGAGAGCTTGGCAATCGGACATCAAATCATCCTTGTGAACTGTAAGACCTAGAACTCACCGAGGAGATCCTTCTTGCCTTTAGTGACGAGCGCTGCCAGCGTCGCGGGCGAGAGGTTTTGACTGATGAAGCGCACGGAGCCGTCGGCTAAGACAAACTGCGCGCCGCCATTGTGGAACGAGAAAATCTCGGAATCATTGGTGCAATTCATCAGACAGTTGCCGACCATCGTGACTACCCCCGAACCGCTCGTGTTATTCTGCAGGCCCAAGATGTTGGCACCGTCGATGCTGAAGCCGCTGTTGATGTCCGCCCAACCCCAGCCATCGGCCGTGTACGGCGTTCCGAACGCCACGTTGCCCACACGCGGATTGAGACCTTCTTTTCCGCCGATAAATTGAGTCGGACGACCGGCATCCTCGCCAATCAAGAGGGTGTTCGACGTTCCGTCCCTAATCTCGGCGATTCTCACGCCACCAGGACCGCGTCCCATGGCTCCCAACTCTTCTTTGGTCCCCGCAGGCAACGGCGTCCCCGCCAAAGTGAACAACGAATTGCGAGCCGCGTTGACCGAACCGTAGTCCGCATAACCCCACACCGGTCGCCCCGGAGTGCGTCCCAACGCGGTGTAAATCGCCGTCGTTGGCAGAAGCCGTGACGACCCGGCCGAAGGGCAGAGCATGGCCGGCAGTTGCTTGGTGGTTGCCACGTCATTCGCGGCCAGAAACCAACTGATATTCGCGTTGTAGAGTTTCGCCAGCGGGGCTTGGTCGAGCTGTGGAAGAACCATTGTCTGCCACGACTTTTCAAAGACCGTCCCATAGATCGTGGGATTGATATTGATCCGGCTCGGCGGAAGCATCTTGTAAGTGTCTTCGTAATTCATCAACGCCAAGCCCATCTGCTTGAGATTGTTCTTGCACTGACTGCGCCGCGCGGCTTCGCGTGCCTGCTGCACGGCTGGCAACAGCAGCGCGATCAAGATCGCAATGATGGCGATCACCACCAGCAATTCGATCAAAGTAAAACCTCGGCGCACCGCCGATTTCTGGAAAGAACGCATGGAGTAACCACCTTTCGTGAGATAAGAACCGAGAGCCATTTCGAGCGCGAGTACGCGCACCGCGTTAGCGAGTCAGCTTCAAGACGACCGCTTCGGAGGAATCGGCTTTAACCGTGACTTTCAGCCCTGACGATTCGGGGCGCTGATACTTGGCCGGCAGCAATTCCTCGCCGATTCCGTCGTCGGCCGAAGTTCCCTTGGCCGGTTTGAACCACGACACCGTGACGGAGTACTCACCGGCCGGAGCACCATCTTCGGGACGATAAGTCGTCAACAAGAACGTGCCGTCCTCTTTCACGACGGCAAACGGCGTCTTGGCCTTATTGTCCGCTACGGCGAGCGGATGAAACGTCACGGTGGCTTTCGGGATCGGCTTGTCCAAGAACAACGCTTGGCCTTTCACGGAAACCAACTTGCCATCCGGAGCATCCCCCGCGGGAGCCTGCCCACACCCACTCATCGCCGCCAACAACAAACCGCACAACACCACAGGCCACAACCGACCCGCAGCCCAGGTTCTTGATCGCAAAGTCATTCGCATCGTATTTGTCCTTCCGTACGAAGCCGGTCCAGAGCCGAGCGCTCCACACGTCACCACCAATCGCCACTGACTGGCAAGCGGAATTTAAGGCGACGAAATGAAGGCTTTGTGAAGAAGACAACAAGAATGCCGTGCCGCCGGAACAAATCACTCGCTCAATATGCCGGCTGGCATCGGCCTCACGATCGGAAAGTCGGATTACCGAGTCAGCCACATTCCGTGACCTTGCCACAGCACGAGCAAATCTTTTGTTGACCAATGTTCGAGGCCATTGGCCGGATCAACGATCCGCCATTGATCGTCACCGTCTGGGCCAAGACAGACCACGGAGTGTGAGACTCCCGGCAGCCAGCCGCTTTCTTGGCGATACTTCCAGCCAGCCGGCACGTCGCGCGGCAGTTCGACCGTAAGGATCGCCGGTGCGTCCTGAGAAACAGACCGCAGAGTCTCCAGGGTCTTGGTTCCGAGTACTTCGATTCGCCACGGCGAAGAGAGTTTCTTGCTCAAACCGCGATACAGGCCCATCCAGTGCGTCCCATCGCGAGTCAGACACAACCGCGCCATCTCGGCTTCGGAGGTCGCGACTCCCACACGACGCAAGGCGGTTGCGGCCGAAGCCGCGCTGCAAGTGTGTGAGGTAGATTGCAAACAGCACTCTCCGTCCCAACGGTTCTCGCAGGTGGGAACAACTCCGAACAGCGGCCGAACCAAGGCTCCCAGTCCGACGACCGTCAACAACACGACGGCAATGGTTCGGGATCGCGGACGGCCCCGCAATCGGCGACACGTCAAGCCGATCAACACGGCTGCGAATATCGGCAGCCAGTTCCCCAGCACGATCAAGTTCGAGAACGGCAACCAACTCGCCAGCCAAGGATGATCCCAGACGAAGGCGATGTACGACACCAGTGCGACGGCCAACACCACTCCCGCGAAGTCCACCCAGTGCAGCGGCCATTGACGACTCCACTGCCGCGCCGCGTAGCCGCAAGCTGCCGACACGCTCACGTTGATCGCGATTCCGAACCAGAGATCCTCCATGACGCGGGACTCCCTTTCGGAACCGTTCGCTCAGCGGACGTTGAGCAAGAAATCCGTCTCCGCGTCCGCGAACTCGGAAGCGCCGGCATTCGCGGGCAGGATTTGTTCGACCATGCCTTGCAGCAGGCTTGCGGGATCGGGGGGCGGGACCACTCGCAGCAGGTAGGGATCGCAGATGATCGTGTCGTCGATGCGGAGCAAGACCGTGCGTTCCGAGAGTTCTTCGCCGTTGTGAAAGACCTCGCTGCTGAATCCCACCAAACACCAGCGGGAGTGTTTGTCGAAGCGAATGGCAAACTGCGGAGCGAGCGTCGGCAAAGACTCCAGCCGCAGCGGATAGACCTGCGCGGCTCCGACGAACAAGCCCCAACGCAGTATGGCTTCGTCGATCGCGACCAGACGATCCGCGGGGAAAAACCGAATGTGTTCACGAAAACGCTTGGGACAGGAGACCGAGAAAGAGTCCCCTTCCACGCGCAACCAGAGGTCCGGCAATTCAAGCAGGTCAGACATCAGAGGCCGTTCCATCGCCTGCGGTTCGGCGAGGCTGTACCGCAGGTGAATCAGATTGCCAGACCGTGTGGTTTCGATTTCCAACCGGTCAATTTTTGGTGAATCGCAGCGAGAGGAGTCCTTCGCGATTTCTCAATGTCAGGTTCTCCAATTCTTCACGACACGTCGCCAACGTCGCGCACGCTCTGGAATCCATCGCGAGACAAGGTGCGGCGAATGATCGACGACCATAATTCAAGCTCAGCCACGATGGTGAATTGGAGTCCGCAACAATCGCGACTTGCGCTGGCGTTGGTCGCGCTGACGTGCTTGGTCTATGTCCCGGTTTTGTGGGCAGGCTTCGTCTGGGATGACGACGATTACGTCGTGGAGAATGCCTCGCTGCGTGACACCACCGGCTTGGTGCGCATCTGGACCGACCCGCTGGCGACGCCGC
>CAMDDX010000258.1 GCA_945893075.1 Planctomyces sp. SH-PL62 | reverse complement strand
GCTTGCAGCATTGTTGCCAGCGACTCGCGGTGCGAGACGACTTGCTCGCGGTGCGGGCGGCCCAGCGCGGATTGCAGTTGGTCTTGCGGGAGCAGCGAGGCTCGCAAGCGGACGTCTTGCAATGCAGCCAGCATCGCTGGGGTCATCAGCGTCGAACTCTTCGCGACAACGTCGGCGATGTTCCACGGTGCCAATTGAGAATCGCCAATGACCGCTGCGGCTTGCCACTGGGAGGCGTCGAACGTCGGCTTTTCCCAGTCTTTTTCGGATGACTCGGTGGCGAGCCACGAGTCGTCGGTGGTCAGTGTCCATTGCGGGTGCATTCGGGCATCGAAGGCGAACAGCTCGGCGATGAAGCCGGCCGGGTTGGGGGCGTTGCCTTTGTTGACGACTCTTGCCGCCAGCACGTTGTCGCCGACTTTCAGCGGCCCGCCGACCAGCGTTTGAGTCGGCTGTTGCCAGTTGTTCGCGTCCGCGACTTTCTGGCCGTTGATGTAGAAGTCGCACTCATTGTCGGCGGCGATGGTCAGGAAGACGAACGGCATGTCGCGATCGAGCTTCAGCGTCTTGCGGAAATAGACGGCTTTGTTTGCCGGAGCTTGCTGGGCGTCAGCGTTTGACCAGAGCCATTTGGCGTCGTGGAGCACGTTTCCAACGTGCTCGTGCTTCTTGGCATTCGGGGCGGGCACGTTGGAAACGTGCCCCACGTCGTGAATCGCTCGCGCAATCGCGCCGAGTTGTCCTCCCTGCCCGCGTCCGTCTACGCGCAGCAGCGGCAGCGAGACTGGCCGCCAGGTCTTCGTCAGCGAAGTGACGGCATCGACGAATTGCTCGGCCGACAAGCGTTTGACGAGTGGACCACGGAACTCAAACGGATCGTCGGACAACGCATCGTCAGCGAGTCCGACGGAGGGAAGTTGGTACGCTCGCGAAGTGGCGATCATCCGCAGCGTGTGTTTCAGATCGTGACCGTGTTCGACAAAGTCGCTCGCCAGCCAATCCAGCAAGTCGCGATGCCAGGATTCCGCATCGAGGTTGTCGAGTGGTTCGATCAAACCGCGGCCCATCAGCTTCGCCCACAGACGATTGACGATCACGCGCGCGAATCGGCCGTTCTCCGGCTTGGTCAGCAGCGTCGCGAGTTGCTTTTGGCGTTCGGGCCGAGCGGTGGCTGCGATCTGGCCGAGTTCCGGGTAAAGGAATCCGACGGCCGCCGGTTTTCCGGTCGGCTTGTCGCAGCGATGTAGTTCGAGCGGCGAATCGGCAAACACAGAGGCCAGCGCGTAGGCATCGGTCAGTTTCCAGTCGTTGACGAAGCTGTCGTGACAGCTCGCGCATTTCAGGTTCGTGCCGAGCAGGACTTGGCTGATTGTCTGAGCGGCTTGGATTTCTCGGCGCTGGCTTTCATTGACGGTGCCACGCCATTTGATGCCAAATGTGAATCCTTCGGCACCCGGGGCGGCTTCGATCAGCTCGCGGACGAATTGATCGTAGGGCTTGTTGATCAACAGCGATTCGTACAACCAGCCGGTGATTTGTTTGCGTCCGCCGTCGATGAATCCGGTGCCTTGATAGGCGTTGCGAAGCAGGTCATTCCAAAACGTGAGCCAGTGGTCGGCGTAGTTGCGTCGATCCGTGAGCAAGTGGTCGATCAGCATTTCGCGTTTGTTCGGAGCGGTGTCGTTGACGAACTCATCGAGTTCGGCCGGCGTCGGCAGCAGGCCGATGAGATCGAGAAATGCGCGGCGAGCGAAGATGCGGTCGGTTGTCACTGTTCTAGGATTTGAAATCTGAGATTTGAGATTTGAAATCCGATCGACGAGGAACCGATCAATTGGATTCCCTTCACCAGCGGGAACATCGGGGCGACGTGGGGCGAGGGGGGCTCGCGCGAAGGTCTTGCCAAACGAGAAGCCGTCTTCCCACGCGAGGCCAGTGTCGATCCAGCGGCGAAGCGTTTCGATTTGTGGTTTCGTGAGCGGCTCACCTTCGGGAGGCATTCGTTCGGCGTTGTCGGTCGCGGTGATGCGAGCCATCAGTGGGCTGTCGGCACTCTTTCCGGAATGGACGACTCGGCCGCTTTCACCGCCGGCGAGCAGCGACTGTCGCGAGTTGATCGACAGGCCCCCTTTGCGTTGTGTTCCCGAATGACATTTCGCGCAGCGTTTGCTGAGGATCGGCTGCACGTCGTGAGCGAAGTCGATGTCGGCGGCTCGGCCGATCGAAACTTCGATGACGGAGGTCAGGCAGCAAACGGCAAACAACAGGTGTCGCATCGTGGCTCTTTCCAATGGGAATTCCGTGGTCGCGAGATGATATCGAAGCTCACAAGATCTGCCGGCCAACGATCCTCATTTTTCGCCCTTCATTTTTTTGCCAGCTCCTTGGCGCGCGAGCCGGGGTCAGGTCTTCAAATTTCATTTTTTGCCTTGCGATCCACCCCTGACTCATTTCTCACACCGCCATTCCAACCCACGTCGCACACCATTCGCGACGCCAAAAATGAAATTTGAAGACCTGACCCCTGACTGGTTGCGGTGGACTCATCGGCCAGTCGCGTTCGGGAATAGGGTCTTGGTTGGCATTCACGTAGCCAGTATCTTGCTCGCCGCACGGAGGACGGGGTTTTCAAAATCGCGATCAGCGAGACGTCCAGCAATTCGTCCAAGGACTTGCAACCGCTTCCTGACGGGTGCGGTTCCATTTTTGACAGGCAGACCAAAGAGCTTATGCACTACGAAACCATCATTGGCCTGGAAGTTCACGTCCAATTGCAGACGCAGACGAAGATCTTTTGTGGATGCTCGTCGGCGTTCAACCCGGACAATCCCAACGTGCAAACGTGCCCGGTGTGTCTCGGTCTGCCGGGTTCTCTGCCGGTGATGAACCGGACGGCGTTTCGGCTGTCGTTGAAGACGGCGCTGGCGTTGGGTTGCGATATCGCTCGGTTCACGAAGTGGGACCGCAAGCAGTACTACTATCCCGATCTGCCGAAGGGCTATCAGATCAGCCAGTACGATTTGCCGTTCAGCAGCAACGGCTTTGTCGAGATCGACACCGACATCGAGAAAGGCGAGACGAAAAAGATCCGGCTGATTCGGGCTCATCTGGAAGAGGACGCCGGAAAGAATCTCCACGACGAGACGGGCCGAGGCCACGACAGTCACGTCGATTTGAATCGGGCGGGAACGCCGCTCTTGGAGATCGTCAGCCAGCCCGATTTGCGTTCGGCGGCCGAAGCCAAGACGTATTTGGAAGAGTTGAAACTCTTGCTGACGTACATCGGCGTTTCCGACTGCAACATGCAAGAGGGTTCGCTGCGGTGCGACGCGAACGTCAACTTGTGGGTCCACACGGACGACGGACAGAAGATTGCGACGCCGATCGTCGAGGTCAAAAACCTCAACAGCTTCCGCGGTGTCGAGCAGGCGATCGAGTTCGAGGTCGCTCGTCAAATCGAAGACTGGGAGCGGACTCACGCGAAACTCGGCGACGTCGCCAAGCAAACGCGCGGCTGGGACGCGAATCGGGGCGTGACGTTCGCGCAGCGCGGCAAGGAAGAGGCCAGCGACTACCGTTACTTCCCCGATCCCGATCTCACACCAGTGACGGTCAGTGACGAATTCTTCGCCGAAGTCAAAGCCGAACTGTGCGAACTCCCGGCCTCACGTCGTCGCCGTTATCGGGCTGACCTCGGCCTCTCGCACTACGACGCGGACGTCATCGTCTCGCAAGGGGATCACTTCACCGCCTACTTTGAGCAAGTCGCGAAGCTCTGCGGCGACGGCAAGCAAGCGGCCAACTGGCTCACGCAGGATGTGCTGCGGGAGATGAACGCTCGCAACCTTCACATCGACAACTTCCCCCTGCCACCTGGATTGCTGGGCGACATACTAAAGCGCGTCATCACCAATCAAATTACCGTTAAGGGAGCGCGAGAAGTGTTTGCGACTCACCTTGCAAGATTTGATGTGGAGTTTGAACGCGATCCAGACACGGCTCGCAGGACGTTCTACGCTTTTTCCGTCGATTCAATAGCGGTGACAGAATCGATCATCGCCGATCGCGGGCTGGCCATCGTTAACGACACTGGCGCGATCACGGCAATCATTGCCGGAGTCATCGCTCGCAATCCAAAGCCGGTCGCCGATTTCAAATCGGGTAAGCAGGCCGCCGCTGGCTCGTTGATCGGGCAGATTATGAAGGAACTCAAAGGAGCTGACGCGAAGGTCGTCCGGCAGATGTTGGTCGACGAACTTAGCAAGCCGTGACGTTCGTAGTCTCGCCTTCAGGCGGGGCATTGCAGCCGCCTGAAGGCGGAACTACGAACCTCAACATGGAAGGATGCCATGTCCAACGACCACGACCGACGAAGACGAGACCACGGCTGGGACGTGCTGCTCGCGGCTGGAATCATCTGGGTGGCGATCGACGTCCCTTGGCAATTGGAGTTCGGCGCTCATGAGCGAGCCGTCGGGAAAGTTGTCTCAGGCCTCGTCACGCTGCTGTTTGCGGTGGACTTGTGGATTCGTTGGCGGCATCTGTTTTCGCGACGCAGCGGAACGGCGACGACCACCGCACCCCAAGAGTCTCGCTGGTGGTTGTTGGTGGACCTGCCGGGGGTGATTCCGTTCGGGCTGTTGGGCGGACCGCTCGGCTGGTTGGTGCTGCGTCTGACGAAACTTCCCCGTCTCAACCAGATGATGCGGCAGTGGCGGCGACGCGACATTCACAACGCCAGCCTGCTGCGGTTGGTGTTCTTCGTCTTCTGGATGTTGCTGATCGCTCACTGGATTGCCTGTGGCTGGGCCAGCCTGCGAGACCGTCTGCCGAACGATGATGCCCCGATGCACTATCTGCGGGCGCTGTATTGGACCATCACCACACTGGCGACCGTCGGCTACGGAGACATCACGCCCGACACCGCGCCGCAGATGATGTATGCCATCATGACGATGCTCTTTGGAGTGGGGCTGTTCGGCTACGGCATCGGTAACGTAGCGCACATGCTGGCGAACATCGATCAGGTGCAGGCTCATTATCACTCCAGCCTCGACCGACTGGCGAACTTTCTGCGCTACCGCAAAATTCCGACCGGCCTGCAACGGCGGATCTACGATTACTACACCTTCTTGTGGGAGCGACATCTGGGCTACGACGAGGCGATCATTCTCAGCGAACTTCCGGAACCGCTGCGCATTGAAATCGCGGTGGCCATGAAGCGCGAGTTCATCGAGAAGGTGCCGCTGTTTCGCGGAGCCAGCCCCTTGCTCCTCCGCGAGATCGCCGTCGAACTGCGAGCCGCACTGTTCACGCCCGGAGACTACATCTTTCGAGCTGGCGAGATCGGCCGGCACATGTATTTCATCAGTCGCGGAACTGTCGAAGTCATCGCCGAGGACGGCCAAACGATTCTCAGCACGCTGACGGATGGGGACTTTTTCGGCGAAATCGCGCTGCTGTTTCAGCGTCCGCGCACGGCCAGCATTCGTGCGGTCGATTTCTGCGACATGTATTCGTTCGACAAGGAAACGTTCGAGCGTGTTCTGGCCTACTTCCCCGATTTCGCGGCATTCGTCCGCGAAGAGGGCGAGCGCCGGCAACTGGCACTCCCCTCGTGATGCTGGCGGCGAGCGCAGCCTCGACGTAGCCTGACTCTCCGAGTCGGGAGCGGAAAGAAACCGTCCCGCCTCGGAGAGTCAGGCTACGGTCGCTTGCCCGAAAGGATGACAACCATCATGCGTCTCTGTTTGATCGTGAGTTGCTGCTTGATCCTGGTGACGAGTCGTGTCTCGTTCGCCGCCGAACCGTTGGATCTCAAGGCGGAATTGTCTCGACCGATCATCACTCCGCAGACGTCGCTAGAAGAAACGCAGGTCTATCTCGAACGCCGCATACCGAGGCTTCCGGAAGTGAAGACCGCGAAGGACTGGGACGCTTTGGCGGCGAAGTGGCGACAAGAAGTGCTCGACAAAGTGGTCTTCCGTGGCGATGCCGCCAAGTGGCGCGATCATCCGCTGGCGGTCGAATACGTGGGCGAGCCGATGCGCGGGCCGGGCTACGCCGTGAAGAAGCTGCGTTACGAGTGTTTGCCAGGGATGTGGATTCCGGCGCTGTTGTACGTTCCAGACAAACTCGCCGTCGACAAAGCTGCGAAGGTGCCGGTCGTGCTCAACGTCAACGGGCATGATGGGAAGGGCAAGGCGGCGGACTACAAGCAGATTCGCTGCATCAATCTCGTGAAGCGCGGCATGATCGTGCTCAACACAGAATGGTTCGGCATGGGACAACTGAAACAAGACGGCTTCAGTCACACGAAGATGAATCAGCTTGACCTCTGCGGCAGCAGCGGGATCGCTCCGTTTTATCTGGCGATGTCGAAAGGGATCGACCTGCTGCTGAAACATCCCAACGCCGACTCGTATCGAGTCGCCGTCTCCGGCCTGTCGGGCGGCGGTTGGCAGACGATCTTCATTAGTGGGCTTGATCCGCGGGTGACGTTGGCCAATCCGGTCGCCGGTTATTCGAGTTATCTCACGCGCGCCCGCTACGGCAGCGACCTCGGCGATTCAGAACAGACGCCCTGCGATCTCGGCAAGTACGTCGATTACATCCATCTGACGGCGATGCGTGCTCCACGAGCGACGTTGCTGACGTTCAACGCTCACGACAACTGCTGTTTCGCCGCCGGTCACGCGCTGCCGCCGCTGCTGGCGAGTTGCCGCCCGGTTTATGCCCTCTTCGGCGAGACTGATCGACTGGTCTCGCACGTCAATCACGTCCCCGGCGATCACAACTTCGGCCAAGACAACCGCGAAGCCTTTTACCGCGCGGTCGGAGCATTCTTCTACGACGGTTCCAAAGACTTCGACGCGAAAGAAATCGTCTGCGAGAAAGACGAGATCAAAACACTCGACGAGTTGCTCGTCACCGTTCCGGAGAACAACGCGACGTTCACCTCACTGGCGAAATCCCTCGCCGCGACGTTGCCCCGCGCGGTCGAAGCCCCTGCCGACAAATCGGCAAAGCAAGAGTGGCAAGCTCAACGACGCAAGTTGCTCGCCCAAATCGTGGCCGCCAAGGACTATGACGTGGACGCGGAACCGGTCGCCGCGGCCGATTCGCCGGCGAAAAATGCGGCAACGCAGATTCAGCGTTTTCGCCTGCGGCTGAGCAACACTTGGACGGTCCCGGTCGTTGAATTGACGCGCGGCGAATCGAAAGGGACCACGGTCGTCGTTGCCGACGCGGGCCGAGCAGCAGTCGCGGACGACATCGAAAAACTCCTGGCTGACGGGCAACGAGTGCTCGCGGTCGATCTGCTGTTCTTCGGCGAGTCAAAATATGCTTCGCGCGACTGGCTGTGGGGGCTGATGCTCGACACTGTGGGGGATCGACCGCTGGGCGTGCAGGCCAGTCAATTGGTCGCGATCGCGCGACATGCTCACGACACCGATCGCTCCGGACGCACCGTGACGCTGCACTCCGTCGGGCCGCGTGCGAGTCTCATCACGCTCGTCGCCGCCGCGCTGGAACCGCAAGCGGTCGGGGAAGTCACTCAGCGTGACGCGCTGGTGAGCCTCAAGCAGTTCGTGATCGAGCAGAATCGCGGAGTCAGCGAAGCCGCCGAGTTGTTCTGCTTCGGTCTGCTGGAACACTTCGACGTGCCGCAATTGCAGGCGCTGGTGGCTCCGCGACGCGTGGAAGCGAAATGAACTCGGCCGATCGTTTAACCGCACGCCGCAGGCACGCGCTCTCGAACGCGCGTGGCTGCGGCACGCGGTTAAACGAGCACCGCCTGACTCATCCGAGACTGGCCGCACTCGCGTTGGCTCGCGGCGGACAACCTCTTGTCCCGTTTGGGGGGTTGAACTACCATCGCTTTGGCGTTTCAGAATGAGCTTAATCGCTCAACATTTCCGTCGCTCTTGTTCACCGGAAGCACCTCATGAAGTTGACGAACCCGTCTCGAACCGCGTGGACTTTGTGTGCGGGATTACTCCTGCTGGCCGGAGTGACCGGCTTCGCTGATCGCCTGGCGGCGAATCACCCCAATGACGAGCAAACGACGAAGCTCGTCTGCAACATGATCCAGAAGTTTCACATCAGTCAGCATCCGATCGACGATCAGATCTCGGCCAAGCTGGTGGATCGATTCGTGAAGACGCTCGATCCGCAGAAGCTCTACTTCACGCAGCCGGATATCACCGGTTTGCTGAAATACAAAACCACCCTCGACGACTTGGTGAAGGCGGGAAATACTCAGTTCGCCTACGACGTGTGGGACATGTACTCGCAACGCCTCGAGCGGCAGTTGGAGATCGCCCACAAATTGATCGACACGCCGCACGACTACACGGTCGACGAGTCCATCGAAGTTGATCCCGACAAAATCGCTTGGGCCGCGAACCAGGACGAATTGAACGACCGCTGGCGGCGACGCGTCAAATTTGAACTGCTCAACGCGAAGCTCGACAACGAGGACATCGCCTCCGGCAAGACGAAGCCCAAAGCCGCTCTGCCCGGCCGAGAGCCGGCCAACAACTCGCCGGTCGATCCGCAAGAGCGGCTGCACAAGCGGTATAAGGTGTTCCAGAAGGCCGCGAAGGAAACCGAGGATGCCGAGAAGCTGGAGATGTACCTCTCCTCGTTGACGCACTGCTTCGATCCGCATTCCAGCTACATGTCGCCGCAGTCGGAGGAAGAGTTCGCGATCGCGATCGCGCTCAACCTCGACGGCATCGGCGCACAACTCCGCTCCGAAGACGGCTTCACGATCATCAACGAGATCGTCAAACCCGGAGCCGCTTCCGAAGACGGACGGCTTAAAGCCGGCGACAAAATCCTGGCGGTCGGCCAAGAGACCGGCGAGATGATCGACATCATGGAGATGAAGCTCAGTAAAGTCGTCCGCCTGATTCGCGGCAAGCGCGGCACCAAAGTCCGCCTCCAAATCAAGAAGGGTGACACCAGCGAAGTCGTGCTCTACGAATTGACACGCAAGAAGATCCAACTGACCGATCAAGAGGTCAAAGGTGAAATCATTCAGGCCGACAAGCGGTTCGGAGACCGCACCGGGAAGATCGGTGTCATCAACATCCCGTCGTTCTACCGCGATTTCAAAGCGTTTCAAGAAGGTGCCGAGAATGCCAAGAGCGCCGCTCGCGACGTGCAAGCGGTGTTGCAGAAGTTTCAGCAGCAAGGAGGCGTCGATGTGCTGGTGATCGACTTGCGGACCAACGGTGGTGGCGCGCTTGTCGAAGCCATCGAAATCTCCGGCTTGTTCGTCGACAAAGGCCCGATCGTGCAGGTCAAGGACGAACGCGGGAGAATCAAACCGCACGATGATGACCTCGACGGCGTTGCCTACAGCGGCCCGCTGGTGGTGATTTGCAACCGGCTGTCCGCTTCCGCCTCGGAGATTTTCGCGGCCGTTATCAAGGACTATCAGCGCGGCATCATCGTCGGCGACTCGACCACGCATGGCAAAGGCACGGTCCAAAACGTGATGCCCGTGACATCGGGGATCTTTAATCGTCAGGAACTTGGAGCGCTCAAGCTGACCATCCAACAATTTTATCGCGTCAATGGCGACAGCACGCAGCGAGATGGCGTCAAGTCGGACATCGTGCTCCCCTCCTTGATCGACAAGATGGATCTCGGTGAAACGTCGCTGGATAACGCTCTGGAATTCGACCGCATTCCCCCGGCCTCACACGCCTCGGCGGACATGGCCAGCGAGAAGCTGATCTCGCACCTCCGCGACCGCTCGGATAAGCGTGTCTCCGTTGACGAGAAATTTACGGAAATCAAGAAGGACATCGCTCGCTACGTGGATCGCAAGAATCGCAAGTCCATCTCGCTCAACGAGTCGGTCTTGAGATCCGAACGCAATCAGGACAAGAAGGAACAGGCCGAAACCGACAAAGATGACCCCTCGACGCGCGGCAATGACGCCCCCATCTTCCCGGACGAGGGCCTCAACGGAGCCTACAACAACGAAGTGCTGCAAATCTCGTTGGACTATGCCACGTTGTTGAAAAAGAATTCTCAGGCGGCGCAAAAGTAGTTTTGGTGAGCGTCGTGACTGCTGAGCGCGTTCGAATGAGGCTCAGAACGTTTGACGGTTGACCGACGATGCCGCGTAACACGTCAATCCTGAAAGACTCCATCGCGAACGAGCCTCGCCGTTCTTCGCCTAGGGGGACCGCTCCGTCCAAGGAGTCGTTGCTACTCGACGCGATGGACGAGGTTCTGGGCCAGCGCGTGCTTTGCACCTCGTTGGGTCGCGGCCAATTCGCGGCCGCCATCGCCGACCGCTCGCCAGACAACGAAGTGACCTGCTTCTTCCTGGACGTTTTCCTGGCCAAGGAAACGCTGGACGAGATCGGGCGAAAGCGTCCCAACGTTTCCGTCGTCTGCGAGACCGACTTCCCGGAAGGACCGTTCGACACGGTCGCGATGCCATTCCTGAAAAATGGCGAAGCCGAACTGACTCGCGAATTGTTGCAACAAGCTCACGAGCGATTGGACATCGGCGGCCGGTTAATGGTCAGCACTGACAACCCGAATGACACTTGGCTGCACGAGCAACTGCAATTGCTGTTTGAGAAAGTCACCAGGCGACCGCAGCCGCGCGGCGTGTTGTATCTCGCGCTGAAAACACACGCGTTGCGGCGCGTGCGGAACTTCACCGCCAATTTCGCCTTCCGGGATGGAAAACGGATGGTCCATGTCGTCAGCCGCCCCAGTGTCTTTAGCCACCGCAAACTCGACATCGGCGCGCGGGCGTTGGTCGAAGCTGTCGCGGCCACCCGCGCGGTCCAACCGGGCAGCCGCATTCTCGACATCGGGTGCGGATCAGGTGTCGTCGGCATCGCACTCGCGATGCGCAAGCCCGGAGTTCATATCCATGCGATGGATTCAAATCCCCGCGCCCTGCAATGCACTCTGCATGGCGCGGAATTGAATGGTCTCACGGTCGTCAATCAGCCGGTCCAGACCGTTCACGGCGACTCAGACTCCGATTTCGACGATGAACCTTCATCGCTTTCGATTCAACTCGACGCCTCCGGGCATTCATGCGAACCGGGAACTTTTGATCTGGTTGTCGCCAATCCGCCGTACTATTCGAACTGGGCGATCACTGCGATCTTCGTGGAGGCCGCGGCCCGCGCGCTGAAGCCGGGCGGCCGATTGTTTCTCGTCACGAAAAACGCCAACTGGTATCGCAACAACCTGCCCTTTGT
>CAMDDX010000257.1 GCA_945893075.1 Planctomyces sp. SH-PL62 | reverse complement strand
TCGAAACGCCTCGCAGAGCGGCTCGCTTCGCGCGGCCGACGGCGTCTCGAAGCACGCGACTCTCACCGGCGATGTCCTCAAACCCCGCGACGTCCTGCGGGCCTTCCGCCGCCAAATGCTGCAAGTGACTGTCGGGGTCTCGCAGGAGTTCCGGCAGGACGTCAATCGTGAGATCAAACGGAATGTCCGTGACCCACGACTTGCCCGCGAACGTCTCCAAGAACTTGGCCGGATAGCGAGTCTTGCCCAGCAACACCCACACGGCCGCCATCGCCGGAGTGCCGGGACTGAGGTGCAAACAAAGCTGAGTGTCGCTCCAAGCCGCTCGTTGACGCAGCTTCGACAGCTCTGCATCCGCGATGCGATAAATCGCCACATAGTCCGTCGGCTTGGGCAACTCGACCGGAATGACGACCGCCGACTTCACGGCGAGCCATTTCAAACACCACTGATTCCATTCCTGCGGATAGTTACTCAACAGCCGAACCTCATCGAAGTCTTGCGTGGTCAACAGCGTCTTTGTCGGGCCTTGGTCGCCGGCCTGCGATGCTTCGCCGCCAATGCGATCCAGCAATTGCCGTTGCTTGACGCTCGGCAACGTGGCCGCCATCGCACGCAGGTCACTGTGGCCAATCCACTGAAGAAGAACCGTTCGCGATTTCATTCTGCCTCCGAATCAATGAGCCATTCTTTCGGCAGCCACTAGCCGGACTGTCCGACGAAAAAGCAAATTGCGCTGCGAAACACTCACGACTTTAAGTCAACGCAAGATGCAGCCGCCAACCTGTTCCCGGTCATGCTGCGTCTCGGACTATTTGTTCTGCAGACGCACGACGCCGTCCCAATCGGCAGGCGCTTGTCGATTGTGCTGGGCGATCAGAGCCAGCAGGAAATCTTGGGCGCGGTCGGTGGCGGGCATGTCGTGGAGGCAACGATAGGCGGCCTCCCAGCGGCCGGCGATGAAGTCGGTGACCCCTTCTTCGTAGCGGGCCAGATGCGCGTCCGTCAGCTCGGGCAAATCGGCCACCGGAGGCACCAGTTCCGAAACAAGAACTGGCGTTTCAATACCGAGCGGCAGCACTTTGGCCAAACGGCGAACGCGCCCTTCGGACGGATCGAGCCGGTCGCGGATCAACGCGGCCAGCGACTCGTCGAGCAGGATCGGCACGCGGAGTTGGCTGGTCATCGTCTCGAGTCGGCTGGCGAGATTTACGACGGGGCCGAAGACGGTGACTTTCACCTGCTCGGCCGTCCCAATTTTTCCGGCGACCGCCGGGCCGTGAGCGAGGCCGATTCCCATTTGAAAGTTCGCCAGCGGATGCCCGGACTTCTGAAAGGTCTCGGCGAAAACTTTGCGAATGCCAAGTGCGGCTCGGCAAGCTTGCAACGCGGACTCATCCGACGGAAACGGCCAGCCCCAGAAGCCGAGCGCGGAGTCTCCCTGAAAGTCACCGGTCACGCCGCGATGCTGCAAGATGTGCGACGTCATCACACCCAGCGCCTGGCTGACCCGATTCAGCAAGCCGATTAAGTCGCCGGCTGATTCCTCGGCGTGATGACTGAAGCCGCGCAGGTCGCAGAACATCACGGTCACGTCGCACTCGCGCGGCGCGAGCACTTCCGTGTTCAGCTCGTTGCCCAGCGCGGAGAGGATTGTCGGTGCGAAGAATTGTCGCAGCCCGGCTTGCTGACGTTCGAGCCAATTCAAGCGGCGTACCGAACTGATGATCTCGGCGACGAGTTCGGTGAATTTCACATCGGCCTGGAGATGCGCGGTCTCGGTCGCGGGAGCGTTGCCGTTAGTCAGCGGTCGCGTTTGCTTGCCGGCTACGTACAAGCCCCAGGTCGCTTGCGGTCCGTCAGGGACCGGCGTGCAGAACGCCCAGTCGAGTTCGGCGGCAGCCGTGTATTCCGGGTTCTGCGGCGAGGTTGTCGGCCAGAGATGCAGCACACTGCATCGCCGCTTGAGCGCCTCGGTGACGAGCCGCGAGCTGGGCCGGAACTCACCGGCCGTTTCGCGGCGGCGCGTCCAATTCGCCAACTCCACCTTTTCGCCGTTTAAGAGTCGCACGACGCCGACGGCTTCCGCTTGCGAGACCCCGGCCAGCAAGAGGCTCGTCAGCCGAAAGAACAGATCGTCGTCGGACCGAGCGCCACTGATGACTTCCGGCAAGTGCATCAGCACTTCCATTTGCCGGTCGGCATCACGAAAGCGGATTTGCCGAATCGTTTGCGCGTCGAAGGTCACTTCCTGCAAGGGAAGCTCGCCTGATGCGGACGGCTCGGAGCCGGGCCGATTCAAATGAAACAACGTGCTGCCCAGCACGAATTGATCGCCGCTATGCAGGTCGCAATGCGCGACAGCCTCCCCTCCATGACAGAGCGGATTGGTCGCTTCGTCGAGTCGTTCGACTCGCACCTGTCCGTCGGACGCTGTTACGCGCACATGCTGCCGCGAGACAGCCGCATCCCACGACACCACGAAATCGCACGTCGTCTCACGGCCGAGGACATACGGCCGGCCATCAATCAAAGCGTGCTTCCAGCGTTGCTGCGGTTCAGGGCCTTCGGCGATGAGTTCAAACATGACGCGGAACGCTTCTGAAACGACAATTGGGCAGCACCAAGCTTCGGCCACAAACGACCAACCGCGCGGTTGCAAAACGCAACCGGCGGTTGTGACGTTTCATGAGACTGATCGGCAAGTCTTCTCTGGGCAAAACTACGCGCTCGTTCCGACCAACTCTTCGGACTTCGGTGCCTCGTTGGGGAGCAGTTCTTCGACAAAGCCTTTGAGGTGCTGGGCTCGGTTGGATTGCTGGAGCTTCTTCAGAGCCTTGGACTCGATCTGGCGAATGCGTTCGCGAGTCACCTTGAAGATGCGGCCGGTCTCTTCCAACGTGTAGCTGTAGCCGTCGCCAAGTCCGTAACGCAGACGAATGATTTCTCGCTCGCGGTAGGTCAGGCTGCGCAGCACAACGTCGATCTTGTCCTTGAGCATCTCGTGCATCGCGGCTTCCGCCGGGCTGCCGTGATGTTGATCTTCCAGGAAGTCCCCGAACGCACTGTCCTCACTCTCGCCAACTGGCGTGTCGAGACTGATGGGGTGCTTCCAGGTTTTCATGATCCGCTCGGTTTCCTCGACCGAGAGGCCGACGGCGTGAGCCAGTTCGTCCATACTCGGCTCGCGGCCGGTTTCCTGGCGAATCTGCTCGCTCTTGGCTTTGAGCTGAGAGATGCTCTGAAACATGTGAACCGGAATGCGGATCGTGCGGGCATGGTCGGCGACGGCGCGGGTGATTGCTTGGCGAATCCACCAAGTCGCGTACGTCGAGAACTTGTAGCCGCGGCGGTATTCGTACTTCTCGACACCGCGCATGAGACCGGCGTTGCCCTCTTGGATCAGGTCCAGGAAGCTCAGGCCGCGGTTGCGGTACTTCTTGGCGATGCTGACCACGAGACGCAGGTTGCCGCCCGACAGCTTTTGCTTGGCTTCGGTCCATTGAGCGAAACGTCGCTTGATCGTCTTTGATCGTTGGATGAACTCCTGCGGATTCTCTCGCGTCATCACGACGAGATCGTCGAGTTCCTTTTGCAGAACCGCAGCGTCCTTCGTCACGACCGTGCGGCCATCCATCAGGTTCTTGCCGTAGTTGTGGCGATGATTGGCACGCGGACTCTTGGCCTCCTCAATCATCTTGAGGAGTTGTTCCATGCGCTCGGCGATCTGGTGCATGCGCTTCATCACCGGTTGCAGGCGCTGGGTGCGGATGCTGAGCTCTTCGATCAGCGTACACATCTTGCGGCGGCGAACGACTCGGTGTTGCCTCGCGGCCTTCTTGTCGGCGGCGGACGCTTCCGGATTGATCGTGACGGCATGATCGGCCGTGTGCTGCTCGAACAACACTTTGAGCAACGGCAGATTCTTAGGCATGCGGCCTTCGATCTGCTCCTTGCGAGTGTTCTCTGTTTCGGAGGTGCGCAGCGTGCGCTCGAACGGCAGTTCTTTGGAGTTCACTTTTTCCAACGTGTCGATGCCGATCTCCAGCGCAAAGTCGGCTTCCATGATGCCGCGACGAAATCGCTTGCGAGTGATTTCGATCTGCTTCGCGAGATAAATCTCCATGCGGCGTGTCAGCAGCGGGATGTTGCCCATCTGGCTGAGATACATGCGAATGGGGTCGCGAGACAGCAGCGCTCGCTCTTCCTGCGCCGTCAGCTTTGGCTGCGGGACCGTTTCGACCGGTCGTTCTTTTTCCGGCACGTAGTCGGGATCGTCGATGGGCGTGTCTACATCGTGGATCAAGTCCACGGTGTTTTCATCGAGCCAAATCAACAGATCATCGACCATCTTGGGATCGCCCCCCTCGTCGGGCAGGTAGCGATCCACCATCTGAAAAGTCATCAAGCCATGATTCTTCTTGGCTTCTTCGAGCAGCGTATTGAACCGGTTACACAATCGATGCACAGCAAAACTCCTTTGGGTTGAAATCGAAACGAACGCATGTCCCTTTACGGCCTACGATCAACTCAAGATTCAAGATCAAGGTGTCTCTCAAGGGAGCACTGCTCCCGTTCGCAAACGTCTGATTCCACAACCAGCACAATCAAATTTGCTACAACAATCAACCGAAGACGAACATTCGACGCGGATGTTTCGGAAAGTCGCCATCCCGCGTCGGGAAGGTTTCCGCGATTGCTCGCGGCGGCAAGGTCGAACAAACAACCGTTGCCAAGCGACCTGTGACGTACCCGATCACGCGATTCGGCGTGCTGGCCAAGAGTCTGGCTTGATGCCGGTCGTGTTATTCGCGAGCGGGGATCGCTCGCGGTTTCGACCTTTGTAGAGAGAATCGCATCGGACAGACACGATTCGTTGGCACCAAGACGCGCTCATTCTTCGGGGAGTCCCAGCGGATGCAGGCAGCGGGTTCTCTATGACAGATTCCTTTCTCTCAATGCGAGAACCAATCCAACCAACTCAGTTCGCCGGCGAAATCGCCAGCGAAATCGCCAGCGCGAGTTTCCGACTTCGGTTCTTTCGGCCGATGCGGGCGAAACGAATCTCGTTGAACGCGCACTGACCGAAAACGAAGGCGACATGCTATCAAGACACCCTCCCTTATCCACAAAAAAAAACCTGTTGCGGAAAATTTCCCGGAACTGGCCACACAACCAAATTTCTCGGAGCAGCGGCCATTGTTCGACGAAGAGTCCTCGTCGTCAACCGGGGAGAAGTCTGATCGACGCTTCTTGCGCGCGGCTGAAACTCGCGCGCGGCCAGCGTCACTTTGCGTGCGACCAATTCGACCATGCGGACAGCGTCGCTCAACGCATTCCGAGGACTCGTCACATCAGACGCGAGTTCTCAAATGAGGGAAAGCCACTTCTCGGAGGCTTGTGGCTTCGTCTGTCGAGCTTCGGAATCAGTTCCATTCCGCAGTTCGTGGATTGTGCTGGCGCGACAGATCAAACTCACGACGGATGCGGTTCAGCCCCTCGGAGCACAACTCAAATTCTTCGCTGAGGTGCCGCAACACGGGAGCCTGCTCGCGCGACTCTTCATCTTCAGCGTAGCTGGCGGCGATCAAATACGACCGCTTCCCCTGCTGGCAATAGTCCACCAGATGGTCCTTGCGATCGGGAGCTTGCAGCTTCGTCAGATGTTCCGGGTACACACCGCTAAAGAAGAGCGTGAAATCGCCGACGTGGCGGTAGATTTCGCGTCGCGACCGAGCCGCTCGGTGCTCGGCCTCGGCCATCATGTCGACCACCTGAGTCAACCGATGTCCGGCATCGTCGCGGACACGATAGATGGTCTCTTGCCGCAAGAAACGGAGCAGCAATTCCACGAGATACTCGACGAGCGGCGGGTCGGCGACGCCGAGTTCCGCTTCAAACGTTTGTTCCGCCGCACCGGCAAACAGGCGGCGCAAGACATCTTCCCCAGCGAGCAATGGAGCCATTTTGGTCTCCTTACCCAGCGATCTGAGAGTACGCAGTCCAGTCGGGCTTCGCGCTCTGGTCGCTGGATTCAACCATCAACCTAAGAGAACGTTATTCACCGTGACTCGGCGACGAATCGTTTCGGTCGGACCTTTACGAAATCGTCGCCCGCAATGTTGAAATCGGCCAACCGTGCCGACAAACGCGATTCCGATTCTAGGAGTTCGTGGAAATCGCGGTCAAAAGTTATTTTGACCGAAGTTCACCAAGCACGGTCAGTTGGCTACCACGACTGAGCACCAGCGATCTTCCGAACGCCGCAAGATGTCCGCCGGTCAGTCCCAGCGATTCCTTCAACTCCAGACACCGTTTGATCCGCCCGGAGTTCGCGGAGACGACGATCAGCTCTTCGCGATTCGGCCACCAAACGTCGTGGTCGATCAAAACTCCGCGACCGAACGACGAGCCTTCCGGGTCATCATGACCGACGCGGCGATGAGGCCAAGCGGGGTCGCCGGTCGCCAAGGCGACTCCCCACAGCGAGCGGCCCTGCACGATCAACGTCCCGTCAGAAACTCCCAATACATATTGAATCGGATCGGGCCACTCGCGCTGCCAGAGCAATAAGCCGCTCTCCGCGTGAATCGCCATCAGTAAGTCTGAGTCGAGCGGCGCGACGTACAGCACGCCATCGTGATAAACCAGTGGTGTGTGTCCGTCGCGACGCCGGTCCCGCGAGGACAAAGCGTTCTCCGACGAATACGTTCTCAGCCATCGGATCGCGCCGTCCTGCGCATCGAGTGCGGCGATCGCTCCGGCATCGGTCGAGAGGAACACGCTGTCCTCGGCCAGTGTCGGCCGCAAGTGGCTGGTCGAGTTCACGGCCTCATCGGTCGCGGCCACCGTGATGCCGATCTTCCGATTCCACAACAGTCGCGCGGTGTCCGTGTCGAAGCACGCGACGTTGAGTTGTTCCTGAGGCAGACTCCGTCGCAACGCCACGAACACTCGCTGCGAGTCCGACGCGGGAGAACCTTCAAAGCACCACGGGGCCGCAGCACCGAGCGGGTCTTGCCGATCAATTTCCTCGGCGGCCACTCGCCAAACCAACTTGCCCTCGCCGCTGCCGATGTCCAGCCCGACCAGTTCGCTGTGCGAGTTCGTTTCCTGTTTCGCCTTACCTGTGATGGGAGTCCCCAGCCGCGCATACAGCCGGTCGTTTTGAATCGTCAGCGAATGCCCAGCGCGGCCATTGATCGGCAGCTTCGGCGGGACCGGATCGGCCAGTGAGTGAATGACCGCCGCGCGAGCATCGTCCGAGTCTTCCGACCACTTCGGCCGTCCGGTGTCCGAATCGAACGCGAAGACCGCCTCGCCATTCGACGCGAACAGCGTGTTGCCGGCGATCACGGGCAAGCACTCTCCGGAATTCAGTGCTGCTGTTGGCGTCGGCAGAGTGGCGTCCCACAGTCGTCGATCCAACTGCAATGTCGTGAACTCAGGCCGAGTTTGATTCAGCCGGTTGTCCCGCAACTCAGACAACAGTTCGATCAGGACGCCATCGCGCCCCGCCAAGCGACCGGTTGCGTCACCATGCCAGCGGCGGAAGGCGATCAACTCCTGATGGGCGCGATCCACATCACCCTCGAAGAGACTGCACAACACCAGATGAGCACGGACCTGCGCGGCGGCGTGCGACGAGTCGGGATGACGCAGCAGTCCCAGGCCGGCTGCCGTTCGGAGTGAGCCGGACGCTGGAAGCAGCATCTCCCAATAAGTTCGCGCGGCTGCGAAGTCTCCCTGCTCGAAGGACTGCTCGGCTAATCGTGCAAGTGCCTGATCGGCGGATGAACTTGCGAAGGATTGCCGGGCGATCCGCAGCCAGGCCGCTCGCTGTCGAATTGGATCTGTGAGCGGCAGCCGTTCGGCATCGTCGAACCATTTTTTCGCGGTGGCGTCGGCTTGTCGGCGATACGCGGCCAAGCCGGCCGGAGGGAGCAGTGCCGCTTGGCACTGGCAATACCGAGCCACGCTCACGTACCAGCCGGGCGCGACCGGAACGAGTTTGTCGGGCTTCTCCGCTTGGGTCTGTCGCAACAGCGACGCGACCAGATCCCATTGCTTGTCGGCGATGAAGTCTTCGACGCTGGCCAGTCGCTTCACGACCGCGCTGTCGAGGTCGAGCGTCAGCGCTTCTTGACTGGGCCTCGTCGCCAGCGGCTGAGCCGATAGCGGCGCGGTCGTTGCCAGGATGACCAACAATCCCACGAATTGGCGGTGCGGCCATCTCATGATTCGCGCAGCCTTGTTCCAATCCAGAAGACGATCAGGCCGATGACCGTGCAAATCGGCATGACGAGCAACTGAAACCCAAAGTTGAGCTGATACACAATCAACAGCGGCAGCCAGGCGAGTGCGAGAATCTGCAATAGGATGCCCAGGTGATGTCGCATGGTGCGTCGCGCTTCGTTGGGAGCCGAAAGGGGGCGGCTTTATACTCCGCCGCCGTTTGGCGCGTCAGGCTCTATGCCGAACTGATGGGCATGGGCAGACGAGTGGGGCCAGACGAATGGAACTCAGAAGAAAGCGGATGAATGACAACAGAATCTGATTCACTGGCTCGTTATAGCCGCCAGATGCGATTTGCTCCGCTGGGCGAAGCGGGGCAGCGGCGGTTGTTGGCGAGCCGTGTGTTGCTCGTCGGCTGCGGAGCGTTGGGGTCTGTCCTCGCCGAGACGCTGACGCGGGCCGGCGTCGGACATCTGCGGATTGTGGATCGCGATTTCGTCGAGACGACCAATTTGCAGCGGCAAGTCTTGTTCAATGAGGATGACGTCGCGGCCCAGATGCCGAAGTCCATTGCGGCGGTGGAAAAACTCCGGCGGATCAATAGCGAGATCGAACTCGAAGCAGTCGTGGCCGATGTCGATTGTCACAACGTGCGTGAGTTAGCTCGCGATGTGAATCTGATTCTCGACGGGACCGACAACTTCGAGACTCGATTCTTGGTCAACGATCTGTCGCTGGAGACCGGCATCCCCTGGGTGTATGGCGGATGTATCGGCAGTCACGGTCAAGTGCTCGCGGTGTTGCCCGGTCAAACGGCCTGCTTGCGCTGTGTGATCGAATCACCGCCGGAGCCGGGGACGACCGAGACCTGCGAGACGGCGGGGATTCTCGGCCCGACGGTCAACGTGATCGCGTCCTGGCAGGCGATCCTCGCGATGAAGATCTTGGCTGGCCGACTGGAAGAGGTGCCGCGTGTGTTGACCGTGATCGACTTGTGGGACCACACGTTTCGGACGCTCGACGTCAGCGGTCTGCACGCGAGCGGCAACTGCCCCGCGTGCCACGGGGGCGAGCGATTGTGGTTGTCGGGGCAGAGCGGTTCACGATCGACCGTGCTGTGCGGCAGGAACTCGGTGCAGGTCGTACCCAGTTCGCCGACTTCTCTGTCGCTCGATGATCTCGCCGTGAAGTGGCAGGGGCACGGAACGATTACTCGGAACCCGTATCTCGCGCGACTGACTCTCACCGGGGGTGAGTTTGAGTTGACCGTCTTCCGCGACGGCCGCGCGATCGTGCGCGGCACGCAAGAGATCGCCGCCGCGCGAGCGTTGTATGCTCGATACATCGGCGGCTGACAGGAATTTTCGATTGACGATTTTTGATTTTCGATTTGATTTTGTGTCCAATCAAAAATCGAAAATCAAAAATCGAAAATGACTTCAGCCCATTTGCCAGGCGTAGCTGTTCAACTCCAGCACCAGCAGCGTGATGCCGGCGATGAGCGCTGCCACGGAGACGAACAACAGGCCCACGAACACATCCGGCGTGGCCTTGGCGGCGTTGCTGCTATTGTCCGAGCTTCGACGTGACATTGTCTTCCCTTTCGATGATTCCATTCTTGGCTCGCAGGATCACGACACCAACCGAGCGATCCGGCGTCACGTACACGAGCTTGATGTCTCCCAGGAACTTCGCGGCTTTGTCATCCGATTGCGGGCGATAGACCGACAACTTGTGTCCTTCGGCCAAACCATCGTCGCTGCCGATCGAAATCTCGACCAAGTCCGAACCGCTGCGTCCGCCCCGTTTCGTTTCGAGCACTTTGCCATCCACGGCCGGAGGTGGCGTCAGGAGGCCGACGACCGACTGCGGGTCCGTCGACAGACCGTTCGCCGCGATGATCTTTTGCATCAGGGCCAAATCGCTGAGCACTTTGGAGTGCTTGTCTTGCAGGGCCTTCTCGGACACCTTTTGATTGAAGACGACGTCATCCGACGCCTGCAGCCGGGTGGTCTTTTCGTTGAGCAGCTTTTGCAGATTGTTGTTGATCTCGCGTTGTTGCAGAGCCTCTTCACGGCGCTGCCGAGATTCCTCGACGGAGACTTTCGCCAGTTCACGTTGCTCGTCACGTTCGGTCTTCGCCGTGCCCGCTTCGTTTTCCGCGGCCGTCAACTGGCGCTTCAGCAGATCGGCTTGCCCTTCCGCGTTGGCGGCTCGGTTTTGCTCGTTCTTGAAGTCGATCTCCATGCGCGTCTTGTAGGCCTTGTACTCCACATCGATTTGGTCTTTCTCGCCAGTGACCTTGGTGAGGTTCGCATCCACGACCTCCTTGGCCGCTTTCCAGTTCTTCTGCGTGGAGAAGACCGCTCCCGCAAAGACCAGGAACATGATGCTCAACACGAGTTGCAAGCCGACGAGCAGTTTTCCGAGAAATGACATGTCACGACCCCCCAGTCGTTATCGCACCACGATTAGTCTTCGTAGGGCGACTTTAGTTGAACGTGCCGGCGTTGCAGGCGAGCCAACACACCGCGCAAGCGGCTGAGTTCATCCTGCAAGCGTTTCTTTTGTTCGAGGGACTGGAAATGATCGACTTCCAGTTCCTCCAGGTGATTTCGCAGTCGAGCCACATCTTCGCGGCGCAACTTACCCTCTTCCCAAACCGCCAGAGCTTCTTGCCCGACTTTATCGCCTTCGACGGACAAGTCGATAATCGTCTTGGCCAACTTCTCGAATTCTTGTTTCAACTCTTCTTCGCGAGCTTCAATCGCCTTGAGATCCTGCTTCTGGTGAGCGGTGATCTCGTCTTGCCGTTTCTTGATTTGTTCGGGTTGTGGTTCCAGAGCCTGAATCTTGTCGTTGAGTTGCGTGATCTCATGCGTGTACGCGGCCAGAATGACTTCGGGCAGCAGTTTCGATCCCGCCTTGACCGACTCTCCAGTGATCTTGTTCTTGACGGTGTAAGTGGGCCGGCTTTTGTCGACGGGGACTGCCTCGATGTAGTAGTTCTCCAAGCCAGCCGCTTCTCCCGGCCAATTTGTTCCGGCGATCCGCGCCGAGAACGAGAAGCCGAGAAACGCGACGCTTAAGAACGTCGTCAGGACCACGAAAACTTTGCCGAGGTTGTTCTTCATCAAATTCGCCCTTCGTGGCAGCGT
>CAMDDX010000256.1 GCA_945893075.1 Planctomyces sp. SH-PL62 | reverse complement strand
CGCGACACCTCCTGGTCTGGTTTCCTGCGCTCCGGTCCGCAGTCACACGACCAGCAAACTCACGCAGACGAATTCCAGGAGAGGAATACCATACAAACAGCAATCGCGCCAGCTCGCCCACACTACCCAGCTATGCGCGCTGGCCGTGTTTGAAAAACAAGCAGTCCAGCGAGCAACGATTGCTCAGCCATCTGGAGAAGACCGGCGAACTCAAAGACACGCTGGAAGTCGAGCGGGAACTCAGCCGAGTGCGCGAAGAAGTGGAACAACTGCAAGGCCAGTTGAACTTGCTGAAGAACAAAACGGACTTGGCGACCATCATCCTGACGCTTCAAGAACGCGCGGGCTTCACGCCTGTGACAACGCCAACGTTCAAGACTCAGGTCTCACGAACATTTGATGACTCTTGGCAAGCCTTCGGAATGTTTCTGCGCTTCCTGGCTTTGTTCGTTGTGGCGATCGTGCCGTGGCTGTGCCTGGTGGCTCCGATCTTGGGAGTCGCCTGGCTTTGGAAGCGGCGACGTCGGGCAGGGGACCGACGCTGAACCGGATGTTTGCCAGATCAAGCGCGAGTCAATTGCCACGCCAGGACTCCCAAGACAATTGTGAGGCAGAACGGGCTTGAGGCCAGCGACCGCAAGGCCGCTGTGGCACCAGGGAGTTGCTCATTGTCGGCGCCGACGAATCGTTCCAGATCTTTCCGCTCTTGCTCGCGACGTTTCTCACGCAGCCAAAGAATGCCGAAAATCGACAGGAAAACGATTCCCTGAAGCCCGGCGGCGGTGATCGCCAAACGAGTCCCCAAGGCGATGCCGACCACGGCCGCCAGCTTCACCGCGCCGCCACCCAGAATGCCGAACATCCACAACAGCCACATGCCTGCAAAGAACAGGGCACCACCGCCCAGGTAGTCGGTGACAGCGTTCGGCCCGACGACCAATCGCGCGATGCTGAAATAGATCAATCCCGGCAGCAGCCAGTTGTTCGCGATGCGCTGCGTGGCCAACTCGCGGTACGCCGTCACGGCGAGAAACACCAACAGCGGGAAATACACCGCCAATGATTCGCGAGTCAGCAATTGATCCATGATCGGCAAGTCCTATTCGTCCAGCCCTCGCTTAGTCCAACGTGAACTCTTTGAGGTACGAGTCGAGCGTCTGCTCGGCCGCGTTCGGTTGGTCTTTCTTGAGCAGGACAAAACGTTCGAGGACGAGAGCATCCATGTTGGTGGCCAGGAAGCAGCGGTAGGCGTGTTCGTGGTTGAGGACGATCGGCTCGCCGCGGACGTTGAAGCTGGTGTTGATGACGACCGGGCTGCCTGTCTGAGCCTCGAATGCTTTCAACAGTTTGTAGTAGCGGCCGTGACGCTCGGCATCGACGGTTTGGATGCGGGCGGAGTGATCGACGTGAGTTACCGCCGGGATACACGACCGCAACTCCTTGAGCTTGTCGATGCCGGTCAGCTTCGGAGCATCGGCCGGTCGTTGCGTGCGTTTGGACTCGCGGACGTTGGCGACGAGGAGCATGTACGGCGACGGCTCGTGCGGGCGCGTTTCAAAGTATTCAGCGACTCGTTCTTCGAGGACCGACGGGGCGAACGGGCGAAACGACTCGCGGAACTTGATGCGGACATTCATGGCCGATTGCATCTGCGGGCTGCGTGCGTCGCCGAGAATGCTGCGGCTGCCGAGTGCTCGCGGGCCGAACTCCATGCGGCCTTGGACCCAGCCGACGACGTGCTCGGTCGCGATCAGGTGGGCAACGTGATTGCAGAGTTCGGTTTCGTCTTCGATGAAACGGTATTTTGCGCCCTTCGCATCGAGGAACGCTCGGATGTCGGCTTCGTTGCAGCGCGGGCCGAGCAGCGAGCCGTGTTGGAAGTCGAGTGCCACAAGAGGGCGAGGCTCCTGCCGAGCCGCTGAGCGAGTGTCGGATGTCGGTGGCCTCTGCGGCTCGGCGGGAGCCTCGCCCTCCCGGATTGCGTCGCCGATTTTTCGCGGCCGTCCCAACAATTGATGCCAGACGAACAGCGCGGCTCCGAGTGCTCCGCCGGCGTCGCCGGCGGCGGGTTGAATCCATAAGTTCTCGAACGGTCCTTCGCGGAGGATGCGGCCGTTCGCCACGCAGTTGAGCGCGACGCCGCCCGCGAGGCACAACTGCTTCTGGCCGGTGAGGGCATGCACGTGACGCGACATCCGCAGCAGGATTTCTTCCGTGACGACTTGGATGGACGCGGCGAGATCCATCTCGCGTTGGGTCAGCGGAGCTTCCGGTTGTCGCGGCCGGCCGCCGAAGAGTTGGTCGAACTTCTTCGACGTCATCGTCAGACCTTGGCAATAGTTGAAGTACGACAGGTCCATGCGGAATGAGCCGTCCTCTTTCAAATCAATCAACTTCTCGCGAATCAGGTCGGCGTACTTCGGCTCGCCATACGGGGCGAGGCCCATCAGCTTGTACTCGCCGGAGTTCACCTTGAAGCCGCAGAAGTACGTGAAGGCCGAGTACAGCAACCCCGGCGAATGCGGGAAGTGCAGCTCGTGAGTCAGACGCAGTTGGTTCCCCTCACCGATGCCGATGCTGGCGGTCGCCCACTCGCCGACGCCATCGACCGTCAGCACGGCGGCCCGCTCGAAGGGAGACGGATAGAACGCGCTGGCGGCGTGTGATTCGTGGTGCTCGGTGAAGACAAACCGTTTCGAGTAGCCGGGGAGTTCGTTGCGCATCGCACGCGGCAGATGCAATTTTTCTTTCAGCCACACCGGCATCGCTTTGACGAAGGAACCGAAGCCACTGGGCGCGAAGCCGAGATACGTTTCCAGCAGTCGATCGAATTTGAGCAGCGGCTTGTCATAGAACGCGACGTAATCGAGTTGTCTCGGCGTGAGTCCGGCGGCGCTCAGGCAGTATTCGACCGCCAGCTTGGGGAATCGTTCGTCATGCTTCTTGCGCGAGAAGCGTTCTTCCTGCGCGGCGGCGACGATCTCGCCATCGACGACGAGGCACGCGGCGGAATCGTGATAGAAGGCGGAGAGGCCGAGGATGCTGGTCATGGGTGTGTTCGTGGGGCACGTTTTCAACGTGCCGAGGATTGAACGGGCACGTTGAAAACGTGCCCCACGAATGGGGGCGTACTCTAGCGAGTGACTGGACTGCTCACAGCCTGTGCGACAGGACGGCTCGTGCCTAAGATTCGCCCCTCTTTTGGACCAAATCCCTTCCCTTTGAAGAGGGTCAATCATGTTTCGATTCAGCCGAGTTTCCGCGGTGTTGCTCGTACTGACTGTCAGCGCCGCGTTGGCCGATGACGACAAGAAGCCGGTCCCTGAGACCGCCACGCCCGCTAACCAGCCGCCCGATCCGAACCTCAAGGCCCAGCACGATCAGGCGCGCAACGAGGCCGATCAGGCGTACCGCCGTGGCGATCACAAGAAAGTGATCGAGCTCACGTCCGGAGTGCTCTTACAGAATCCCAAAGACCATGTCGCGCTGTATCTCCGAGGCAGTTCGCGCGTGGATCTGGGGGCCGCGACTCGCGACGCGGCCTCGGTGCGAAACGGCATCGCCGATGCGCGGCAGGCCATCAGCATCAAAGCGGAAGACAACTTGAATTACTACCTGCCGTACCTCTTCGGCATGACCAACCTCGCCGGGTTGGAGAGCAAGCCGGCGCATGCTCAAGTGGCCGTCGACTTCGCCACTCAATTGCTGGCGCAACCCAAGTTGAAGGGAGAGCAACGGTCCAACACGCTCTATCAACGAGCACTCGCTTTCCAGGTTCTTCCGGACCAGGTGCGAGCGATCGCCGATTATCAGGAAGCGATCCGCGTCACGCCGACTCACTTGGGGGCGCGGATCGGCTTGGCCGACACACTGGCCGCCTCCGGCAAGACGGTCGCCGCGATGAACGCCTACAACGACGCGGTCAAAGCGTTTCCGACCAATCCGCTGGTCTACAACAACCGCGGCATGTTCGAGCAGTCCACCGACAAATACGAAGACGCGATCCTCGATTTCAGCAAGGCGTTGGAACTCGACCCGCAGTTCGTGGTCGCGATCACCAACCGCGGCTTCGTGATGATGAGCCTCGGCAACTTCGAGGGAGCCGAGAACGACTTCACCGAATCGTTGAAGCTGGACGCGGCACAGCCGATGGTCATCAGCCTGCGTGCGGGGAGCAAACTCTCGCGCGGCGACATTGAGGCGGCGATCAAGGATTACAACGAGGTTTTGAAGTGGGACAGCAAGAACGCCGTCGGCCATGCGGAACTCGGCTTCGCCTTATTCTTCGCCGGCAAGACGCAGGAAGCGCTCGCCGAATTCGACCTGGCGGCGGAGCTCGACAAGAAGCTGCGGTTCCTGCACCCGTGGCGATATTTGGCGATGCTGACCTTGGGCCAGAAGCAACAGGCCGATGCCAAGTTCGCAGCCGATCTGGCGATCCCGGTGGCGAAACGCGAATGGGGCGACGCGCTGTTGATCTATCTCAGCGACAAGCTCTCGGAGCAAGATCTTCGCAAGGCGATCAACACCACGGATGCGAAGTCGGCCGACGCTCAAATTTGCGAGGCGGAATTCTTCATCGGCCAACGCAAGCTTGCTGCCGGCCAAAAGGATGCCGCGAAGATCCACTTCGCCGCCGCGCTCAAGTCCAAGTCCACGCAGTTGTCCGCGTATCGCGGCGCGAAGTTCGCGTCGAAATAGAGGGTTGGTGCAGGACTAGAGCACTCGCCTGAAACGGAACCTCGCCGAGTTCCGAGGTGACATTTTTCGCCCTTCATTTTTCGCCTGCCCGTTTCCCACGCCAACAAACTCAGGCTGGCGAAAAATGAAGGGCGAAAGATTTGGCTTATGACCAGTTTTGGCCCAAGGAGTTCTTTGTGACCCTGACCGATAGCGATCTCATTCTCGTCACCGGCGCGACCGGACTCGTTGGCAGTCATGTCGCTGAGCAAGCTCGGAAGCGCGGCCACAAAGTCCGCGCGATCGTTCGCCAGCCGAACCAATGTCCCGATCTCAGGAGCTGGGGCGTGGAGTTAGTCGAAGGGGACATGACCAATCGCGAGTCGCTGGTCAACGCGGCCAAGGGGGCGACGGTCATCATTCACTGCGCGGCGAAAGTCGGCGATTGGGGACCGACTGACGACTATCGCACGGTCAACGTCGAGGGCCTGCGGCATCTGCTCGCTGCGGCGGAGTCGAGCGGTTTGCTCAAGCGGTTCGTTCACATCAGTTCGTTGGGTGTGTATCCCGCGTGCGACCACTTCGGCACGGACGAGTTCACTCCGGTCAGCATGACCGGCATCGACGGCTACACGCTCACCAAGGTCGAGGCCGAGAATCTCGTGCGCGACCACATCCGAGATCATCGGCTGCCGGCCGTGATTCTGCGGCCCGGTTTCATCTACGGCCCGCGCGATCGCACGATCCTGCCGAAAGTTTTGGCACGCCTCAAAAGCGGCGGCTTCAAGTTTCTCGGTGACGGACGGCAATTGCTCAACAACACCTACGTCGGCAACCTGGTTGCGGCGATCTTCTTGGCGATTGAGAAAGACGATGTCGTCGGCGAGTTATTCAACATCACCGACGGCCGCTTGGTTTCACGCCGCGAGTTCATCGGCACGATCTGCGAATCTGCCGGCCTGCCGACTCCGACCAAGTGCGTGCCGCTGCCGGTCGCCAAGACGCTGGCCAAGCTGATGGAAGCTGTCTACCGCCTGTTGGGCAAACAAGAAGCTCCGCTGTTGTCGAGCGCCCGCATCAAGTTCCTGGCCCTGAATCTGGACTACAGCATCGACAAAGCTCGGCGGTTGCTCGGTTATGACCCGCCGACGGATTTCGCCGAAGCGATGCGCACGACGGTCACTTGGTCCCGCGAAGCGGGACTGACGTAGCAGGCACATTCCATGTGCCGTCCGCAATCCTCAGGTTGACGGCACATGGAATGTGCCTACTACTTTCGATAGCTTGGCGATATGTCGCTCGCACCTGCTGCCCCTGACGCTCCTGCACCGACCGAAACACCGGTCGGGCTGACGTGGCCGAAATTCCGTCGCTGGGCCGTACGGCGGTTGATCGTGATGCTGGTGCTGCTGACGTTGTACGTCCTCTCGATCGGGCCGATGTGGTGGGCGTGGTACAGCGGGATGTACGTCTCGACGGGGAGCAATTACTGGGTCATCGCGTTCTACGAACCGCTGCGGCTGGCGTGTCACATCGACTGCGTCAACTCAGTCGTCACGGCGTACATCGAGTGGTGGAATTTGTGAGGCCAAGATTCTCTGACGGGTGACGAAATAGTAGACCGGTCACTCCGTGACCGGAACGTTCGAGTCACGGAGTGACTCGTCTACTTTATTCTGCGGGTCTCTTTAGAATCCGTCCCCGTTATCCCGTTCCTTTTCCGTTCTGGAGATCACATCATGGGGTTGCTCGACAAACTGCGCGGCGAACTGATCGACATCATCGAGTGGGTGGACGATTCCAAACACACGCTCGTCTGGAGGTTCCCGAGGTATCAGAACGAGATCAAGAACGGCGCGCAGCTCATTGTGCGGCCGGGTCAGAAGGCGATCTTCGTGCATCGTGGAGAGATCGCCGATGTGTTCGAGGAAGGCCATTACGAAATCAAGAGCGACAATCTGCCGATCCTCAGCACGATCATGGGCTGGAAGTATGGCTTCAATAGCCCGTTCCGCTCGGAGGTGTATTTCGTCAGCACGCGGCAGATTACCGACCTCAAGTGGGGCACGCCGAACCCCGTAATGCTGCGCGATCCGGAGTTCGGCCCGATTCGCTTGCGAGCGTTCGGCACCTACACGCTCAAGGCGGTCGATCCGAAAGCGTTGCTCAAGGAGTTGGTCGGTGCCAACAGCGAGTTCAGCAGCGATGAGCTTTCGGAACTGATGCGGTCGATCATCACCCAAGCGTTTACCGACATGCTGGGAACATCCAAAATCGCCGCGCTGGATTTGGCGGCACACTATCAAGAGATGGCGGTCGAGCTTCGTAAGCTGGTCGCCGAACGAATCGACGACGAATACGGGCTCGACATCCCGCAGTTGTTCATCGTCAACGTGTCGTTGCCGGAAGCGGTCGAAAAAGCGCTCGACGTGCGGACGAGCATGGGCGTCGTCGGCGACATGAACAAGTACCAGCAGTACCAAATGGGCAACGCGATGATGGCCGCGGCCGACAATCCCGGTGGAGGCGGATCCGAAGGGATGGGTTTAGGGATGGGCTTCGCGATGGCGAATCGGATGGCTCAGATGGGAGCGGCTCCGGTGGCGCAGGCAGTCAATGCGCCGCCTCCAGTTCCCAACGCGGCGACGTGGCACGCGGCGATCGGCGGGCAATCGTCCGGGCCGCATACGCTGGCTCAGATGCAGACGGCGATTCAGGGCGGGCAGATTGATCGTGCGACGCTCGTGTGGTGCGTGGGCATGAGCAACTGGCAACCGGCAGGCGAGGTGCCTCAAACAGCCGGTCTGTTCGGAGCCGCTCCGCCGCCGCTGCCGCGATAGGAAGATTGAGTGCGGTTGTTGTGACCGCACTCACTTCGCACACGGATGCGAGAGGCGCACACGGATGAAGGCGGGGCGAAGGGTTCGTCAATCCGCGTGCGCCTCTCGCATCCGTGTGCGAAGTACGGACGCAACACTTTCCGATCCGCAACCCCAATTCAGGTAACGCCGGAGTCGATCCATGCCTGACGCCGATGCTCGTTCCAAATCTCCCAAGCCTGGTGAGTCCGTTGATGACGGCAAGGGACGCATCTTTCCGTGCGACAATTGCGGCGCGGACTTGGAGTTCAGCATCGGGCAGCAAGACCTCAAGTGTCCGTACTGCGGACATGAGAAGCTGATTGAACTCGCGGCCGACGCGGATATCGGCGAGCAGGATTTTCACACGATCCTCGTGAAGGTCCGCGAGTGGCGTGAGAAATCCAACGGCCAGGATCAATCCGGTCAGAGCGAAGTGCGTTGCGTCGGTTGCGGCGGGAACGTCGTCTTCGTCGGTTCGCTGACCAGCAGCGAGTGCCCGTACTGCGGCTCGCCAATTCAGCTCGACAAGGTGCATGACTCGCCGAAACGCATTCCGGTGCATGGCGTGCTGCCGTTTCAGATCGAGAAGGAGAAAGCTCGGCAGAACCTGACCGCGTGGGTGCGGTCGCGCTGGTTTGCTCCCGGCGAGTTCGCGCTGCGCGGTGTCGACGGGCGTTTCAACGGCGTCTATCTGCCGTTTTGGACGTACGACTCCATGACCTTCAGCCGCTATTCGGGCGAACGCGGCGACCACTACTTCGTCACGGTCACGGAGAACAATCAGACGAAGCAAGAACGCCGCACGCGCTGGTCGCCGGCCAGCGGCAGTCATCAGCGTTTCTTTGACGACGTGCTGACCCTCGGAACGAAGGGGATGCGCCGCGACATGATGGATGCGCTCGAACCGTGGCCGCTCGAAAGCCTGCAGCCGTTCTCGCAAGAGTTGCTGGCCGGGTTTCTGGCTCGGACTTATGAGGTGGAACTCGACGAAGGATTTCCGATCGCGAAACAGAAAATGGACGCCGGCATCGCGTCCGACGTGCGCGGCCTCATTGGCGGCGACGAGCAGCGTGTCAGCGAGATCAAGACGCGCTACGACGCGATCACCTTTAAGCATCTGCTGCTGCTGCCGGTGTGGTTGCTGGCGTATCGCTATCACGATAAGTCGTACCAGATCTTCATCAACGCCGTGACGGGCGAAGTGCAGGGCGAGCGGCCTTATAGCTTCTGGAAGATTTTCCTCACCGTGCTGCTGGCCGTGGGCATCGTGGCGACCGTGGCGTTGGTGAGCAAACTGATGAAGTGAAGTGACGGGGTCGGGAGTCTTTTTCAGGTCGGGCTAATGGTCATCGAACGTCTGCTGGCGAGTTGTTTGTCGACGGCACAACGCCGACCTGAAAAAGACTCCCAACCCCTGGTCCGTTGGTGGGCCGTCGCGGGACTGATGCTGTTCGCTGCCACGTGGAAGCTATGGACTCCGCAGACTGAGTTCCCGCAAGTGCCGTTGTTCGGCTGGGCCGGATCGCTGCCACTGTTTGTCGATTGGCTGGCGTTCGGCGTTCTGCTGGGGTCGCTCGCAACGGTGGTCTGGAACGTGGATTCGCGACGCAGTTGGTTGGCGTTTGTCGCTTCGCTCGGTGTGCTCATCATTCTCGACCAGCACCGACTTCAGCCGTGGGCGTGGCAACTGCTGTTGATGGCGATTTGTTGGAGTTCGGCCGACGTGGGGCAGGTTTTCAACCTGCCCGGCCGGTTCCAAGACGGGCAGGTTGAAAACCTGCCCCACAAGCTGCTGACCATCAGCATTTATTTCTGGTCGGCCATGTCGAAGTTCGATGCGGGTTTCTACGCCTCGCACGGGCAGACGTTGGTCGAGGCCCTGTTTCAGTCCGTGAGCATCAACGCGGCGGGTTGGCCGGCGAGCGTGAAGTGGTGGTTGGCATTCTCACTTCCTCTTGGCGAGTTGCTCGTGGCCATCGGCTTGTGTTGGCCGCGCACCCGGCGAGCGGCGCTGATTGCGGCGACAGCGCTGCATGTTGGACTGATCCTTGCCTTGGGACCGACGGGATTAGGGCATCGGCCTGGCGTGTTGTTGTGGAACATCGCGTTTATCGGCCACGACTGGCTGCTGTTCGGGAAACAGGCGAGCGAGACGGTCACACTAACCCGACGCGCAAGCGAGGCCGAACGAACCACCGACATTGATTCGCGTCAGAACGATCTAGAGCGTTCGCCCTCGCTTGCGCGTCGGGTTAGTGTGGTCTGCATCCTCTTCGCCTGCGTGTGGCCGATCATGGAGCGGTGGGGGCTGTGCGATCATTGGCTGGCCTGGAGCGTGTACTCGACGCGGATTGAGCGGGTCGGTGTGACGCTGACCGACGAGGGCGTACAACGATTGCCGGAGTCGGCTCGGCACCTCGTGACGGATGGCGAGCTGTGGCTGGATCGTTGGTCGCTCGCGGCGTTGGATGTGCCGGTCTATCCGCAGATGCGGTTTCAGTTCGGTGTTGTTGAGGGACTTCGGCGACGCTGTGGCACGGACAATCTTGTTGAGGTCAACGTGCAGCACTCGCAGCGTGACGGTGGCGTTATCGAACGCCTGACGGTCGAGCAGTTCGATGAACGGAGCCGTGCATTCTGGATCAACATGCGGCCGCGATTGTTGCCGACTCCGTAGACCGGACGCCTACGTCCGGTCCGTCGGGAGTTCGGACGTAGGCGTCCGAACTACGCGGTGGATCGCTCGCAGGCAGCCGGCGGTGACTTGGCGCAGGAAGTTGATGTCGAGCGTTTCGATGGTGTCGCTGCCGCGGTGATAGTGCGGGTTGCGCAGGAAGCTGGTGTCGGTAATCATCACGGCTGGGAAGCCGGCATCCCAGAACGGGCTGTGGTCACTCAGCCGAGTCGCTTGTAGCAGGTTGCCGTTCTCCGGGACTTGCAGCGTTTCAGTCGGCAGACCGGCAATCTCATTCAAGCCGTCGCGGAACAGTTCGATCAGCGCTGTCGAGTTCTGGTTGCCAATCACGGCGATGAAGTTGCCCGTCGTCGGATACTTACCGACCAGCGGCTTCGGGAGCATCTGCGTGTGCGGCCGTTGATCGCAATAGCCGATCATCTCTAGCGCGATCATGCCGAGCAGTCGCTCTGGCCGTGACAGCCACAAGCGTGCGTGTTCGGTCCCGCCCAACATGCCTTCCTCTTCGAGGTCGGTGACGACCAGTTCGACCTCCGTGCCGTGAGCCGGTCGCCATTCCGGCCAGCAACGGGCGATTTCTAATAGGCCGACAACTCCGCTCGCGTTGTCGTCCGCTCCGGGAGTTTCGAATCGCGAATCGAGATGCGCGGCAACGCACAGCCAGGACTCCGACGGCGATGACGACGGCAACGTCGCGATCAATTGGATGCCGGTCAGCCGGTCGCCGATTGCTGAGACAGTTTCAAACTCATGCCGGCGGACGTTCCAGCCGAACTGCTGTAGCTGATCCGTCACGTAGGTTCGCAGAGATTCCAATTCCGCGCTGCCGCTGGGACGCGAATGCGCGATCGTCTTCAGATGAGCTTGCAAGCGGTCCGCTTCGATGTCGGTCATGACTTCTCGCGAGTCTTCTTCTTTGGTTCGGAAAGTTGCATCAGGTAGAGGAAATCTTGATCGTTGCGGATCGAGTCGAAGTCGGTCTCACGCGGCACACGTAGGCGGTACGAATTGTCCATGCGAATGGCTCGGCCCAGCCAGGACAGGGCTTCTTCCTTCTCTCCCGCCAGCGCGTAGTAGCAGGCGAGGTTGTAGAGCACGACCGCTGTCTTCGGTGATTCGCGATAGGCCGCCTTCATCGCTTCGATGGCTTTGTCCAACCGGCCGATCCGTTTGAAACACCACGCCATGCTCATTCGCAATTCGACATGATTGCCCTCGACCGTCGGGACACGCTCGAAATGCTGGAGTGCTCGTTCGTAGTCGTCTTTCTGCCGATAGACCTCGCCGCGCAGTTGCTCCACGGCGGG
>CAMDDX010000255.1 GCA_945893075.1 Planctomyces sp. SH-PL62 | reverse complement strand
TCGGCGAGTTACAAGGCTCACGTTCTGAGCGGTGCGGGAGTTCTCAACGTGACTCGTGGGAGCGATTGCCATGCTGAAGATCGGCCGGGTTCGTTCGCGAAATTGCCAAGGCGTGACTCGACGCGAGCTGCTGGAAGTCGGCGGGCTCGGTTTGCTGGGGCTGACGCTCGCAGATCAGTTGCAGGCGGAAGACCTCCAAAGAACCAAACCGCAGATGTCAAAGCAGCCGGCTCAAACCTCCTGCATTTTCATTTTTTTGGAAGGTGGTCCTAGTCAATTCGAGACGTTTGATCCAAAACCGAACGCGATTGAAAATGTGCGTGGCCCTTACGGCAACATCGCCACCAGTGTGCCGGGAATTCAGATTTGCGAACTGCTGCCGATGCTGGCGGAGCGCATGGACCGCTACGCCGTGATCCGCTCGTTGACCGGTTTCAACGGCGGTCACTCGCCTCGCCCCGCTTTGACTGGGGCGTTGGACAGTTCGACCACCTACGGAGCGGTCGTCACGAAATTCACAGACCACACCGGAGCCATGCCTCCGTATATGCATCTGGGAGGCAAGCTCTTAAACGGCGCGGGCCTGGGGGGCGGAGTGTTGGGATCGGCCTACGATCCGGTTGAAGTCCGCGATCCCTTGGGGAAGCAAGTGCAACTCCCGAATTTCTCGCTGTCGGCGGATGTCTCGGCGAACCGCTTTCAGCAACGTCAAGAACTGCTCGGCGCGATTGATCAGATGCGCGGCCGCGCGCAGGCCGGTCCTGGTATCGAACGACTGGGGACGTTTTATCAGCGCGCCGTCAACATGCTCACATCCACCAAGGTTCGCGACGCATTCGATTTGTCGCTGGAGACGGAAAAACTTCGCAACCGATATGGCGCGAACTTTTTTGGTCAGTCCTTGTTGATGGCTCGGCGGTTGGTTGAGGCGGGCACGCGCTTCGTCCAGATCAAGTGGTACGACTGGGACGGAGCGTGGGATATCCACGGCTACAACTCCACCGGCATCGAGCGAATGGAAGAGGAACTCTGCCCGCGCTTCGATCAAGGCTTGTCGGCGCTGCTGGACGATTTGCAACAGCGTGGTTTGTTGGACTCGACGCTGGTGGTCGCCGTGGGCGAGATGGGCCGCACTCCGAACATCAACAAATGGGGCGGCCGCGACCATTGGGGCGATTGCTTAGTCGCGTTGCTGGCCGGCGGCGGAATCCCCGGCGGCACGGTGGTCGGCCAGAGCGACGCGAAGGCCGCGTATCCGGCCAACGATCCGGTCATGCCGCTGGAATTCGCGGCGACTCTGTATCGGCGAATGGGAATCAACATCAACACCGACCCGCGCGTGCGACCGTTTATCGGCAATGCGTCGCCAGTCGCAGCGCTCGTGTGATTCGTAGAACGGACGCCTACGTCCGTTCGATTGTTCGGACGTAGGCGTCCGAACTACTGATGAGGACACGATGAGCCGATCGCTGATCATGTTGGTCATCCTTTTTGTCACCGGCGAATTCGCGTTTGCGCAAGAAGCCGCCAGTCCAAAACTGTTGCTGGCATTCTCATCGGTTCGCGAGCGGCGTGCTCCGCCATACCCGAAGGTTTATTTCTACGAGCACGACGGCGTCGGCACCGGCCAATTGCTCGGCTCGATTGATTCGATCACGAACGGCACGAACTTCACTCGCGCCGACATGCACCCTTCGCTGAGCCGCGATGGTCGGTTCTGCGCGTTCTCGGCTCAATACGGAGTCACGGATGGCGGGCGCATCGAGGTTTGGGATCGGACAGACAAGAAGCTGCTGCCGTTTCCGGCGATCAATGATTTTCCCAACGTCCACCAGATGACGCCGTCCGTTTCCGGTGACGGATCGTTGGTGACGTTCAGCGCATACGCTCGGCCGGGAGGCAGTCCGCGCTGGGGACTGTTTCTGTACGACTTGACCGCCAAGAAGTTTCTCGACTTTCCGAAGCCGAACAATCCAACCGTTGATGAGCGGCTGCCGGCCCTCAGCGGCGATGGACGGTTTGTGGCGTTCGTCTCGAATGCTCGCGGCGGCGCGGGCTTGACCGACATTTATCTGTGCGACTTGAAGGAAAAAACGGTCGAGGCTCTGCCGGAGATGAACTCGAAGCACATGGACCTGCAACCGTCGCTGAGCGGTGATGGCCGCCTGTTGGCGTTCAGCTCAGATCGTCCGGGCGGCGTGGGCGGGCGCGACATCTTTCTGTTCGACCGGATCGAGAAGAAGTTTCTACCGCTGTCCGGATTGAATTCGGCTGTCCCGGAGCAATCCCCCTCGCTGAGCGCCGACGGGCGTTTTTTGGCCTTTGTGTCCGAACGGCTCGACGGTGCGGGTGAGCGTGACGTTTATCTCTACGACCGAACCACGCAGAGTCTCGTACCGACACCGGGATTGAACTCAAAAGAAGATGACTATGATTGCTGCGTAATCGTCTTGCCGGCCGCGAAATGATTTTCGCACGGTCGTCCGCGAAACATTCTGGCGAGCGGGGCGGCGTCAACACAAAGACGCTGACTTTAGTGAGCCGCAAGGCGCTAGCCGCGGGTCTTGAACGAATCCAGAACCCGCGGCTAGCGCCTTGCGGCTCACTGCCCGATCATTCCGGGATCGTGGTCAATTCCTTGCGGAAGTCGGCGGCGGGAAGGTCTTGGCCGGTGGCCGATTTGAATTGCGTGGCGAGTTGCTCGGCATAGACATCGACGGGATCGACGGTCTTGGCTCCCCGTTCGCGAGCTTCCTTCATCGCCGGACTGATTCCGGGCATCGTGGTCACGTCGATCGCCATCATGCTGGCTCGCAAATAGCCGGGATTGAACTCGTCCTTTTTGCCGCCGAGCTGCATGTGGGGATCGGCGAAGACGACGACGTCGGACAGCGTGTTGTAGAGATTCGCAAACGGCACGAACCGCACCCCCATCTGGACGGCGAGCGCTTGAGCCTCTTTGTCGTTGGAACTCGTCACACTGACGAGTCCCTTACGTTTGCCAATGCCGAAGATCATGGACTTGGCCAGTCCACCGCTGCCGATGACCATGACGTTGCGCCGGTCGAGCGGACGCGCGTCACCGTCGCCTTTGCCCAACGCCGCTTCGAGCGCCTTCACCGCGCTGCGCCACAAGCTGTTGTAGGCGGTCCAGACTTCATTCTGCTTGAGCATCAGGTCGCCGTGTTGCGACATCTGCGTGACCTCTTCCATCTTCTCGGCCAGCGGCAGCATTTGTTCGGCGGCGGTGCCCGAGGCCACTAACACGTTGATCTTCAGGGCGTCGAGCATCTGTTTGAACTTGTCGAACTTCTCGGTGGCGACCGGCAGGCAGCGCATGTTGAGGTTGATCTTGTCAAACAGCTTGTTCATGGTCCGCACGGTCGCAGTCTCAGCGAGGCCCAGACCACAAACTGCCAGGAGCTTCGTCTGGGCGTTGATCGTGCGCCAGCCGTAGGTCTCGTCGAGTTCAAACACGGTGGCTTGGTTGTCAAACGCCTCCATCCCTTTTTCCAGCGCGGCGTAAATCCAGGGCGAGCCGTATTTCCGTCCCAGCAGCGAGAAGGTCAGTCCCGCGCGGCCCAGGCCCAAGCCGACCACTGGGATGTCGCGTTTCTTCGACACGGCCGAGAGCAACGGCCATGCGGCTTCGAGCGTCGGCGTCGGCCAAGTGAATTTCACGACGTCGGCGTTGACCTTCTTGGCTTGCTCGAAGATGGCTTCGATGTTGGTCGTCAGCGGCCGATCCAAACTGGTGTAGCTGATGACGCGCTTGGTCTTGCCGAAACGCGGGATCGACTTGGCGGTTTCCATATCCAACTCGATGTACGCCGGCCCGGAGACGATCGCCTGTCGCAGCAGAGTGATCCGTTCTTGCTCGGTCCCTTCCCACGCTCCGCCTTGTTCCTTGGTGCGGCAGGAGAGCAGGATCGGCTTGGGAATGTCTTCCATCAACTCGGCGACGTTCGGCTCTTTGATGAGATGATCCAGGCCAAGTTCCACGAGGTCGCAGCGCGCCGCCGCGTTCAACAAATCGACCTTGGCTAACGTGCGGGATTCCGGAGAAACCGAGATACAAATCATGGTGCGAGAGTCTCAATGGTTAAGGGAAGAATCAGCAGCCCGGCATGTTCAAAACGCCGGGCTGCGGGGGCAACTTCATCGAAACGTGGCTACTGGTCCGTCCCCATAAATTTAATGACACAGTTCGGAAGATTTTTTTTCAATCGTGCGACCCCGTTGAGCGAGCAGGTGGTTCCGTTGATGTCTGCGAGTCGCAGTTCCTTGCACTTGGAAAGATTGCCGAGCGTGACGTCGCTGACCATCGAGATATTCCGCAGATGGACCTCTTCCAACCCCTTCAGGGTGCCAAGCATCGCCAGCCCGCCGTCGTTGACCTGATTGAATCCGAGATTCAATTTCTTGAGATGGCTGTTGCCTTTAATGCCTTGGAGCGTTGCGTTGCTCACTTCGGCTTGGCTGACGTCCAATTCCTCCAAGGTCTCCAAGTTTTTGAGGTACTGCAGGCCGAACACTCCGAATCGCGAATGCTGAGCATCCAGAACTCGCAGACCAGGCTCCCCTTTTTTTCGTTTCACGAACTGCATGCCTTGGCCCTGCACGCCGGTGTTGCCGATCTTCAGCACCTCCAGCCCCTTGATCTTGTTGAGAGACTTGAAACCCATGTCCGAGATTTGCGTGTAGCTCAAGTTGAGCGACTTCAAGTTCGCCAAGTTCTCCAGAGCGACGAGATCGTTGTCTCCAACGTTGGTCCGCTCCAACGCGAGCTCTTCCAGATTCTCCAGCTTGGCGAGTGTCTCCAGCATCGCCGGGGTCACGTTGCAGTTGGTGAGATTCAAGCTCCGCAACTGCGGGAGTTCGAGCGTCGCAGCGAAACCGACCGCGGTGATTTTCGTGCTGGTGAGATTCAGCATTTCCAGGTTCTTCAACTTGGCCAGATGCTGAATCCCCTCATCCGTGACCGAAGAGGAATTGAGATCCATGTTTTTGAATTCATCGGTGCCGGACGAGAGATTGCAGACGCGCATGACGTCGACGTCTTTGCGCTCGGTCGTCGGAGTGTTGAGGAACTTGCTGATCACCCCGCGTGGGTCTTCCAACTCGGCCGACGGCTGAGGTTGAGCGGGTGCCTGCGGAGCGATCGTGTGTGCGACCGGGGGCGTTGAAGGATTTGTGGCCGGTTGAACGATTGGCGCACCCGGCTGCGCAGTCGGAACTTCCTCGCAACCAATGAGGCCGGCGGCGACGAACACAATCAGGCTCAGACAGGAACGAGTCGAAGCGAAATGACACATGCAGGGACTCCCACGAAACAGAACAAACGATCTGAAGAATAAACGGAAGACGATCCCAACATATCTGACAAGACTCGCCGCGTGACACGACACCGGGCACTTTGATGAACGAGAAAATAGAAACCGTCCGGGAATTGAAAAACATTGACGACCCTACGCTGCCGTAAAGCGGGGCGGAGCATATCATCCGCCGCCGAGCCGCGTCAGCCGCCGCTCGCCTTACGCCCCGAAAATGCGGAGAGTCACTAGCAATGCACGACGCGATCCACGCCGCCTTGAACGCCGTCTTCGAGCAACACGATGTTCCCGTGACGATCTGCCAATCGGCAGTCGGCGCGATCATGGACGGCCAGTGCGATGAGGTGTCGATCGCCGCGTTCCTGACCGCTTTGCGAGTCAAAGGGGAAGCGGTGGACGAGATCGTCGGAGCGGCCCGCGCGATGAGCGAGCGGGCCGAACGGGTGCCGACCTCACGAACCGGATTGCTCGATACCTGCGGCACCGGCGGCGACGAACTGCGGACCTTCAACATCAGCACCGCGACCGCCTTTGTCGCGGCGGTCTGCGGCGTGCCGGTCGCCAAGCACGGCAACCGTGGCGTGTCGAGCAGTTCCGGCTCGGCCGATGTGCTCGAATCCTTGGGCGTGCGGACGTCTCTGACACCGGCTCAAGTCGGCCGCTGCCTCGATGAAGTCGGCATCGGCTTTTGCTTCGCCCCGGTCTTTCACGGAGCAATGAAACACGCGGCTCCAGTCCGCAAGGCGTTGCGATTCCGGACGCTATTCAACCTGCTCGGCCCGCTCACGAACCCGGCCAACGCCGAGTTCCAATTGCTGGGAGCCTCCCGCATCGCAACCGCCGAGAAACTCGCGCAGGCCGCCGCACGGCTTGGACGACGTCGTGTGCTCGTCGTCTGCGGCAACGATCAACTCGACGAGGTCAGCCTCTGGGGATCAACGACCGTCTTCGAGGTCAGCGACAGCACGGTGCGACGCCACACTTGGACCGCCGCGACCTTCGGCCTCTCCGAATGCACCGTCAACGAACTGCAAGTCGGCTCGCCCGCCGAAAGTGCCGCTCGCATCCGAGCCGTCTTCGGAGGAGAACGCTCCGCCGCACGCGACATCATCGTCGCCAACGCGGCTGCCGCGCTCATCGCCGCGAACGCCGAAACCGATCCGCTCATCGCAGCCGGCCGATCCGCCGCGGCACTCGATTCCGGCGACACCGCCAAGCTGCTCGCACGCTTCGCAGAGTTGACTCAGTCGGTGCCAACGTAGTCGCCTCGCCGCTGCCTTGAGTCTCTTCGCCCCGCACCTATAATCCGCGCCTCTTTCCGGGCCACCGGAAAATATCTCGTCAGAAATTCCATTCAGACGAAAGCGTTGCCAACGTCATGTTCAATTGGTTTCGGAATGTTTGGTTAGCCGTCAGCACAGTCCTCCAAGGGATGTGGGTCACGAGCTTGACCATGTTCAAGACTTACGGTCGCCCAACCTTCGCGGAAGTCTTCGAGTACCCCGAATCGCCGGTTCCGGTCAAAGCCCGCTATCGCGGCTTCCATCGCTTTGATCTGACAACCTGCATCGGCTGCGAGAAGTGCGCCGTGGCTTGCCCAGTCGACTGCATCTACATCGAGAAGGTGAAAAGTCCGGTTGGTAAAGGCTTCCGCATCGACGGCTTCGCCATCGACTACACCAAGTGCATGTTTTGTGCTCTGTGCGTCGAGCCCTGTCCCGTGGACTGCATCTTCATGGGTTCCAATCACGATTTGAGTTGCTACAGCCGCGATGGCTGCATCGTCGATTACGCCAAGCTGCCGTTGCAAACCGCCTGGGGCCAAACGACGCTCAATCCGACCGCCGTCTCCGAATCGAAAGTCCTTTACGAACCAGTTTGGGTCAAAGGCGAACCCAGTCCCTTCGGCTTTGAAGCCAGCGAGCACTAAATCATGAAAGCTACCGCCGCTCCACCGACGAACGATCAAACCAAGCGTTACTTCACGCTTGCCGAGGCGAATCAACGCCTGCCGCTGGTCCGCGTGATCGTCAGCGACATTGTCGAGTTGTTTCGGGACGTGACCGATCGCCGGCAACGGCTGATCGACCTGATTGAACGGAACCAACTCGGATCAAAACGAGTCGCCTCGCCCTACACCGAAGAACTCGAACAAATGCAGGCCGACATCCAAGCCGATGTGGAACGACTGAACGTTTTCGCTCAGGAGTTGGCGGACCTCGGCATCGAGCTGAAAGACCCGAACATCGGCCTGATCGACTTCCCGACGCTGGTCGATGACCGCGAAGCCTACTTGTGCTGGAAGTTAGGCGAGCCAGAAGTCGGCTTCTGGCATGAATTGACCGCCGGCGTCCAAGGCCGGCAGTCGGTGGACGACCTGCGACCGCAACCCCGATTCAGCCCCACGAAATCGTAGCCCGACTCTCCGAGTCGGGTGCGTTCAGTATCAAAACAAGGCCCCGACTCGGAGAGTCAGGCTACGGTTGAAAACCTGCCCCACGAGATCACTCATGACCGACCTTGTCATCCACATTGTCCTGTTCATCCTCGCTGGGATCGGCATGGCGTTCTTCCCGCTGTTGGTCGGCTGGTTCTTCCGCCCCAATCTGCCAACCGCCGAAAAAGATTCGATCTACGAATGCGGCGAGCCGACCATCGGTTCCAGCTACATCCAATTCGACCTGCGGTATTACACCGTCGCCTTGCTGTTCATCATCTTCGACGTCGAGGTCGCCTTCTTCTATCCGTGGGCCTCGGTCTTCGGCGGTGCCATGCAACTCGCCGACAATCGGCTCTCGACCGAAGCTCGCACACAGATCTCCGAGAAGTTGCTGAACATCACGCCCGGAACGCTCGACGCCTCGCAAGCGATCTCGGCCAACACCGCGTTGCAACTCGGCTACGCTGGCGTGATCGACATCGCCGTCTTCTTCGCCGTGCTGCTCGTCGGCTTTGCCTACGTCTGGAAACGCGGCGACCTCGATTGGGTCCGAGCCTATCAAAAGCCCGGCCCCGTCGAAGATGACAAAAAATTTGACGCCTAATGGCCTTCACCCCACCGGGCTTGCCCCGGTGGCTCGCAGGCTTTTGCACTACTCCGAAATCTCAAATTTGAAATCTTAAATCCCATGACCGCCGAAGACCTCCACAAGCTTCTCGTCAGCGAATTCGGTGAGTCAAAAATCACCGGCTCGAACTTCACCGCCAAAGACCCCTGGCTCGAAGTCGCCGCTACCGCGATCGTCGATGTCGCACGCTTCCTGAAGCACGATGAGCGGACTCAATTCGATCACCTTAACGACCTGTGTGGCGTCGATTACTTTGAGCCGGACGCCAAGAAAGCCGCGAAGTTCAACCATCAACCGCACGTCGAGGTCGTCTATCACCTGACGAGCTACTCGCTGCGGCATCGCATCACGCTCAAGGTCAAAGTTCCGCGCTGGAAGGACGAAGCGACGAAGACTATTCCCGAAGTTCCGTCAGTCACGTCCATCTGGGCCATCGCCGATTGGCACGAGCGGGAATGCTACGACCTCGTCGGGGTCAACTTCACCGATCACCCAAACCTGAAACGCATCCTCTGCCCGGAAGACTGGGAAGGCCATCCGCTCCGCAAAGACTACGACATGCCGCTGGAATATCACGGCGTTCGCGGGCGATGAATCCCTTGACCGGTGAAACGATGCAGGCCATTAAGAGTTTCTTTGTGTTAGTGTTGGGAGTCCTCTCCTCCTTGTACCTGTTGAACGTCGGAGCGGGAATCGTTGAGTTGATCCCAGATGTCGTGCCGTTTGTCGGCAACATCGACGAAGCGACCGCCACGTTTTTGTTGTTGAATTGTCTCGCCTACTTTGGAGTCAACATCGGTCCGCTGCGAAAGCTGCTTCCCAAGGACAAGTAGGACGGGCACTCTTGCCCGTCTTTGTGTTGTTTGAATGAATGAAACCGGACGGGCAAGAGTGCCCGTCCTACAGAGGAAACCATGAGCCTGACTCTCGAAGATCCCCGCGTCATCGAATTCGACGTTCGCACCGATGAGATGCTCGTCAACATGGGGCCGCAGCATCCCAGCACGCACGGCGTGTTGCGGCTGTTGCTTCGGACCGACGGCGAGATTATCCACGAGATCACGCCGCACATCGGCTACCTGCATCGCTGTGCCGAGAAGATCGGCGAGAACCTCGCGACGCCGCAGTGGGTGCCGTACACCGACCGCATGGATTACCTCGCCGGGATGAACATGAACCTCGGCATGGCGTTAGCCGTCGAGAAACTCATCGGCCTGGAAGTCCCCGAAAAGGCAATGACCATTCGCGTGCTGGTCGCCGAACTCGGCCGCATCGCCAGCCACCTGGTCGGCATGGGCGCTTACGGCCTGGACCTCGGTACGTTCAGCCCGTTCCTGTACGCCTTCCGCGAACGAGAAATCATCCTCGACCTGTTCGAGGAACTCTGCGGAGCACGTCTGACCTACAGCTACTTCACGATCGGCGGAGCCACGCACGACCTGCCGGACATCATCCCGATTCCCCCCGGCCTCGCCGCGCTGACCAAGCGCAACAAGAACATCAAGCTGACCTGGCTGGAAGCAGTCGAGATGTTTCTCAACTGGCTGGAGCCGCGTATCCAGGAATACCACACGCTGCTGACTCGCAACCAAATTTTCATCAAGCGGACGGCGGGCCTGGGGATCCTCACCAAAGAGCTGGCGATCAGCCACGGCTGCACCGGCCCGGTCCTGCGCGGCAGCGGCGTCGATTTCGATCTTCGCCGCGACGGCGAGCCGATCTACACTCGCTATTACGCCGGCTACGACTTCGACGTCATCTCCGCCCCGTTTGAAGACGCCCCGCGCGAAGCGGTGCTCGGCGACAACTGGTGCCGCTTCTTCGTCCGCATGATGGAAGTCGTGCAAGCCATCAAGCTCGTCCGCCAAGCGATGGCTAAGTACCCGAAGTCTCAAGGCACGTACCGCGTGCCGTACAAGATGAGCGCCAAGCTGCCGGTTGACGAAGCGTATCTCGAAACCGAATGCCCGCGCGGCGCGATGGGTTTTTACATCGTCGGCAACGACAAAGCCGAACCGTACCGCGCCCGAGCCAAGAGCTCCTGCTTCTGCAACCTCTCCGTCACCGCCCCGCTCTGCGAAGGTTTTCTGCTGGCCGACATCCCCGCCATCGTCGGCTCGCTGGATGTCGTGATGGGAGAGATAGATAGGTAGCAGCGAAAGTCGTTGTCCCTTGCTCAGCAATGAGTTACGAGTTTTCGATTTGATCGAAAACTTCACAGAATAGGGTGCATTTCAGGGGTTACGGTGCATTTAGGGTGCATCGTTTTCTTGGGTCGCCTAATGTCCAAAACAAAGCATCGATCTGGATGAATCGATGAAGGCCATCAAGATTCGTCACCCGGTTTTTCAAATCCTCCGCACTCCTTCACTGGCTACGGCGGATATTTCATCCAGCGAACGTCCCATAAAAAAAGCCCGGCAATAAGCCGGGCTTTTTTTCGCAGAGTGGCAAGCCGCCTTCGGTTCCGTAGACCGACGAACGCATTCTTCAACCCTTTGTCATAGTGGCAGTTTAGGACTTCTGGCCGACTGCCCGGTGTCCGTTTTAGACACCCCCTCGCGAGCCGAAGACATCAGCGCCGCTGCTCGTGAGCTCTCGACGTTCGTGCAAGCATGGCCGCATCTACCGAGTCAACTACGCGCCACCATTTTACAGATGGTGCAAGCATCGAACAGTTCGGGCCTCGGCGTGACACACACGGACACGGTTGAGCTGTTGGCCGCTCAACTTCTGAATGCCATTGGCGAAGTCCAACAACTTCACCAGCCAACGACGGGGAATACGGGGGCGGACCAATGACCGCAACATCCGAGAATGCCCCGACTGCGAACGACACGGAAGTGAATGCTGGTGGTCGACTGCCCGCGAACGCGCTGGAACGGATTCTGGCCATGAAGCCGAAGCTCTTCATCAACCTCGTGGGCCAGCCGACGATTGGGCTGCCAACTGCTTCCGAACAGCCGCTTTCGAAGACATGGCCACTCCGATCAGAACGAGTCAAAGCGTGGGTTGCGGAATTCGTGTGGGACCAGTCCGGGATCGTCCTCGCCGAACGAGAGATTGACCGGATCGTGACGGTCCTCGTGGGCAAGGCGTGGCACGATCAGCGGAACGACATCGCCGTCACCGAGGCGATGGATCA
>CAMDDX010000254.1 GCA_945893075.1 Planctomyces sp. SH-PL62 | reverse complement strand
CACCTGCTCCCGAACCGCTGGCATCAACAACCCTGATTTCACTTGTGGCACATCATCCATGATCGACTCCAGAAAGAGGTTCCGAACATTTCTAACCTCATTCTGACAGCTCCTTATTCATCGCGCCAGCCAAAATTGGCACACCCAGTCTCGCCGCGCGAGATTGCGGACACGGTCGAACGCTATGTGCGACTCCGCACCGGCGGCACAATTCGCAGCCTGCACGTCGAAGTCCACGACGGCGAAGTGCTGCTCAGCGGTCGCACTGCGACCTATTACAACAAGCAACTCGCCACGCACGCCGCGCTCGATGCTGCCAGTACGATGTCGCTGACCAACGAGATCGAAGTCTGTTGAGACTTCGTGGGGCAGGTTTTCAACCTGCCAGTGAATCGGGGCAGTCTGCAAACCTGCGATGAAGAAGCCCAGCTTTTTGAAAAAGCCGGGCTTCTGCCTTCCAGCGACCGCGCAGTTTTCATTGGGAATGCGGATGACTGCTGGGCGGCGATTGACCTTCGTCCGAGCTTTTGTCGTTTGGCGATTTGCGTCCAAACCGTGGTTCTTCGCCGCGCCACAGACGGCCGATGTTCGAGCGGTGCTTGACGATGATCAATGCCGGCACCGCGAGGCTGAATGCCGCGAGGCTCCAAGTCTTCTCTTGAAACGGCTGCGGCCAAAGAACGCACATCTGCGAGACCGCAAACGTCACCGCGGAGGCAATCGAACTGATCGAGACAATGCGCGTCGCGGCGAAGCAGGCGATAAACACGCCAAACGTGATCGCCGTGGAGATCGGATTCGCCAGCATGACGACGACACCCAAGGCCGTCGCGACTCCTTTGCCGCCGTGGAAGCCGAGCCAGATTGGAAACATGTGGCCGAGGATCGTCAGTAGACCGGCGGCAACTTGCCAATGAACTCGATTCGGATCACCGGCCGCGAGCATCACGATCGGCAGCAGGACCGGCAACGCCCCCTTGAGCACGTCGAGGACGAAGCACAGCACGCCCCATTTGGCTCCGAGGACGCGCGTGACATTCGTGGCTCCGATGTTCTTGCTGCCGTGCTCGCGAATGTCGATTCCTTTGGCGAGTCGCGCAACGATCAATCCGAACGGCACTGAGCCGGCGAGATACGCGCCAACAAGAATCAGCAACGGAGTCATCGCGACATTCTGACAAACGAACTGCGGTTCATTTTTCGCCCTTCATTTTCCGCCAGCCCTCCTTTTTCCGGAACAAGCTGGCGGAAAATGAAGGGCGGAAAATGAACGCGGCTATTCATCGTTTGGAGGTATTTTCTTAGCGGGCTTCTTCTTCGCAGTTTTCTTTTTCGCCGCTTTCTTTTTGGCGGGCTTGAGCGCGGCCGTTGTGACGTCCCCTTTGGGGGACGCGGACTTCTTGCGGAAACTACCTCGGCCGCGTCCTTTCTTCTTCGACGGGCCGAGCGCGGCTCGTTCGGCGATCCAGATCAGGGCTTCATCGAGTTGCACCGATTCAATCGCGCGGTCCTTTGGCAGTGAGGCGAAGACATCGCCGTGTCGGACATACGGGCCGTAGCGACCTTCAAAAATTTGGATCAGTGCGTCGTCGTCCGGATGCTTGCCGAGATCTCGCAAAGCCGTCGGTGCCGCCTTCTTGCCGCGCGGTTGCTTGATCAGTTCGACGGCGGCGGCGAGGTCGATGTTCAACACATCGCCCGTCTTCGGAATTGAGCGGAACGATTTGTCGTGTTTCACATACGGGCCATACGGGCCGATGCTGGCATAGACCGGCTTGCCGTCATCCGGGTGCGGGCCGAGTTCGCGCGGCAGCGCCAGCAGCTTCAACGCGGTATCGAACGGCAGCGTCGAGGGGTCGATATTTTTGGGAACGCTCTGCCGCTTCGGTTTTGGAGCGTCCGGGTCTTTCGACATTTCGCCGACTTGCAGATACGGCCCGAATCGGCCGCTCAGCAGGAAGATCGGGAGCCCATGTTCGGGATGATTGCCGATCGACTGCGGGCCTTGTCGCTTGAGTTCCAGCCATTTCTCGGCGAGTTCATTCGTGATGTCGGCCGGAGCGACGTCATCAGGGATCGACGCGGTTTCCGGTTCGGGACCGCTGCCGATTTTTTGCAGGAACGGGCCATAGCGACCGACTCGGACTTTTGCTTCGACGCCGTCCAAGTCGATCGTGCAGGCGATGCGCGGGTCGATCAGCTCTTCGTGCGACTTCACTTGTTCATCGAGCCCGTCGCTGCCGCAATAAAACTTTTGCAGGTACGGCAACCGCTCGGCCTGTCCGGTCGCGACTTCGTCGAGCTGCTCTTCCATCTGAGCCGTGAACTTCACATCGACCAGGTTCGGAAAGTTCTGTTCGAGCAACCGCGTCACCGCGATCGCCGTGAAAGTCGGAATCAGTTGGTTGCTGACTTTGCGAACGTAGCCTCGGTCTTGAATCGTGCTGATGATGCTGGCGTAGGTCGAAGGCCGGCCGATGCCGTCCGATTCGAGCTCGCGAACGAGCGTCGCTTCCGTGAACCGAGCGGGTGGTTTCGTTTCATGCTTGAGCGAATCGAGTTGTCCCAGCGACAACGGTTGCGATTCTCGCAGCGGCGGCAGCGCGGCTTCTTGATCGTCGAGCGCGGCTTCGGGGTCATCGACCCCTTCGACGTAGGCACGGAAGAAGCCGGGGAAATCGACGTGCCGGCCGGTTGCGCGGAACTCGGCATCGGCGGCGGCGATCGTCGCGGTGATGAACGTCAGCCGCGCGTCGGCCATCTGCGTGGCCATCGTCCGCATCCAGATCAGCGTGTAAAGCCGAGCCGATTGGCCGCCGAGTCCGTGCTCGTCGGCGGTCGGCATCATCTTGCCGGCGGGACGGATCGCTTCGTGAGCTTCTTGGGCTCCCTTGGCCTTCGTCGTGAATTGTCGCGGCGTCGGGCTGAGATATTCCTGACCGTATTTTTCTTCGATGCGTCGCCGCGCGGCTCCGATCGCTTCGCCCGAGAGGTTCACGCTGTCGGTTCGCATGTAGGTGATGAGTCCGTCTTCGTACAACCGCTGCGCGATCTGCATCGTCTCTTTCGACGACAGGCCGAGCTTGCGGTTTGATTCTTGTTGCAATGTGCTGGTTGTGAACGGCGGATACGGTCGGCGAATCTCGCTGCGATCCTTCACATTACTGACGATCCAGCCCGCATGGCTGAGTCGTTCGCGCAGCGCTTCGACGTTGGGTTGATCGAGTAGCAGCACATCGACGTTGGCCTTGAGCTTGCCGTTGGTCTCGTCGAAGTCTTTGCCGCTGGCGACTCGGCGTCCGCCGACCGTCACGAGCTCGGCGGTGAATTTGGCAGACGTCTCGGTCGCGAGTTCCGCCTTCAAGTCCCAGTACGTCGCGCTGCGGAACGCCATGCGTTCGATTTCGCGCGACACGATCAACCGCACGGCCACCGATTGGACTCGGCCAGCCGAGAGCTTCGGGGCGATCTTTTTCCACAGCAGCGGGCTGAGCCGATAGCCGTATAGCCGGTCGAGCACTCGCCGAGTTTCCTGGGCAGCGACCAAGTTGGTATCGAGTTGCCGTTTGGCACTGATCGCCTCTTGGATCGCCTCTTTGGTGATTTCGGAGAAGACCATGCGTGTGACGGGGACTTTGGGTTTGAGCACCTCCGTCAGATGCCAGCCGATGGATTCGCCCTCGCGGTCTTCGTCTGTCGCGAGGATGAGTTCGTCGGCATTCTTGAGCGCGTCCTTCAATTCATTGACGAGCTTGCGCTTCTCCGGCGGGATCACATACAGCGGTTGAAAACCTTGCTCGACGTTGACGCCGATCTTCGCCCACGCCTCTTGCTTGAGAGCGGCCGGCACCTGCGCCGCACCGGCCGGGAGATCCCGAATGTGCCCCATGCTGGCGAGCACTTTGTAGTTCGGCCCCAGAAAGCCGCTGATCTTTTTGGCCTTCGCCGGCGACTCGACGATCACCAAAGCTTTCAAACGCTTTCCTGCCACACTGAGTTCCTTGTCGTGCGGGGCAAGCCTTGTGGCTCGACCCTCTGGGACTACAATCCGCCGGTTTTCCGACCGGCCAAAGGCGGACATACCTACTCGGCCATTTCCGGGCCTGTCAAGGAATGACCCCCACTTGTGTTTTGTCTCGACTCCGTCTGACAGAGGTGTTGCTTCATGGATTCATTGAGTTTTTTCCGCCGTAATCTCAAGCCGATCATGGCGGCTCTGACGCTGATGTCGATGATCTCGTTCGTGTTTTTGGACGAGACGATGAAGGCGGGGACCACGTTCCTGGTGCCGCTGATATTGGCCGCTCTGTTCGGCGGCGGAGCGTTTGTGTGGGGCACTCGCAGCTCGAAACAAAACGAGTACGGCACGATGGGTGGCCTCGTCGGCGCGGTGCTGGGATTGGTCATTACGCAGTTCAGCGGACGCGACACCACCGAACAACCGCCGATCGCCGGGCTCTCCGTGCGGGAGATCGCCAACCTCAAGAGCCGCCGCGAATCGGCCAACCGCGTCCTCGGCGAGATCTACCGCAAGTCGCACCCTCTCGACGAGCGACTGCTGTCCCAGTTCGGCCCGCAATTCGCCCAGCAGATTCATGAAATGCAGTTGGCCCGCGGCCTCGAGCAAATCCAATTCAAGTTCGGCAACGATGACTTCGAGAAAGACGTCATCTTCGGCGACTTGCTGCGTCGCGAGGCGGTGCGGCTGGGAATCAACGTCAATGACGACGCGGTCGATGATTTCATGAAGATGGTCAGCGACCAAAACATCACGAGCGGCATGTTCAAGGAGATTACAAAGCAGCTCAATATTGGTGTCACCCCCGCTTACGACCTGCTTCGAGACGAAATCGCTGCCCGCATGGCCGCCGAAATGACTTATCCTCGAGCCATTTCCACGCCGCAGCAGCGCTGGCAGGACTTCCGTAAGGTCAACGTGAAACACTCCATCGAGGCCACGACGATCCCGGTCGAAGCGTTCGTGAAGAGCATCCCCGATCCGTCCGACGACAAGCTGATCGAGTTCTTCAAGATGCACGCCGAAAAAGTTCCCGGCCCCAAGGGCGAACCGGGTTTCTTCCAGCCGATGCGGGTCCGCCTCGCGTACCTCGAAGCCGACTATGACGTCATCGAGAAAAAAGTCGATCAGCCAACCGACGAGGAGGTCGCGAAGTATTACGCCGACAACAAAGAGTTCTTCGCCATTCGCACGCCGACAAAGTCTGACGACAAGAAAGACGACCCGGCTGAAGGGGACGACACCAAGAAGCCGGAAGGGGACGATCCCAAGAAGCCCAACGAAAAGAAGGAGGGCGACAAGCCTGATTCCGACAAGCCTGCTGAATCTAAAAAGGAAGACGACAAACCCAAGACAGAATCCAAAGAGGGGGACAAGCCGGAGAAGCCCAGCGATCCGAAATCGGACAAGCCGACCGAAGAGAAGTCCGAAAAGCCTAAGGACGACAAACCCAAACAAGAGAAGCCAGCCGACAAGCCCAAACAGGATGATCCACAAGGCGCGGCTGGCGAGGACAAGGTGACTGCCGAGAAGCCTGAAGAAGCCAAGCCGGCGGACAAGCCCAAGAAGGCCGAGCCGAAAGCCGAGGGCGATCCGAAGGAGACTCCCAAAGCCGACGCTGAGAAAGCCGAAAAGAAAAAGGAAGACGCGAAACCGGACGACAAGAAGCCAGATGACAAACCCAAACCGGAGACGACCGAATCGAAGGACAAGCCGGCCGCCGACTCCGAGAAGCCGTTCACGCCCGATGAAAAATCGGAAGACAAGACCGAGAAGAAACCTGAAACGAAATACAAACCGTTCGAGGAAGTCCAGGAAAAAATCTTCGATGACCTGCTCAAAGAACGGACGCTCAAATTGATGAAGGATCGGATCGAGTCGATCCTCAACAAGATGCGTCGCTTGGGTTCGTACACGATCGCCGAGAAAGGCTCGAAGTCGTATCGCTCGCCGCAGGACGTCGCGTCCGAGTTGAAAGAACTCGCGAAATCGCTCGACCTCAAGTACGTCGAGACGGCAATGCTCTCAGCGGAAGAACTCAGCAAATCAGAAGAGCACAAGCTCGGCGGAGCGACCGATCCGATGGACGAGAGCTTCAATCGCCAACAAGGAGCCGTGTCTGTCCTGCAGCGCGTCTACGGACGTGGCAACGACAACACGTTTACACCCGAAGTCGCGGAGGATCCCGGCACAAAGAACCGTTTTGCGTATTGGGTCGTGGAGCGAAAAGAACCTCACGTGCCGAAGTTCGAGGAAGATGGCATCCGAATGCAGGTGATGAAAGCCTGGAAGCTGGCACAGGCCGCGCCGAAAGCCGAAGAGCGTGCGAAGGCTCTGGCTAAGCTCGCCGCCGATGGCCAGAAGCTGACCGAAGTCCTGGCCGGGCAGACCGTCACTGGCGACAAGGATGGACTGCAACTGACCGTGATTGAACCGAAAGAAAAATTCGCGCACTACACGATGCAAGGGAAGTCGGCTCCCGGAGTGAATCCGCTCCAGCAGCGAGGCAACGAACGACCGGAGCTGTCCCAGATTCCCGGCCTCGACAAGTTGGGAGACGACTTTTTCACCGCTGTCGATCAACTGAAACCCGGCGCGACTGCAGCGTTTCCAAACTACGACCGTTCGGCCTTCATCGTCGTTCATGTCACCGACCGCGAAGACATCGCCGCCGAGGAAGACGCGCCGCAACGCACCGACTTCCTTAAGACCTGGCCGCACAGCCCGCCCGCGACGGAATTGGCCAACGCCAGTTTCTTCCCGCTCCGCCGCGAGTGGATGGAATCCCTCGAACGCAAATACAACGTGAAGTGGCCGGTGAAGTAGGACGGGCACTCTTGCCCGTCGATGCGAGGAGACGGGCAAGAGCGCCCGTCCTACGAATCATGTCCATCATCGTCCTCGGCTCGATCAACACCGATTTAGTGATCCGCACGCCCTCGTTGCCGCGGCCGGGTGAAACGATTCTTGGTGGCGAGTTCTATCGCGCGGCTGGTGGCAAAGGGGCGAATCAAGCTGTCGCGGCAGCGCGATCGGCACGCGAGCCGGTGATCTTCCTGGCGGCCGTCGGCGACGACTCGTTTGGACTCGAATCCCACGACTGCTTGCGGAGAGAGAATCTCGACACGCGGTTTCTCAAAGTGGTCCCCGGTCAGCCATCGGGAGTCGCATTGATCCTCGTCGATGCCGGCGGTCAGAACCTGATCAGCGTGGCCAGCGGCGCGAATCTGCATCTGCGGCCGGACGACATTCACGCGGTTCCGAAAGAGGTGTGGCAGAACGCTCGCGTGTTCGTCGCGTGTCTGGAGTCGCCGCTGGAAACGGTCATGGCCGGTCTGCGACACGCCAAGCAAGCCGGGCTGACGACGATCGTCAATCCGGCTCCCGCCGATCGCGAGATCCTGTTCGCTGTCGGGTTGCGATTGATCGACGTCTTCACGCCGAACGAATCCGAAGCTGCGCTGCTGACCGGCCGCGAAGTCTGTTCTTCAGAAGACGCCGAGGCCGCTGGCAAGCAACTTCAAGCAGCGGGCTGCTCGCGAGTCATCATCACTCGCGGTGAGCACGGCTGCTGCGTACTCGACGGAGATGTCGTTGAGCACCTCGCCGCACTGCCGGTCGAAGCGATCGACGCCGTCGCTGCGGGAGACGTCTTCAACGGCGCACTCGCGACGGCGCTCGCCGAAGGTCGAACACTCATTGAGGCCGCTCGCTGGGCCAGCACGGCAGCAGCGATCTCGGTCACACGACGCGGAGCGCAGCCGTCGATTCCGACGCGAGTGGAGATCGATGCCTAATCGCACGTCGCGTGGATTGTCATCAAGCCGCCACACAAGAAGTCAAAAATGCGTTTGTGGACACTGCATCCGAAGTACTTGGACTCGCGCGGCCTCGTGGCGCTGTGGCGAGAAGCACTCTTGGCCCAAGCAGTCCTGAACGGTGAAACGCGCGGCTACACCCGGCATCCGCAATTGGCGCGGTTCCAAGAATCGGCCTCGCCCCAAGCAGCGTTGGCGTCCTATCTGCGTGTCGTTCATGCGGAGTCGTTAAGACGGGGCTATCGCTTCGATCGTTCAAAAATTGGAACGGGCGAGAACGCGGAATTGATCGCCGTGACGCGTGCTCAATTGCAGTACGAGTGGCAGCACCTCAAAGCCAAATTGCAGCGACGCGATCCCACATGGTGGGAACAGATCAAATCACTGACTCGGCCCAAATCACATCCGTTGTTTCGGATCAAGCCGGGGCCGATCGAAGACTGGGAAGTTGTGTCATCCGCCGCTTCGCGACGGCGCAGCTTGTAGGTTGGGACTCTGTCCCGATCCGGTCGGGACAGAGTCCCAACCTACTTGCGGCATGGCTGCGCCTGGTTTCCCAGACGGTGATACGTTTGCCGTTGGCAAGCGGTACTACGAACGCCGCAAGTCGAGTGTTATCATCCGCGCCTTCAACGACCTTCAGCAAGGATTGACGATGACTGTGAGAACGCGATTTGCCCCCAGCCCGACGGGCTACATGCACATCGGCGGGATGCGCACCGCTCTATTCAATTGGCTGTGGGCGCGGCACAACGGCGGCACGTTCATTCTGCGGATCGACGACACCGACCAGCAGCGCAACATCGACGAGGCCCTCGGCCCGATCCTGCGAGCGTTCAAGTGGCTCGGCCTGAACTGGGATGAAGGCCCGGAGATCGGTGGCCCGTATGCTCCGTACTTTCAATCGCAGCGCGGCGAGTTGTATCGCGCTGCCGCCGACCGATTGCTGCGAGAAGGCAAAGCGTACCGCTGCTTCGAGACGAAAGAACAAATCGATCAAGACCGCAAGCTCGCCGAAGCCGAGAAGCGGACGTACTTGAGCGCCCGCCGGTCGCTGCAATTGAGCGACGCGGAGATTCAACAGTTCCTCGCCGAAGGCCAACCGCACGTCGTTCGGTTCTTGGTGCCGCGAGATCAGAAGGTTGTCATCGACGACCACATTCGCGGCCGAGTCGAATGGGACGCCGGGCTGATGGCCGATCCGGTCATCATGCGCGGCGACGGCTCGACGCTCTACAACTTCGCGACCGTGATCGACGACGCGCAGATGCAGATCACGCACGTCGTTCGTGCCGAAGAGCATCTCTCGAATACGCCGACGCAGGTGTTGCTGCACCAGGCACTCGGTAACACGCTGCCGCAGTTCGCTCACATTCCGTATGTCGCCGCGCCGGGTGGGAAAGAGAAGCTCAGCAAGCGCAAGCTGGCTCAATACCGCAACAACGCTTCGTTTAAGAAGCTGTGCGACAAGGGTGACTCGGTCTTCGCGCAGATCGGACTCGCGGGGCAAGCGGGGCTCGATCCGGTGATGGTCGAGTTCTATGAACGAGTCGGCTTCCTGCCGGCCGGGATTCTGAACGGCTTGTTGCGGCTCGGCTGGTCACTGGACGACAAAACGGAACTCTTTTCGCTCGCGGATGCCGTGAAGCTCTTCACGCTCGACCGAGTCGTGAAAGCTCCGGCCGGTTTCGATCCCGACAAGATGGTCTCGTACCAGCAGCACTGGATGTCGCAGTTGTCGCTCGAGGACAAGGTTGCTGGCTGTCTGCCGTACCTCGTGAAGGCGGGCTTGATCGTGGGGCACGTTTCCAACGTGCCCGGATCGGACGGGCACGTTGAAAACGTGCCCCACGAGACACACGCCTTCGTCACACGACTGGTCGCCGCACTGGGCGACCGGATCAGGTTGTTCAGCGACGTGCTCGACGTGGCTTACTTCTTCACGGACGAGATTGCCTACGACGAGAAAGAATTCGCGAAGCGAGTCGCCAAGGAAGGTGTCCCCGCGTTACTCGCCAGCTATCGCGACCGCATTGCCGCGATGCCGGAATGGACGGTCGGAAACTTGGAAGCCGCGCTCAAGTCGTACTGCGAAGAACAAGGCCAACCGGCCGGCACGCTGATTCACGCTTTGCGAATCAGCACGACCGGCGTTCCCATCGGCCCCGGCGTCTACGAATGTGTGTTGCTCGTCGGCCGAGAGCGCGTGTTGACTCGGATCGATGCAGCGATCCGACAAGCGACGAACTAGAGTCAGGGGTCGGGTGTTCGGTTTTTCGGAATTGGCGGGTAGAAGTCTCATTTGCAATCCAAGCTATCCTCCCGCCAATTCCGAAAAACCGAACACCCGACCCCGCCCGAATTCCTGCGAGGTTCCCATGACATTCCAAACTCTCGGACTCAAACCCAGTTTCGGATTCGGCGATCGCATCGGCCTCGCGACTCCCGGTCACATTGCTGCGATGCGGCGTGTCCCCTGCGGAATTGAAGCGATCTTCCCGCAGCAATCCATTCGCGAGATGACGCGTACGCAGCGCACGCCGCAAAACGTTATCAACGATGCGGTGAGCGGAATGCAATCCGCCGGATGGACAGGGCTCTGTGGCGCGGATGCTGACCATTTGAAAACTCAACACGACGTCGATCGCACGGCGGCGGTCGGGTTCACGTTCTTCACCATCGACCCGTCGGGAGCCGTCGATCCCCAAGCCGACAGCTATGACGAGCCGACGCTGCGGCAGCAAGCGGCGGCGATCGAAGCCGATGTCGGTTGGGTGCCGCGTTACGTCGGTCGCAAGGTGACACTCGCGACCGATACCGTCATCGACTTCACTGACCAAGCGTGCCTGCAAGCCGCCGTGAAGTACGGCCGGGCGATCAATCAGGCGGTCGTGCTGTCCGATTACATTCGCAACGTGCAGACGTCGGCCGGGCGGGACTTCGAGATCGAACTGAGCGTCGATGAAACCGACCACCCGACAACGCTGGCCGAACACTACATCATCGCCGACCAATGCCTGTCGCGCGGGATGAAGCTGGTCAGTCTCGCGCCGCGGTTCGTCGGCGACTTCGAGAAGGGAGTCGATTTCAAAGGCGACCTGGCGCTGTTGGATTGTTCGCTCCACGAGCATGCAGCGATCGCGGCCATGCTCGGCCCGTACAAACTCAGCCTGCATTCGGGGTCAGACAAGCTGTCGATGTACGCCGCGCTGGCTCGCGCGACCAAAGGCCGCTTCCATGTGAAGACGGCCGGCACGAGCTATCTGGAAGCGCTGCGCGTCGTCGCTCGGCACGACGAGAAACTGTTTCGCGAGATCATCGGTTTCGCTCGCGGGCGGTACGACACCGACAAGGCGACGTATCACGTTTCAGCCACGCTGGCCGGTGTTCCCTCGGCCGAGCAACTGGCGACGCCGCGCGATCTCGAACGCACGTACTTGGAACTCTGGTCCGACGTCCCGGCCGGCAAAGGCTTCACGGCTCCCGGCCGGCAGATTCTGCATTGCACGTTCGGCTCAGTGCTGACGCATCCTCAACTCGGCCGCGCTGTTCGCGGCGTGTTGGAATCGCACCTCGGCACCTACACCGAAGTCCTCGACGAACACTTCACTCGCCACCTGGAAGCGTTGCAGGCTGGCATGTAATCCGCATTCCGAAAATTAGCCGCGCGGCGCTAGCCTGAATTATTCATGGCGCATCAAACAGCCGCCGAAGGCCATCGGCAAGCGAATGCCACGAGTCACACGTGCTGGGTGTGGGTGGTTGAGTTGAAGGCGAGATAAACCTCCCCCTTTCCCCCAAGGGTTT
>CAMDDX010000253.1 GCA_945893075.1 Planctomyces sp. SH-PL62 | reverse complement strand
TCGAGCAGAAACAGATCCGGTTGGCGTTCGGCCTGTTGCAGTTTCTCCAGCGCGTCGATCCCATCCTTGGCTTCGAGCACCTGCCAGCCGGAGTTCTTCAGCAAGTTCGTCATCACGCGGCGCACGCTGACCGAGTCATCCACGACCATCAGCAGCGGCGTTTCATCACGATGAATGAGCCGATGCGGCACGGGGACGACCGACCGCGGCCGAGTCGCCGTGCCGGCATGTCCGACCAAATCCGCCGCATCGAGAATCGGCACCACCGAGCCGTCTCCCATCAACGTCGCACCGATCAAGCCTTTGACTTTGCGCAGATGCGAGCCGAGCGTTTTCACAACGATGTCGCGGCCCGACAGGATTTTTTCCACGGCGACCGCGACCTTTTGATCTCCTGCCGCGAGCACCAGCACCGGCAGCGTGGCCGAGGTCTTGTCGGCTGGATGTCGCAGTCGTAATTGCTCGGACAGATACACCAGCGGCAACGTCTCTTCGCCCAATCGGATCACGGGCGATGGTCCCAGCTTGTCGATTTGCTGCCGTTCCAGCCGCAGAATTTGCACGACCGACTGCATCGGCAGCGCGAACGTTTCGTGCGAGGCACGGACCAGCAACGCCCGCGTGACGGCCAGCGTCATTGGCAGGCGGATCGTAAACGTGGTCCCCTGCCCTGCGTGCGACTCGACGCTGATGGTCCCTTTCAGCTTCTGCACTTTGTCCCCCACAATGTCCATGCCGACGCCGCGCCCGGAGACCTCGCTCACCGTGCGAGCCGTGCTGAATCCTGGTAGGAAGATGAACGCCGCCAACTCCTCCTCGTTGAGGTTCGCGACATCACTCGCCGCCACGAGTCCATGTCGCACCGCGGTCTCGCGGATCGCGTCGAAGTTCAAGCCCGCTCCGTCGTCGCTGATGCGGAGGATGACCTGCGTCCCCTGCGAGAACGCCTGCACGCGAATCGTTGCCCGTTCCGGCTTATTCGCCGCCCGTCGCACGTCGGCCGCTTCCAAACCGTGATCAACGGCGTTTCGCAGGATGTGCATCAGCGGGTCGGCCAACTCTTCCAGCACCAGCTTGTCGAGTTCCGTGTCGGCTCCCTGAATGAGCAACTCCACGTCTTTGTGTTGTTGTCCGGCGACGACGCGCACCGTGCGCTGCAGTTTCGCGGCGAGCGTTGTCAGCGGGACCATGCGAATCCGCATCAGCCGGTCCTGCGTGTCGCGCGACAACCGCCCTTGCCGATTCAAAAGCTGATCGAAGTCCCCCATCAGATTCCGCAGTTCATTGCCGACAGTTCCCAAATCGGTGGTTGACTCCGCCAGCGAACGCGAAAGCAAATGGAACTCGGAGTAACGGTCGAGTTCGAGCGCATCGAACTCATCCCCCGCCGAGTTTCCGAATCGTCGCCCGCCCGGCATCAGAGACGCGCCATCGCCCCACAACGCGCGGCGGCCTCCCAATGCTCCGACACCGTACTTTGCATCGAGATCATGGGCGACGCCTTTCATGCGTGCGACCGCGCGCTGCATCTCTTCGACACACCGCGCGAAGTCCAGCATCCGCTGCTCGAATGCCGAGCGGTTGATGATCAACTCGCCGACTTCCCGCATCAACGAATCGAGCCGTGCCAGCGGCACGCGCAGCGATTCTCCTTGCCGCTTCTGCTCGTGGCTCTCGGCCAGCGATTCGGCCAATTGCGGCGGCGGGATCGAGACCGGCTCCGACAACCGATTCCACGCTGCCAGCATCGGCAAGAAGTCATTCACGACCAGTTCGCTGGGCGTCGAGGGTTCGGCTGCCACGGGTGCTGCGATTTGTTCGGAGTCGATGTGTTCGGGGTCAGGCACCGCAGAATTCAGAATTGGCGGAATTGAGCTTTGACTGGAGATAACACTTTGCTCCGCCAATTCTGAATTCTGCGGTGCCTGACCGCTGTCGGTGACCACTGATTCGACAGTCACCGGTGCGGCAGGTTCTTCGGACGTTTCCATCAGCTCCGGGGCACTAGTCCCCGGTTCTTCCGACGCTTCGATCAGCGGCAGGACGCTCGCCTCCGGTTCGGCGGTGACTTCCTCGCATGAACCGGACGCTAGCGCGTTCCGGCTGATGTCGTCCACGACACTCGCCGTATCCACGACCGTCTCGCTCATCTCTTCGACTTCCGCCGGAGGTTGGGATAACGGCTGCCGGCTCTCGGCTCTCGGCTCTCGGCCGGAGTCAGCTCCGCTCAGGAGTGAGTCGTAGCAGTCATAGAGTTGAGCGACGGTGAACTGCATCCCTTCGGCGGCGTAGTCGCCATGCACGAGGTCTTGCAGCGCATCGGCCGTATCGAACAGCAGCGCGAGCGTGCTGGTGCAGACCGGTTGCTGCGCCGCGAATAATCGTTCGAGCAAATCCTCCATGCGATGCGACAGCTTCGAGACCAGCCGCAAACCGACCGAGCCGGCCGCTCCCTTGATCGTGTGCGCCGAACGCCGCACGTCCTGGATCGCACTCATCCGCGCCGGGTTCTTTTCCAATTCGGCGAAGGCGGAGTAAATCAGCCGCAGATGATCCTCGGCCTCTTCGTGGAAGACCTCCAGCATTTCTTCGTTGAGCTGACTGCGGTCGTCGAGTTCGACGGATTCCGGAGACGTCGGCGAGTGCATTACCGGCTCGCATGGCACGGGTTCGACGTCGTTTGTTTCCGGAATCAACTCCTCGTCGGCCTGACTGTTTTCAACGGCGGGAGATGCAGCGGGAGGTTCGATCTCGCAGAGATGCTCAATGCGCTCGTGGAGCATTTGCAGAATCGACTCGTCGAGCGGTCGTTCGAGCCGCTCTTCCAGCGCATCGACGCAGCCTTGCAGGCAATCGGCGATTTGTTCGTTCGGCGGCACGTTGCGATCGAGGACTCGTTGCAACAAGCTCGCGGAGTGCTCCGTCAGTTGGGCGAAGTCCGTCATCCCGACGCTGCTTGCGGATTGTTGGAGCAATCCGAATCGGCGATGCACATCGGCCAGCACATCCCAGCGCGTCAGATCGCTGCGATACGTGTCGAGTTGTTCCACCAAGACACGTAATTGGCCATTTGCTTCGATGCGGAAGACGTCTAAGGCCGACAGCTCCGTGTGCCCGCTGACGACCATCGGTTCGTGGAGCACGTTTTCAACGTGCTCATTGCGGGCGGGCACGTTGAAAACGTGCCCCACGGTGGGATCGTGCCGGCGACAGAGTTCGACCGCCTCGGCCAATAACCGGTCTTCGGGAACCGTCCCGGCGAGCAGTCCATCGGCATACGACTCGGCGATGTCCGCCAGTCGTTCGAGCGTATCGCGAAGCTCGTCGTCCATCGTCAGCCGACCGTCCACGAGCTTGTCGAGCAGTTGCTCCTGAAGCCCCGCGATCTGGCTGAGTGTGCTGACGCCGACCAGCCCGGCCGTCCCTTTGAGCGAATGCGTCAGGCGATGGGCTTCGACCGTCGCGTCGCGGTCGTCGAGGCAGGCGTGCATGATCGCGAATGCGCGGCGCAGCTTCGGCATATCGTCGCGAATCTCATCGACGAAACTTTCGATCGCTTCGCGGTTCATGACGTGCCTCGGTGAGTGACGCGACCCCTTTACTTCAGCGCCTTCAAGATCAACGAACCCATCGGACTATTCGAGACCGCTTCGGAGTGATCGAAGATCGACAGCGATCGCGGCTTCATGCGTGGCAGACGGAACGCGGTGACGGACTGTTGCAGCGCGTCGGCCAACGCGGCGAGATTGCCGACCGATTCCGCCGCTTGCTTCGTGTCGGAGACCGTTTGTTGCGTCACGTGCGAGATGTCACCCATCGACTTGGACAGCACTCCCGCGCCTTGGGCCTGTTGCCGAATCGTCTGCGTCATCGAGTGCATCAGCTCGGCCAAGTCTTTGGACACCGCGTCGATCTCGTCGAGCGTGTATCCGGCTTCTGCAGCCAGCTTGGAACCGGCGACGACTTCTTTTGTGCAGTCTTCCATCGCGGTGATGGCTTCGGCCGTTTCGCCTTGAATCGCTTTGATCAGCGATTCGATCTGCTTCGTCGCGTGGTTGGCTCGTTCGGCCAGGCGTTCGACCTCTTCGGCCACGACAGCGAAGCCTTTGCCGGCATCGCCCGCCATCGCGGCTTGGATCGAAGCGTTGAGGGCCAGGATGCTCGTGCGGTCGGCGATGTCGCTGATGAGCTGCACGATCTCGCCAACTTCCTGCGATGACTCGCCCAGCCGCTTGATCCGTTTGGCGTTCTCCTGCACTTGGTCGCGGATGCGTTCCATGCCTTGAATCGTGTTGCGGACCACCTTCGTCCCTTGCACGGCGTTCTCGCGAGCCTTGTTGGCAACGTTGGCCGATTGCTCGGTCTGGTCCGAGACCTGTTGAATCGAAACCGCCATGCCGTCGAGCGAGGCGGAGGTCGCGACGATCTGCAACGACTGCTGATCGGCACCGCTGCTGACTTGGTCGGTCGTCTTCTGAATGTCAGCGGCGGCGGTCGTCACCTGCGTGGCCGCTTCGTGGATGTTGCCGATGATCGTCCGCAGTTGGTGAATCAAGTGGTTGATCGACTCGGCGATGCCGCCGGTCAGGTCGTCGGTGACTTCGGCCTCTTGCGTCAGGTCGCCGCTGGCGATGATCGCGACTTCCTCCTTCAGCTTCTGCACGGCGAACTGAATCTTGTCTCGTTCGTCGCGCGTCTGGATCAGCGACAGCGTGTTGTCGCACATCGCGTTCAGTGACATCGCGACGGTGCCCAACTCATCTTCCGAGAGGACTTCTGTCCGTGCGTTGAAGTTACCGATGCCGATCTGGCTGAGCATGTCGGTGATCGAATCCGTCTGCCGCGTCATGCTGCTGGCCAGAGCGAATCCGGCGAGCACCACCGCCGACGTCGCCATCGCGACGATCGCCACCATCGTCAGGAACATGCGGCGAATCGGTTCGCGAACTTCGGCCAGGTCGATCTTGGAGATCAACGCCCACGTCACGGGCTTGTCGCCGTCGACTCCCGCGTGAACGGTGACTGGCTGCCAGGAATTGAGCACCTCCTGGCTGCGATAGTCGGCGGACAGCAAGGTCGCGGTCTTGCCCCCCAGCGCGCCCTGCGTGGCGGCGGTGTCCATTTTGATTTCTGGATTGATGATCGTTGTCTTGCGAGTGATCCGTCCGGTCGCTTGCAAGTCACTGACGAATCGCGAGTCGTTGCGGAACAGCTTGTCGGCACCAACCGCGTAAGTCTCTCCCGTTTTGCCGAGTCCAGTTCGCTCTCCCAGGATCGCCGAGACCTTGTCGATCGGAGCTTGAAAGACCACGACGCCGACCTTCTTACCTTCGTCATAAATCGGAGCCGCGAGAAACATCGCCGCCTCGTCGTAAGACGGGGCATACGGTTCGTAATCAAGGCAGGCCACGAAGTCCGCCGAATCGGCCGCCGCCGCCTTCGTGAACGCGCGGCCGAGATTCGACTTCGCGTGCGGCCCGTCTTTCAGCGACGTCGTGAAGTCCAAATCTTTGAAGCACGAGTAAACGATGTCGCCGGTTTCGAGGTCCGCCAGGAAGACGTCGTGCAGTCCGAACTTCTGCTGGAAGCTGCGGATCACCGGATGATACTTCGCGTGCTGCTCACTGTAGGTCGAACGATCGCCGGCTCGATCCAACTGCTGCTTGCGATGCAGCGGGTTCGGATTGCTCCGCACGTATTCGTACTGCAAATAGACCGACTCGTCATCGAGCCCATCGAACAAGCCGTTGATGTTCGGCGACTTGTTGGGATTGCGCTTGCGGTATTCGTCGCTGTAATCGTTGGCGTAGTAGTGGCGCAGTTGCTTGCGCATGTTTTCGAGTTCCGCCGGCGAGACTTCATTCTCTTTGAGAACCGTGCGGAACGACGTCCGAAAGTCCTGCATCGCCTCGACCACCATGCGGTTCTCGGCGAAGGTGGCGATCTGAGCCTCCAGCATTTGGAAATGCTGCTGCAACTGATTCGCCTTGATGGTCCGCACCGCTTCCAACTGGTCCACGGCTTTGGCCATGACCGCTTGCTCGGCGTTGAAGTACACCGACGCTCCCAACACCAGTAGCGGAATCACCGCAACGAACAACATCCCCAACAACAGCTTGCTCCGAATGCTCGTCCGCACCGCTCGGATGATGTCCCCGCCGAAGTTCTTTGGCTGATCCATGTCACATCCCTCTTGGAGGTGGTCGCTCGACGCTCGTAGTGACCGCATTCCTGCGGTCCCTCCTCGGAACCCGATGAATCGGGTCACTACCAGCAATCTCCGCGCAGCGTGTCCCCAAAGACTCCGCGCACGAAGCTGGGGAAAAATGCGCCATGAATCACGAAAGGCAAACCGCTTCCGTGCAGGGAGGGTTATCCGACGATGTTGCCTTTTGGCATCACGCGGAGAGTTCCGGTCGTACCGGTTATTGAGGCCGAGCCACAACCCAATGTAGGGTGGGACAAGCTCGCTTCGAGCGCCGGCCCACCGCAGACTCGCCTGCCGGTTTCTGGTGGGCCGGCGCTCGAAGCGAGCTTGTCCCACCCTACAAAATGCACGCGGCTCGATGTGTCGCCTTACGACTGTGGCGGTTCGTAGCCTTTGATCTCATACGGCGAATCAATCGAGGCTGAGTCCCACAGTTCCTCGAGGATCTTTTCCATCTCGCCTTGCTCATCCGTTTGCAGCAGCTTCAAGCGGATCTTTTCCTGGACTTCATCGAACGGGACGTGTCCGGCGTTTTGACGCTCCACCACGCGCACGACTTGAAAATAGCCGCGCGGCGATTCGATCAACTCGCTTGGCTCGCCGATGGGCAATTCAAACAGCAGCGTTTCGATCTTTTGGTCGGCGAGACTCCCTGCGTTCGTCCAGTCTTGCAGACCTTTGTTCTCCGCGTTCAAACCGTCGGAGATCTCGGCGGCCATTTCTCCAAAGTCGCGGCCTTCCTTGAGGCCGTCGGCCAAAATCCGCAGCTTCGCGCGAGCCTGCTCTTCGTTGGCGCGTGAGATCAAGATTTGCTGCCACCTCACGCGGCGTTGGAACTCGTATTCCTTCAAGTGCTGCTGGTAATACGCAAACAAATCCTGCCGGCTGAGCTTGCGATTGTTCTTCACCTTGCCGGCCAGATACTGCTGAGCCATCACCTTGTTGCGAAACTGGTACTCGACCATCGCCAGCGACGTGCCATGCTTTTGCAGTTCGCGATCCAACTCCGCCGTGCTGGTGACTTTCATCTCCCGCTTCATCTGTTCGAGCTGCTCCTGAAGCTGCTTCTTCATGAAGCTTTCGATCTGCTTCTGCTGATCTTTCTTGAGCGATCGCCGCATCGCTTCGGACAACAGCTTGCGTTCGACATGCGCTCGCAAGTCGCGTTCGATGAGCTGTTCGATTTGCTTGCGGTACTGATCCGGCGGCACTTGCTCGCGCATTTTCGTGAGCTGCTCGGCGTAACGTTCCAAGACTTCCGCCTCGAACAGCGGCGCGCCATTCACCGTGGCGACGACGCGATTGCCTTCCAGTTGTTTCGGAATCTCGCTGTCGGCTTCAACCGCTGCCGCAAGTTTGACGCCCGAACCGCCGTCCGACTTCTCGTCCTCTGAGTCGCGCTGTTGTTTGTCGGCCTGCGCGGTTTGCTCCGAGTTCCGAGCGCCCATCTTCCTCGGCGGCGGCGGCCCGACCACGGGATTATCGACCTTGGGACCGAGGCCGGTATCTCCCTTGCAGCCAGCGAGCGCCAGCAAGATCGTCAGTAGGATTTGAGTCAGTCGCATGAACCGCATCCTTGCGGAGTTTTTGGAATCTGAAATCTCAAATTGGAAATCTCAAATCCTGAAAGGGGCGGGACTATCCGCCAATTTCAAATCGGCTGCAACACCGCTTTTAACAGCGGTAACAGAGCCTCAAACGACGTGTCCGCCCCCTCTCCCATCGGCCAGTACGCCGACTTCATATCCACGATCCGCAGCCGTCCTTGATGCTTGCCGACCAAGGGCCGCATCCGCGAGGCGTCTCGATAGCCGAACACCAACCAGTCATCCTCACGAGTAATCCGGTCGATGCTCCACCGCGCCGCACTGAGTTGCAGCTCGCGCAGCTCGACCATCTTTTCCGCCAGCGGTGGGAGCGGGCCGAAGCGATCGCGGAGTTCGTTTTGCCAATCGGCCAATTCCTCGAACGATCCCACCGCCGAGAGTTTGCGATACGCCTCGATCTTCGGCCGGCCAGGCGGGACGTAATCGTGTGGCAGGTACGCCGTCACCGGCAGATCAACTTGGACGTGAATGTGCTCCTTCAATGGCTGCTTCTTGGCCGCGCGAACCGCATTCTCCAGAAGCTGGCAGTAGAGCTCATAGCCGACCGCTTCCATGTGCCCGCTTTGCTCGGAGCCCAGAATGTTGCCGGCTCCTCGAATTTCGAGATCGCGCATCGCGATCTTGAAGCCGGCCCCCAGTTCGCTGAATTCTTCAATCGCCTTCAGCCGCTTCGTCGCCAGCGGAGTCAGCGACTTCCCCTCTTCGAGCAACAAGTAGCAGTACGCCTTGTGCTTGTACCGGCCGACTCGCCCGCGAAGCTGATGCAGGTCGGCGAGTCCGTAGTTCTGAGCGTCGTTGATGAAAATCGTGTTCGCATTCGGGATGTCGATGCCGCTTTCGATGATCGTCGTGCAGACAAAGATGTCGAGTTCCCGGTTCACGAACTTGACCATCACTTCTTCCAGTTCGTGCCCCGCCATCTGCCCGTGACCGATGCCAATCCGCGCCTCCGGCACGATCCGTTGAATGCGGTCGGCCATCGACTTGATGTTGTAAACCCGGTTGTGGACGAAGAAGACCTGCCCGTTGCGATTCAGCTCTCGCACGATCACCTGCCGAATCAGATCGCCATCGAATCGGCACACGCGCGTCGTCACCGCCATGCGATCCACCGGCGCGGTGGTCAGGTTGCTGATATCCCGAATCCCCAGCAGCGACATGTGCAACGTGCGCGGGATCGGCGTCGCGCTCAGCGTCAGCACATCCACCTCCAGCCGCAGGTGTTTCAAAACCTCTTTGTGCTCGACCCCGAAGCGCTGCTCTTCGTCGATCACCAGCAGGCCCAGATCTTTGAACCGCACATCCGGTGACACGAGCCGATGCGTCCCAACCAGCAGGTCGATCGTGCCGTTCGCCGCACCCTCGATGATTTTCTTCTGCTCCCCCTTCGTCTTGAACCGCGAGATCCCTTCGACCGTGATCGGGAACTCGGCCATCCGTTCTGTAAATGTCCGGTAATGCTGCTCGGCGAGCACCGTCGTCGGCACGAGCACCGCCACCTGCTTGCCGGCGTCGATGACTTTGAATGCGGCTCGCAGCGCGACCTCGGTCTTGCCGTAGCCGACATCACCGCAGATCAACCGATCCATCGGCCGTGCGCGTTCGAGATCCCCCTTGCAGTCCTCGATCGCACTGAGCTGATCCGGGGTTTCTTCGTACGGAAACGCCGCATCGAACTCCTTCACCATGTGCGAGTCCGCCGGATACGCGAACCCCGGCTTCGTCTCGCGCGCCGCTTGCAGCAGGATCATGTCCGTCGCGAGATCGGCGACCGCATCAGCCACCTTCTGCTTGCGCTTCGCCCAAGACGTCCCGCCAATCGTGCTCAGTTCCGGCGACGAGCGTTGCCCGCCGACGTACTTCTGCACGAGATGAATCAGCGACACCGGCACATAGATCAGCACGCGGTTCGCGAACTCCAGCGTGAGATGCTCTTCGGTCGCGTCCCCCTTCTCCATCAGCTTCATGCCGCGATACCGAGCGATCCCGTGCGAGAGATGCACAACAACATCTCCTTCATTCAGTTCGAGGAAGCTATCAATCGCCCGCGACTCAACCTTCCGCCGCCGCTTCGTCTCTCGCGCGATCGTCGTCCGCCCGAACAACTCATGATCGCTGAGCACAATGATCCGCTCAGCCACCAGCCGAAAGCCCTTGTTGACTCGGCCGACGCAAAGTGCAACACGCTCGTGCAGCGCTGTTCCCTGTCCGGCCGATGGCTGATGGCTGATGGCTGATAGCCGTAATCCCAACTCATCCTTATTTTCTGAGTTGAGATTACGGCCATCAGCCATCAGCCCACAGCCGTCAGCCGGACTCGCCTCCCGAAGCAACTCCGCCAGCCGTTCGCGTTCCCCTTCGTTGTGGCAGGCGATCAAGACTCGCTCATCGCGGCCGACCACTGTCGCCAGCTCGTTGAGCACTTCATGCTTCGGCCCGCTGAAGCGTTCAATCGACTCGACCTGCAAATGGCACGAGGTCTCAAACGAGTCCGCCGCAATCGGCGCGACGGTCACATTCGCGAAGTCAGTCAGCCGAGCAATCACTTGTGCGATCTCGGCCAGACCGGTGGTCTCGCTCAGCCGTTCGCGATACTGCCGCGCCTCGTCGATCAGTTCGGGTAACTCAATGATCGCGACCCAACTGCCAGCCAGGAGATGATCCGCCAGAAGGGGTCGGGAGTCTTTTTCAGAGCGGCCGTCAGAAGTCGATGTCGAATCCCCAACGGAAGGGCCGCTCTGAAAAAGACTCCCGACCCCGTTGCTCGCCAACGCCGTCACGCTCACATCGCTCAACGTCTCGATCGTGCGTTGCGATTCCACATCAAACCGCCGCAGCGATTCGAGTTCATCGCCAAAGAACTCCAACCGCAGCGGGTCTTCCGAGTCCGACGGGAAGATGTCCACGATCCCGCCATGCACGCTGACCTCGCCCGGCAATTCGACCGCGGGGACGCGCTCAAACCCGCGCTCGATCAGCCAGCGCAACAACTCTTCAACATCGACGTCCTGACCAACTCGCAACGCGCGTGAAGAAGCCGCGATCTCATCAAGTCCCGGCACCGGCTGCATCAGCGCCGGCCCGCTCGTCACGATCACGCGCGGTGGCTTGTCAGTCGCCAGCGACCGCAGCACGCGCAGCCGAGCACCCCCCACCGCATCGGTCGCCGAACCATCCGGCGGCCAACTCTCCCACGCCGGAAAGATCGCCGGCACGTCGCCAAGAAAGTTGTAAGCATCGTCCGCGAACTCATCGACATCGTGCATCCGAGGCAGCACGACGATCAACGGCGTAATTGTTTCACTCCCTCTCCCCCGCATCGGGGGAGAGGGCCGGGGTGAGGGGGGTTTCTTTTCTTTTTCTTCCACCAACGCCGCCACAACCAACCCAGCCGACGAACCCCACGCCCCATCAATCGCCCCCGCCTGCCCCCGTTTCAGAGCGGCGACAACTGCCGCAAACGACGCCTGCTTGGGCAACAGCGCGGGCAGCTCGCGAAGGGTCATCCCCAGGCGATTCGCATTCGGCGAGTCGTCTTTCCGTCGAAGCTTCGGCATCAGCCACTTTTGTAGGATGGGCACTCCTGCCCGTCCATCCGACGGAAGGTCTTCGACTTCGCATGACTCGCGTCGCGCCGAATCAGCCACTCATCAGCAACGAACTGCGAGTCAATCAACGCTTGCAGAATCGGGCTGCCGGGGTGTGCCCAGAGATTTTGGCGGTGTTAAGTTTTAGTGGTGTCGCAAGTTGACCAATAGAGTTGCCATTGATTGCTATCGCGGAGGTTGGTCAGGGCGGAGACGGATTCGGCGTTGCGGAGATTCCAGCGGGCACCGGAGCGTTT
>CAMDDX010000252.1 GCA_945893075.1 Planctomyces sp. SH-PL62 | reverse complement strand
TCGCGTTCGGGTTCGCGGATTTGGTTTTTCTTGGCGTTCCAGCAGACTTCGACGGCTTGTTTGCACCAGTCGATGCTCTTCTTGCTGGCTCGGACCGGTTGGCCGCCGACTTCGACCCAGATCGGGTTCGTGTGGACGCTCGGCAGGATCCGCACGGCGACCCAACTGGATTGCTTGATTGGGATGTCGAAGCTCAGCGGTTGAGTCTTGCCGTCGGCGGTGAGGAGGCTCGTGGCGGCGACTTGGCCGTTGACGATGATCTCGACGGGGACCATGCGCGTGTCTGGGACGCGGCAGCGTTCGATGTGCCAGTAGGGTTTCGCGTCCAGACGGCGGGTGCGAATCGACTCTGTTGCTGGAGTCGATTTTTCAGCGAGCAGCGCGTTGACGTCGAAGCTGACTTTCACGTTGCCGGGCTTGGCGAGTTCGAGCGTGCTCAACTTTTTGTTGCTGCCTGGTTCGCCGACAGAGACCTTGTTGGCTTTGTTTTGGTCACTGATTTTGAAGTCGAGGATGTGGCTCAAGCCGTCACCGCAATAACTGCGGCCGTCGCGCACGCCGAGAATCCAGGAGTCGAAGTCGAGCGGCTGGTTTTTGTTGAGCTTCACGTAAATGCGGCCGAGTCCGACTTTGTCGCCGTAGATGCAGGGGAAGTCGGTCTCGCCGGAGATCCTCGCTTGGAAGCCGGCGTTGAGCGTGTGGTACCAGATGTTGAGTTCCCAGATCGACGGCGTATCGACCGCGCTGATGAAGTGGCAGACGTCGTGAGCGACCGTGACGACGTACTCGTTCGCGCCGATGCCGTCGAAGCGGGGCATCGCGTAGTCGGGGAGCTTATTGGTGTCTTTGCCTGGCCAACCGGCATCTCGTTGCTTGGGTGGAAACTCGCGTGAGCCGTCGGGCATCACGTCCGGCAGTTCGAGACCCCAGCCGCTGTGGCTGTAGCCGACGACGCCACCTTGCTCCTTGCCCCACTTCAGCACGGGGAGCGTCCAGCTTGGCCAGTCTTCGAGCACCTTCGTGTTCGGGTAGTCGTCCTCGGTCAGACGCAGCAGGCAGAGATGCCCGGCGTGCGACGACGGGAAGCCGCTGACCTCGATGTCGTACCGCATCAGGTAATTCGGCCGCGAGAGGGCCGACGTCTTCCCCTCGAAGTATTGCTTCTGCGAGTACCAGCACGGCCCCCAGCTCAGCACGCAGCCGACGTTGAGGTCTTCGCCCAGAATGTGCCGCAGCATGTCGGCCGGAGTGACTCCCTCGGTCGGGCTGTCGTAGTGAGCACACCCCGCCGCGTGAACGTGATGATCGCCGGAGAACCAGCCGCGCGTCGCCGGATGCGTCCAACGCGTGAGTTTCACATCGAACTTCTGGCTTCTGTAGCCGGACTCGCCAGAGTTCGGGGCGTTCGGATTTGATTCCCCCTTCGATGCCCCCGCAGTCTGGCGACTGCGGCTACCTTCGACGGTCAGCGAATGTGTTTGCACGATGTATTCGGGACCGCGGCTTACTTCGACGGTGTACTCACCGGGAGCCAACGAGACGGACTCGCCGTCCGCGCGGTAAATCTGATTGTGGAAGAAGAAGTCGGGCGAGAGCCGCCGCGCCGGATTCGGGAACACGTTGCCGCGCTTGTCGCGAATGACGAACGCCGCCGAGGTCGGCTCGCCATCAAAATCCTTTACGCCGAGCACCACCTCCACCGCCGGAGCCGCGTTGAACAGAATCGGCACGGTGTTGCGAAAGCCGAGATCCTGCGTCCCCTGCCCGACATTAAATCCGAGCTTCGCCTCGCGCCGCCCGATCTCGCGCGAGTAAAGCTGGATGATGCGATACTCCAGCGCCAGCCCCGACAACTGCGGCTTCAGCGGCTGCTTGTCGAACATGGCGATGTCGAGAAACCGATGCGGCACATCCTCCGGCTTGACGAGTTTGTCCTTCTCATCCGTCAACGGCTTCTGCCGCGAGTTGACGGAGCCGCGCATATACAACGGAGCCGCATTCGGACTCTCCGGCTTGAGCTGCGGCGTGATCCCCGCATCGTTCTGCACCTTGATCAAAAACGTCGCCCAGCCCCCTTGAATGAGCCGCTTCGCCACCGGCCCCTCGACGACCGACACGCGACTCTCCGGATTGATCGTCACCCCCACGACGCAATGCGCATCGAGCACGCGTTGGATGGTCCGATTCGCGACCTTGGCATCGGTCTCCTTCAACGCCCCCCGCAACGCCTTCGTATCCTCCGCCGGCAACGGAGCACCCACAAACTCCAGCGCTTCGAGCAACCGCTCCGTCGCCGCCACCAGCGGCTGATGCTCAACCTCCGTGACCAGCGGCAAGTCAGCCGCGAAACAAGTCGAGGTCGCGAAGACCACAAACAGAAACGAAAAGATCGTTCGCATGGAGAGGCTCCTTGAGGCGAGGAAACGAGATTGAGTCATGATTCAGGTATGAGCGTTGGGTAAAGTGAAAGTGCGATGCCGACACCAAGATCACCGCAGTGTTTCAAGAGTTCGGACGGCAGAAAGTCGCGTTGCAGGCAACAGCGTTCACCATCGAGCCGACAGTCATAGCCAAAATCGAGGTATTTCGATTCGATTTCTTTCAGGCCAATGAGTTGGCGGATGTCATCGTGATGGCGTTCAAGAAATTCAATCGCGTCAGCGGCTTGCCGGGTTAAATCTCCGTCCGCAGTGCTCACCTCACAGTTAAAACCTCCCACGTCGAATCGCTCTCCCGTGGAAACAAATCGAACGTCGCCTTTTCGAAATACCGAATACGGCAGGAGCGAAAGTGACGCGAGCACTCGGCCTGGCTCAAAAGCTTCGCCAATTACACGCAGTACGCAGCAAGGCATTGCTGACCTCGTTGAAGATGATGTTTGAACTTCGGCGGCAATTGCATCCCTTGCAGGTCGCGGTGGCAAGCAAGACGATCTGTTCGTCGTTCCGCCTTGAGGCAGTTTTTGTTTTCGACGCTGAGCCGTACCGCGATCGTGAGGGGCTTTTGATTTGAGCAGACGGCGTGAGCTTTACTCCGAAGGAGTTGCGTCACATAGCCCAGGGTTGCGAGCGTAGCGAGCTACCCTGGGTCACGAATCAAACGAGGCCCGTACCCCAACGGGGTTCCGTCAACGAGATTTGTCGAAGGCCGCAACCCTTTCAGGGTAGATGCCTGCCGCTTCAATCCAACCCAGGGTAGCCCGCGTTGCGGACAACCCTGGGCTATGTGACGCAACTCCTTCGGAGTAAGCACAACAACCTTCGACCGTCGCCTTGAAATTCCCTCGATACTCTTCACTCTTCGACTCTTGCTTTGCAATGACTGTCACCCAACCTTCTGTCATCAAACTCCTGTCACCAACCGTTGCGAACGTCTGAGGATGCTGCTCGATGGACACCGCCGCTGATTTGCTCGATCCCGTTCCGACTCCTGCTTCGCCGCCAGACGAAAAGTTGCGGCGGCTGAGCGTGGCGGAGTGGGAGCGGTTTCAGCGCGACGGGTTTCTGGTGTTTCGGCAACTCATCCCGGCGGCGGTGCGCGAGCAGATGCTGGCCGTGACGCTGGACGGCGTCGAGCGGGAGATCGGGCCGATCGAATACGAAGCCGAGCTGCACTATCCCGGTGCGCCGACCTCGCTGGCGGCCGAGGGAGGCCGCACGATTCGTCGGCTCAAACAGGCGCACTCGCGGCATTCCGTATTCACGCAATGGCTGAGCGACCGCGAACTGACCGACCGGCTCGCCGATTTGCTCGGCCCGCGCGTGATGATGCCGCTGGCGCATCACAACTGCATCATGACCAAGCAACCGAAATTCAGCAGCGACACCGGCTGGCATCAAGACGTCCGGTATTGGGCGTATCAACGTCCCGACCTCATCAGCGTGTGGATTTCGCTCGTCCCGGAACGTGTCGAGAACGGCTGCCTGCGAGTTATCCCCGGCTCGCATCGCATGAGCTTCGATCGCTCGCGATTCGACGAGTCGCTCTTCTTCCGCGGCGACTTGCCAGAGAACCAAGCGGTGATCGCAAACGCGGTCCCGGTGGAACTCGATCCGGGTGACGTGTTGTTCTTCCACGCGAAGACGCTGCACTCGGCGAGTCGCAATTACACGACGCAGACGAAGTACTCGGCCGTGTTCACGTTTCGCGCGGCAGACAACCTGCCGCTGCCAGGAACACGCTCGGCCGAGTTGCCGGAGTTGATGTTGCCGGGAATGTAGCCCGCTCTCGCCGAGAGCGGATCGGATGGTGCGCAGCACCAGTCGATGAAGACTTTGAACCGACAGGCGAGCTTCGCTCGCGATCCGCTCTCGGCGAGAGCGGGCTACGTTTACTCGACGTGATACTGCTGCGTAAGTTGCCGCAGCGTTTCGATGGCGTGGCTGTCGAGTGCTCCGTCCCAGGCGATCTCGACGGCGGCCGAACCGCCTCCCGTGAGTTCTTTGGCGGCGACGGTGATGTGTCCGCGATGGTCGTAGCTGTAGACGACCTCAACCGGCGAACCCGCCGGCAGCGCCTGCGGCAGTTGGCTGATCCGCACATCGCCGATGTAGGTGCAGGCGGAGACCTCGCTGACTTCGCCTTGCAGCAGACGGATGACGATGCTTTGCGGCGTCTCGGTGGTCGTGACGAATTGCTTCTTCGTGCCGCACGGCAACCGCGAGTTGCGTGGAATCATGACGTGATTGCGTTTGAGATTCGGATTCTTCGGATCGCTGATCTCAACGCCAAGCGAATGCGAATTCACATCGGTCGTGGTGACAGCTCGCAAGCGTTTGAGAAGCGCGGGGGACAGCCGGCCGTGCGCGTCGGTCGCTTTGGCTTCGATAATCGCCGCGTGAATCGCCGCTCCTTGAGCAACCGCGAGTTGCGGGTTGAGCACTTTCGACGGCCGCTTGCCGGTGACTTTCTCCAGCATCTCGACGACGGCGGGAATCGACGTGCTGCCCCCCACGAGCAACACCTCGCTGAGTTCGTCGCGCGAGACGTTGTTGTTTTCCATGACGAACTCGGTCGTGTCGCGCGTGCGTTGCAGCAAGTCGAGCGTCATCTGCTCAAACTCTGACCGGGAGAGTTCGACCGGCAAAGTTTGGCCACGATACTTGACCTCGATCTTCGTCTTGGCCCAATGGCTGAGTTCCCGTTTGGCCGATTCGCATTCGCGCATCAGCGCGTACTTGGCCAGCACATCCTCGCGCGGGTCGATGCCGTATTTCGCGACGAACTTGTCGCAGGCGAAGTCGAGGACACGCTCCGTCCAATCCAAACCGCCGAGCATCGTGTCGCCATCAGTCGCCAGCACGGTGAATTCCGTCGGCGTGTATTTCACAACGGTGACGTCGAACGTGCCGCCGCCGAGGTCGTACACCAGGATCGTCTTCGTCTTGCCGGGCGCATCGAGCCGGCCCAGTTCGCCCTTCGTCCAGGCGTAGGCCAGCGTGGCGGCGGTCGGTTCGTTGATGATGTCCACCACATTCAGACCAGCGATCTTGCCGGCGTACTTCGTGGCCGCTCGCTTGGGTTCGTTGAAGTAGTACGGGACAGTGATGACCGCGTTGCCGATCGGGCCGATCTTTTTCTCGGCATCGGTCTTGAGTTTCGTCAGGATCAGCGACGAAATCAGTTCGGGCGTCATGCGGCGTTCTTGATAGTGCAACGTGAAGCGCGGGTTGCCCATCTCGCGTTTGATCGCGATGACCACGCGATTCGGGTCTTGCTGAGCCAGCACCTCCGACGGTGGCCCGACGAGAATCTTGCCATTCTCGCCGAGCACCACGATCGACGCCGTGATCGGACTGTCGTGCGAGTTGTTGATGACTTCAGGATTCCCGTCTTCTCCCAGTCGCGACAGCGCGGAGTACGACGTCCCCAAATCAATCCCGACAGTCTGACCTTCCACAAATTTGGCGGATGGATCGCTCATGATTGGTTATTGCTCGTCTTGGACGGGGTTCGTCAACTGTCCGATTTTCTCGATCTCGATGGTCAAGGTGTCGCCGTGTTTGAGGAACACCGGCGGCTTGCGTGCTCCGCCAACTCCGTGCGGTGTGCCGGTCAGGATCACCGTGCCCGGCAGCAGCAACATGCTACCGCTGAGAAATTCAATCAGCGTCGGCACGTCAAAGATCATGTCGTTGGTGTTCCAGTCCTGCATCGCCTGGCCGTTGAGAATCGTCTTGATGCTGAGTGTGTTCGGATCGGGAATCTCATCAGCGGTGACGAGACACGGCCCCAGTGGGCAGAACGTCGCAAACGTTTTGCCTCGGCACCACTGCCCTCCCCCGCGCTTGATCTGCCAGTCGCGAGCGCTGACGTCGTTGGCGCAGGTGTAGCCGAGAACATATTTCAGAGCGTCTGCCTTCGAGACGTTTTTGCACGGCTTGCTGATGACGACTGCCAGTTCGCACTCGTAATCGACGGCGTCGCTCCGCAGATGCCGAGGGAGCAGAATCGGGTCGCCGGGATGATTGACCGCTCCGCAATTCTTCATGAACAGGACCGGCCATTCGGGGATCGCTTGGTTTCCCTCTTCCGCGTGACGGCGGTAGTTCAAGCCGATGCACAACACATCGACCGGAGCGATTGGAGTCAGCAGTTTGGCGACGTCGGCCTTCTCGCCGGTGTCGCGATGTTTAGCGAAGATGTCTCCGTCGATGCGTGTCGCCGAGCCGTCGGCAGCTTGTCGTCCGTAGTGCGTGTTCCCAGCCGAATCGCGATAGCGAATGATTTTCATGAAGCAGACTCCTGAGTTGTGGGGCAGGTTTTCAACCTGCCAGTCTGGACGGGCAGGTTGAAAACCTGCCCCACGAGCGGCGGGCATTACGACAACTCGCTGCCAGCGTTGCAAGCGAGCACGACACGCGAGAATGTTCCGCCATGAACACGCTCACCGATTTCGTTGTGTCCCCCGCGACAATCCCCTGCCCTGCTCTGCCTTACCCCGAAGAAGGCAACGTTTGGGACGCCCTGTGGACTCCGCCGGAGATCGACCCGACCGCGTGGGTCGCCCCCGGCGCGACGGTCTTTGGTCGGGTCAGGCTCAAGGCCCGCAGCTCGGTCTGGTACGGCTGTGTGTTGCGCGGCGACGGCGACATCATCGAAGTCGGCGAGGACACGAACGTCCAAGACGGCTCGATCCTCCACGTCGATCACGGCTTTCCCTGCATACTGGGCAATCGAGTCACGCTGGGGCATCGCGCGTTGGTTCATGCGTCGGTGGTCGGCGACGAGGCGATGATCGCGATTGGCGCGACGATCCTCAGCCGTTGCGTGATCGGCGAGCAAGCTCTGATTGCCGCTGGGGCGGTCGTCATGGAAGGGACACAAGTCCCGCCGCGAACGCTGTGGGCGGGATGCCCGGCTCGAAAGATCAAAGACCTGACCGATGAGCAACTCGCGCGGATGGCTCACGCTTGGAAGCACTACGTCAACAACGGCCAACTGGCACTCGCGAGATTCGGGCGAAGACACATTGACGAGCTTCTGACGACCGTCCGACCAGCCCGAGTCCCAGGCCATTCCCCCGGTCGAGCGACGTTCCCAAATCGCGAAACATCGCGCTATACTCCCGCCCCGCATGACCGGCCGCTGTTCCAGTTGTGCTCACAGGCTCACCAGTTTTGACGTCCTTCGAGGAGTTTTCGGCCCCATGCTCACATCGCGAGTTCTTCTGTTGGTTGTTTTAGTTTTTGCTGCCGCGTTCTCTCGTTTGGTGCCGCATCTGCATAACGCGGCTCCGGTCGCGGCGATGACGCTGTTTGCCGCCGCGTATTTGCCCAATCGCCGTTGGAGCGTGTTGCTGCCGCTCGCCGCGATGTTCCTGAGCGACATCGTGCTGTACGCGACCAAAGACGTGGCCTACCGCGAACAAGCTGTGAGCAACATGCTGTTCGTCTACTCGACCTTCGCCGTGATTGCGTTGCTGGGACAGTGGCTGCGTCAGCGAGTGACCATTGGCCGAGTGATCGGGACGACGCTGGCTGGCTCGGCCGTCTTCTTCCTCATCACGAACTTTGGAGCCTGGCTGTCGCTGAGCCAACCGCTGAGTGCGACCGAACCGGCCATGTATTCGCGCACGCTGAGCGGCTTGATCGACTGCTACATCGCTGGCGTGCCATTCTTCCGAGGCACGTTTGTCGGCGACTTGGTTTACTCGGCGGTGCTCTTTGGCGGCTTCGCTCTGCTGGAGCAAGTCGTTCCGCAACTCAAGCCTCGACTCGTCGAGGCGACGATCAACTAAGTGGACTGGCAGAATTCTTTGGGTAGCCGCCGTTCGCCAGAACGCGGGTTTTCGGCCATTCACCCGCGTTCTGGCGAAACGCGGCTACCGAGACAGCTCTGCGGGTCCACTTAGCCTCGAATCAAGCGTCGCCCCGCTCGCTTGTCTTATTTCCGGCCGCGTGACGCGCGATAGCCGTGCTCGATGGCGAACCAGTTGGCATAGCGTTCGCGGTCTTCGGTGCGCGTGTTGCGCTTGTCGAGCACGTGGCCAATCTCGTGAATCAAGACGTTGTTGAGATAGAAGTCTTTCAAATTCTCTGGCGTCCAAGTCAGCGTCCACTCGCCATCCGCTGCCGACCACACGCCGCCGAACATGCGTGCTTCGATTTGTTGCTGTGGCGTCGGCGGACGGATATAGGTTTCGACCAGCGAGTCCTCGATCGGGTAGAGATAGACGCTGGCTCCCCACTGCATTCCGTAGCACGGAAACAACTGCCGCTTGCGAGTCATCCGGCTGAGTTGAATGACCTCGACTTGTTCGACGATCGGCTGCGGCAACAGAGTCAATCGTTCGCGAACCTCCGCGACCGTGACGGCGTGGATGAACTTCGGTCCGGCTGGTTGCACGATGAATCGAGTCGCGTTGGTGGGACGTTCGTTGTCGGACTGCAGCGGGTGCCAATCTTCCTGAGCGAAGAAGGCGGACTTCTCTTCGGCACCACCAATTCCGCGTTGGCGGAACGTCGCCACGGGACGCGACGCTGTCTTACGTCGGCCGGCGCGCAGGCCGGGGATCGTGCGACTGGTCGAGTTGTTCGATGAACGTTTCATGATCGGCGCGAGGCAGCGAGTGTTTTGGAGGGCACTGTGCGGGAGAGTCTCAGGCAGACTGGCCGCGAGGTGCCGGACATCCTCCGGCTCGCACCAAGGGGACGCTACCTGTACAGAGAAAGAGGCGGCGAGGCTGGGAGTTGCAGCGATTTGACGGCCTCAGACGATTTGGGGCAACGATCGGCAATGGCCGAGACGGCCACTCAGAAAACCTCAAATGGCCCAGCAGAAAGGCCGTTTCTCAGGTTTTGCGAGCGGGCCAGAAAGGCCGTTCTTCGAAACCAATTTTCCTGGTCTGTTCACTACCCAGTGAAATCGCCGATGGGCGGCTCTGACGATTGTGCCGGTTGCACAAGGCGTAAATCGGACGACTAGGCAGTTGGCGGCGGCGACGTTGAGCCGGCTATTTCGCTTTGATGCCGGCTGACTTGTACGGCTCGCCCGGCTTCGCGACCAAAAACAGATCCGAGGTGGGACTGGTCGACACGAATTGAATCGCGGAAACGCGTTCGCCACCCTTTCCGAGCACATCCCGCTCGCCACTCACCTGCTTCGTGGCATCGCGATCGCTCCAGTTGTTTTCGGCGGGCTTGTCGGCGCTCATCAGCGCGTCGAACTTGGCCGCGTCGTATTCTTTTGCGATGAGGAGTTCGGTTTTCTTCAATCCGGCGAAGAGACAATTCCGCCATTTGAAGTCGCCGGAACCAACTCCCGGCATGGCGTCAAAGAGCAGGCCGGCCTCCGCATGTTGCCGGAACGAGCAATGATCGATGAGCACATTCTTGGCGACGACTCCGGCGGCGAAGCGGACTCCGCTGGTCGTACTGGACGCGCCGCAATTCCGAATCGTCAGCGAATCGACCGAGCCCTCCAGGAACACGGCCGCCGACATCGAACCAATAAATCGGCAACGCTGCACGGTCACGCGTTGAGTCGGCGGGCCATTGGCCGGCTTGGCGATATGCACGCCAAACGCCGTGGGCGCGGCGTTTTGAAAAGTGACCCCGTCGATCGAGATGCCGTCGGTGCCTTCGCCTCCGACCGCACTGCTGAGTTCGATGCCGGACTTTCCCGCTTTGGAGATGACACTGTTCTTGATGCGGCAGCGCGCGGCGGAACCGCTGACGACGATGCCGGTGTCTTTCGGAGGGAACCCGGAGAGGTCTATGAAGACATTCTCGATCGTCACGCCGCTGAGGTTCTTGATGGTGATCGCGGGTTCGTCCCCCGGCGACCTGATCGTGATGTTCTTGCCGCTGGTCTCTGACAGCAGATGGACTTCGCCAGGGATGGATTCATCGAACACGACGGATTCCTCGAACGGTGGTCCCGGCTTGACGCTGATCAGGAAACGCAGCGGCTTGCCTTTGGCGGCCGCTTCGTGGTCGGCGCGTCCTTCCACCGCCGAATGCAAAGCGCGGCCGATGGACTGGAAGTCGCCACCCGCTCCGACGTGCAGAGTCACTTCGTGAGCGTCGATCTGTTTGGGCGTTGTCGTCCCACCACCGGCGAGCGACTTGGCGCTCTTCTTACCGGACTTGGTCACGGACTCACCATCCTTGGACGTTCCGCGAGTCATCCACCACCCAATCCCACCGAGCACCACCACGCCCACACCGGCAATCGCCGCATACATCACGTTTTTATTGAGCTTGATGGCCTTGATGTGGGAGCTGCTGGCGGGTGTGGGCTTGGTTGGAGGCGGCTCAGTCGCAGCCGCTTCACGAACATCGAAGGTGACTTCGCCGGCTTCCGGCTGCGGTTCCGTTTGAGGTTCAAACAAGACCGTTTCAGCCTGCGGGAATGCAGCTTCCGTCGGCTCGGAAACGATCGGCTCGGAGAAGTTGAAATCCGGAGCGGCCTCGGTTTCTTCAGCGGGCGGTGCGGCAACGATCGGTGCCGAGACCGGTTGTTCGGCGGTGGGAGACTCTTCCCCGCCAGCGAACAAAGAAAACAGATCGCCCGCCGCGTCCGATTCTGTCGCCGCGTCGGGTGTCACCATCACCGTCTCTGCGGTGGCAGCGCCCGAACCAAACAGGAAGTCTGGCACTTCCTCCGCCGGTGCCGCAGGCTGTTCGATAGGCGCTGCGATCTGTGCGATCGGAGTCGCAACAGGAGCCGGCACGTTGACCGGCTGAGCAACGGGAGTCACAGGGATCTGCACCGCGACCGGCATGGCGACCGGAACAACAGGCCGAGCGATTGGAGGAGGCGGCACAGCCACAGGCTGCGCAATCGGCGGCGCGACGGGAGCGACCGGCATCGCAATCACGGGAGCGGCGACGGGCAGACTTGGGACCGGATTCGCAGCCAGAATTGGCGCGGCCACCGGCAGCGCAATCGCCGTCGGTTCGGCGGAGGAAACCGGAGTCTGTGCCGCCGGTGCCGTTCCCGGACGTGAGATTTTCGTCGCAGAGGAGTCAGCGTCATCGCGGGGTGAGACCGACGACTCCAGAACATTCGATCCCCCTTTGGCCACCGTCACGGAGTCGCTTTGCAGATCACGCGACGGCGCGGTCAATCGAGGGTCCGATCCGCTGCGGGTGAGTGGCACATGGCGTTGCCGCCATTCCGCTCCGGCGTTCTCGTCCAACCATTTCCGACAGGCGTTCGCCACTTCGGCGGCCGACGAATACCGATCGTCTGGGCTCTTCGCGACCATCTTGTCCAGAATCGCCATGAGTGACGCCGGGCAATCCAGCCGCGAGTCGGTCAGCGGTGG
>CAMDDX010000251.1 GCA_945893075.1 Planctomyces sp. SH-PL62 | reverse complement strand
GTCTACGAAGTGTTCTACGCTCACCAATCGCTGGGCCAGTTCGACATGAGTCAAACTCCTCGCGGTAGTTCCGATGTCTTGAACATCCACCGCGTCCGCCGTGAATGACCGCCGTCGCTCACTCGTCGCGGTCGGAGACTCTGACACGCTGTTTCTCCAAACTCTCGTCCCCTTCAACCTGTTACCCATGTCCCCGAACGACTGTTACCCATGTTCCCAGTCCAAAGAGACTCGACCCACCCTACTTTGCCCGATCGAGACTCATGCACCAGAAATTTCATCCGCAAAACCGCGACCTGATCGTCAACATCAACGGCCGGCTGGTGCATCGCGATCAAGCGGGTGTCAGCCCGTTTGATTCTGTCGTGCAGGGCGGCGACGCGGTCTGGGAAGGACTGCGGTTGTACTCCGGCCGCATCTTCAAATTGCCTGAGCACCTCGCTCGGCTGCGCGGTTCGGCCAAGGCACTGGCCTTCGCGCAGATTCCGACCGACGACGAAATCCTCGAACAGCTTCGCCGCACGCTCGAAGCCAATCAGATGTTCGACGGCGTTCACATCCGGCTGACGCTGACGCGCGGAGTGAAATACACGTCGGGCATGGACCCGCGATTGAACACTGTCGGCCCGACGCTGATCGTGCTCGCCGAGCACAAGCTGCCGGTCTACGACAAAGCCGGATTGAAACTCATCACCAGCAGCGTGCGCCGGTTTCCGCCCGACTGCCTGGACCCGAAGATTCACCACAACAATTTGATTCAGTCGATCCTCGCCAAGTTGGAAGCCAACCGCGCGGATGCGGATGATGCGCTGATGCTCGATATGCGCGGCTTCGTTGCCGAAACCAATGCGACGCACGTCTTCATCGTCGATCATGGCGAGGTCATCACCAGCCGCCTGGTCGCCTGCCCCGAAGGGATCACGCGTGCGACGGTGCTCGATCTCTGCCGCTCACACAACATCCCGCACGCCGAACGGGATCTCTCGCTGACCGAGGTCTATCGCGCCGACGAAATGTTCTGCACCGGCACGATGGGCGAACTCGCCGCTGTCGTGGACGTCGATGGCCGCATGATCGGAGACGGCCAACTTGGCCCGATGACTCGCCAGCTTAGCGAGTTGTTTGCCGAACTGACTCGCACCGAGGGCGTGCGTCTGATCGCAACGCCGACGGCGATTGTGTAGCCGTAGCGACCCCTTCTCGGAGAGTCAGGCTACGGGTCGTAGCGTACCTGCGGGAGCGGTCCTAGAATCCGCCCCGCCATGAGCCACCCCACCTCGAATTTGGCGGCCTTTGAAACGCTGACGATCGTCGGCGTTGGGTTGTTGGGCGGTTCGATCGCACGCGCCGCAAAGCAGCGCGGGCTGGTGCGGCGAGTCATCGGCGTGGGCCGAGATGCGGTTCGATTGGGGCAAGCGCGGCAGAGCGGACTGATCGACGACATCCAGACGGATCTGCTTCAAGCCGCGGCGCAATCCGACCTAATGATCTTCGCCACGCCCGTGAATTTGATCCTGCCGGGCGTGCGCGAAGCGGCCACGATGTGCCGGCCCGGAACGCTCATCACGGATGTGGGCAGCACGAAGTCTCATCTCTGCCGTGAACTGGCGACGGGACTCCCCAAGGGACTCACGTTCGTCGGTTCACACCCGCTGGCCGGTTCCCATCTGCAAGGTTGGGAACACGCTCGCGCCGACTTATTCGAGGGACGGGTTTGTGTCGTGACGCCAACGGGATCTTCGTCGCGCGACACGGTCGCGCGACTGACCGCGTTCTGGCAAGCGATTGGGATGTCGGTCCTCGAAATGTCTCCGGAAGCCCACGACAGCGCGTTGGCTCAGAGCAGTCATGTGCCGCATGTGGTCGCGTCGGCGTTGGCACAAACGCTGGCGGACGAAAATCGTTCGCTGGCGGCGACCGGCTTCGCCGACACGACGCGCATCGCCGCTGGCGATCCGCAGGTCTGGGTGCCGATCCTGATGGACAATCGCGACGCGGTGCTGGCTCGGTTGGATGAATTCTCAGCGCAGGTCGCGGCGTTTCGCGAAGCGTTGGCTCGCGGCGACGCCAACGAACTCCGCCGCCTGTGGGAACGGGGCAAGGCGATTCGAGAACAACTGCAAGTCCGCCGCGTCGCCGAGTAACCTCAGAAACCGGCAAAGGAAATCTTGTCGTAGGACGGGCACTCTTGCCCGTCTCAGGATCGACGACGGGCAAGAGTGCCCGTCCTACAAACGCCCAAGCCCCTAGAAACCTCCGTCGAACGCTTTGGCGGGATCGACAGCCCCGGCCTTGAGTGCTCCACCTTCCACAAGTTGCTCGGCCAACATTGTCCAACGCTCAGCGGTCATCTCCCCCAGTCGATCCGGCGCGGAGAGGCCCGCTTCGCAGAGCGGCTGCAACGTGCGCGTGCCGAAGGCGAGGATCTCCAAGCCCATCTCTTGGTTGAGCGAATGAATGTGCTCGTTGGTTTTCGCTGGATCATCGAGATACTTCCGCCAGCCGAGCCGGCAGGCAGCCACCATGCGGTAGACGAGTACGGGTTGCTTCTCAATGACTTCGGCGCGTGTGATGAGCACGCTGGTGTAGGGATTGAAGCCGAGGTCCGAGACCATCAGGTTGAGCGGATCGCCCCCTTTTTGCTCGGCGAGAAACGGCTCGCTGAAGCTGTAGGCTTGCTGGCCCAGCCGTTCGTCTTCCAGGAACGGAGCAATGCTGCCGGCATACGGCACGACGTGAACGTTGGTTAGCGGCAACTTCTTTTTCATGTAGCCGAGAAATGTCTGATTCACGTTGATCGCCAGTGTCATGTCTTTCAGGTCGTCGAATTTGGTGATTCCCGATTTCTTGTGAACCATGATGCAGCGCGGGCTTTGCTGGATCGGTGCGAAGATGGCGACGACGTCCGCCTCTTGAGCACGTTGCAGCAAGACTTGGTCGGCGTTCGTGACGCCAAACATCACCTTGCCGCTGGCGACATTTTGGATCACTGGCACACCGGGGCCACCAGGAATGATCTTCACTCGCAGTTGGCGTTCGGCGAACAGGCCGTGTACGTCGGCCGCGTAGAAGCCGCCGTGCTCCGCTTCGGGCAGCCAGTTGAGCGCGAGTTCCACGTCGTCAATCGGTTTCGATTCTGGGTTGGAAGAACTGGCTGATTCAGTCGTCGTGACTTTCGGAGGAGCGGCTTTGTCTGACGAGCAACCGCTGACAACAAACACTCCGGCCCAAAGGCAACCGCACAGGAACAGCAAACGTTGCATGGCAATCCTTTTTCGTTAGTGGCCGACACGTCTCGCGTCGGAGCGGGCGGACTATATTCGCGGCGTCCTCCCGGAATCACGCCCGGCCTCTTAGAATCCCGCCACGACTCAGTTTCGTCATTTTCATTTCACCTGACCACGGATGGACTGCGCTCATGTTTTCCGAACGTGATTTTTCTGACGACGTCGAATTCTCCAAGCTGTTGCTGCGCGATAGCGATGTGGATCTCACGGTGGTGGCGCTGGAGATTGCTCGTGACGCGAATCCCACTTTGCAGTTCGAAGCGACGCTGAATTGGATCGCGGCTCGCGCGGCTGAGCTGTCTGGCCGCGCCGCCGCCGCATGGTCTGAAGCGGACTCGTTGCGAGCGCTCAGCACAATGCTGGCGGACACGTATGGGCTGATGGGGGACGAAGAGGCGTATCAATTGCCTGAAAGCAGCTATCTGCCGGACGTGATCGCTCGTAAGCGCGGCATCCCGATCAGTCTTTCGATTTTGTACATGGCGGTCGCGAGAGCGATCGGCCTCGACCTGCAAGGAGTCGCCGCACCACAGCACTTCTTGACAAGGTTCGACGGCATTGAGGGAACCGTCTTCCTCGATCCGTTCGTCGGCGGGCGGCTGATGGACCGCGACGAGTGCCTGCACTTCCTGCACGAAATCACCAGCATGCCGGAGTCCGAACTCAAGCCCTGCCTCAAACCGGCGGACTCTCGAGCGATCGTGATTCGGATGCTCAACAACCTGAAGGTGCTGCACGCCAAACACGAAGACTGGCCCGCCGCGTGGCGCGTCCAAGAACGCCTCGCCGCGCTCAAGCCGGCGAGCTACGAGGAACGCCGCGATCTGGCTTTCATTGCGATGAAATCGGAACGGACTCAGGAGGCGATCGACTTGCTGGAAGACTGCCTCGCCGAGTGCCCCGCCGAGCAGACCGCGCTGTTGGAGCAACACCTCGACGAAGCGAAACGGCAACTTGCACGGTGGAACTGATGCCCGGCCCCAAGCTCGGCGCGGGTCTCCCGACCCCGCCGCTGACTGGACCGCAGGTCTCCCCCGATTCTTCACGCTCGCGAATCACTCATGGCTGGCCCCAAGCAACGCAATCTGTTCGCCGCGGAACCGCTGGTGCCGGAACTGAAGCCGTGGGATCACGCGGCGGCCGCGGACTTGTGGGTCGCGCGCATCGTGGTGAATCGCCCACTTGAGACGCCGTTTGATTATCTCGTCCCCGATGCGCTGCGCGAGCATTTGAAACCTGGCATGCGCGTGCGGGTGCCGTTCGGCGGCGGACATCAGCGACTCGTCGGATACTGTGTTGAGGTCGGACCGTTCAGCGACTTGATCGGGCCGGAGCGATTTAAGAACGGTCAACCGCCGAAGCTCAAATCGCTGGACGAGGTCTTGGATCGCGAGCCGTTGCTAACACCGCGCATGTTGGAGCTGACACGCTGGATCGCCGAGCGTTATCTCTGCGGCTGGGGCCAAGTGCTCGACGGCGTCGTCCCGGCCGGCGTGAAGAAACTGGCCGGCACGCGCGAAATTCTGTTTCTCACGGCAGCCGCCGGAGTCTGCGAGACGCTCAGCGAACGCAAACTCGGAGCCAAGCAAAAGACGGTGCTCGAAGTACTGTGCTCGGCCGGCCGACCCATGCGAATCGATGAACTCGCCGAGTCGGCCGATTGCGGTGTCGGTGTCATCAATGCGCTGCGCGACAAGAATCTGGTCTCGGCGATTCGTCAGCGAACCGAAGCGTTCGATGGGGACTTCGCACCAACGCAGCGCCAGCCGGACCTCACGTTGAACACCGAGCAAAAGGTTGCGCTCGACGCCATCTTGTCCGAAGTGCAAGCCGCTCGGCATCGCACGATTCTGCTGCGCGGGGTCACCGGTAGCGGCAAGACCGAGGTCTACATTCAGGCGATTCGCGAAGTCGTCAGTTACGGCCGACAAGCGATCGTGCTGGTCCCGGAAATCAGCCTCACGCCGCAAACGATCCGCCGCTTCCGCTGCCGCTTCGACAGCGTCGCTGTCCTGCACAGCCATCTGAGCGACTCCGAACGTCACTGGCACTGGCAGCGCATCGCCAGCGGACAAGTCCAAGTGATCGTCGGGGCTCGCAGCGCGGTCTTTGCTCCAACACCGCATCTCGGAATCATCGTGATCGACGAAGAGCACGAAACCTCGTTCAAGCAAGAAGAGACACCACGCTATCACGCTCGTGAAGTTGCCCGCGAACGCGCACGCCTCGAAGGCATCCCGCTACTACTCGGTTCGGCGACCCCAACGCTAGAAAGTTGGTGGCGTGCGACTTCCACACTAACCCGACGCGCAAGCGAGGACGCAGCAGTCAACGATGAATTCGAGGCCTCGCTTGCGCGTCGGGTTAGTGTTGAAGCGGCTTCCGGCCTTTTGCCCTCTGTCCTCGACGACCTCCTGCTCACCATCACCAATCGCGTCGCCAAACTTCCGCTGCCACCGGTCTCGATCGTGGACACTCGCAACGACCCGTACGTCACGCGCGGCGAAGCGATCGGCCGGGCACTCGGTTCACAGATGCAACAGGCTTTAAGAGACGACGGACAGATCATCCTGTTCTTGAACCTGCGCGGATTCGCGCCGACCGTGTGGTGCAAAGCCTGTCGCGAGAGCATCCGCTGCCCCCATTGCGACATCACGCTGACGTTTCACAAGGACAAGAACCGCGTGAGGTGTCATTCGTGCGACTACGAAGCCGATCCGCTGACGCAATGTCCGAAGTGCGGTCATCCGGGGGTCTATTACTTCGGCATCGGCACGCAGCGGCTCGAACAAGAAGTGAAGGCCAAGTTTGGCAAATCGACCTGCCTCCGCATGGACAGCGACACGATGAAGAAACCCGGCAGCCACGACGAAGCACTCGAACGCTTTCGCTTGGGCGAGGCGAAAATCCTGCTCGGTACGCAGATGATTGCGAAGGGACTCGACTTCCCGAACGTGACGCTGGTGGGAGTCATCAATGCTGACACGCTGTTGTATTCGCCCGACCTACGGGCGGCCGAGCGGACGTTTCAATTGATCGCCCAAGTCGCCGGCCGCACCGGCCGCTCGGAACGTGGCGGCCGAGTCATCGTGCAGTCCGCGAACCCCTCTGAGCCGGCGATTGCTCTGGCTGCGCAACACGATTATCTCAGCTTCGCAGCGCTCGAACTGAGTCATCGTCGAGAGGCGAATGCTCCCCCGTTCCGTTCGCTGATTCGGATCATCCTGCGCGGTGCGGTTGAGGATCGTGTGAAACAAGAGGCTCTCGCGATGGCGGCCTTGTTGCGTGCGACGGCCGAGCGGCTCGCGCTGACCGTGCGGCTACTCGGCCCCGCGCCGTGTCAAATCACCAAGCTGCGCGACCTATGGCGGTTTCATCTGCAACTGTCGGCCGAATCGTTCGAGACCGTCCGCGATCTCTGGCGCGCCGCCGCTCCGCAGATCACCCGCGTGTCGGACGTCGAATTCCAGATCGACGTCGATCCGGTCAACATGCGGTGATTCGGTCTTCGTCAACTCGCAGATGGTCCGCTACAACTCCGCCCCCTTGGAAGGAGTTCGCATGTCTGACATCTCTCCCGCGGCCAATGCCTTGCCGCATGATCTGCGGTTGATCCCACACACCCCGGAATGGTTCGCTCGACTCAAGGAGACGCTGGGCGACGCTGCGTGCCGGCAGTTGGGATTGTTCGTCATCCCCCCGGAATGGATGCTGTCGGTCGTGATCCCGATCTACAACGAGAAGACGTACTGGCGAGCCTTGGTCGATCGCGTGCGAGCGGTGCCGATCCGCAAAGAGATCGTGCTGGTCGATGATTTCAGCCGCGATGGGACTCGCGACGAGTTGCAGCAGTTTCAGGCCGAGCTGGCCGACGCGACTCCCGATCCGTGGAACAGTTTCCAATTCGCCTATCACGAGAAGAATCGCGGCAAGGGAGCCGCCGTCCGCACCGGTTTTCAAACGGCGACTGGCGATGTCGTCCTCATTCAAGACGCGGACTTGGAATACAACCCGGACGAGTACCCCCGTCTGCTGGGACCGATCGTCGAAGGCAAAGCCGACGTCGTGTTTGGCAGCCGATTCCTCGGCGATCAACCGCATCGCGTCTTGTATTTCTGGCATTACCTTGCCAACAAGTTTCTGACGACGCTGTCGAACTGCTTCACCAACCTCAACCTGACCGACATGGAGACGTGCTACAAAGTCTTCACGCGGAAAGTCCTGCAGGAGATTGCTCCGAAGTTGCGGCAGGATCGGTTTGGATTCGAACCGGAAATTACGGCCAAAGTCGCTCGCCGCCGCTACCGCATTTACGAAATGTCGATCAGCTACTCCGGCCGAACCTACGAGCAAGGCAAGCACATCGGCTGGAAAGATGGGATCAAGGCTCTGTACTGCATCGTTCGCTATGGGCTGTGCGATTAACCCGGCAAAGTCCCTTTGTAGCCGCGTTCGCCAGAATGCGGGCTTTGGACAACCCGCGTTCTGGCGAACACGGCTACTTCACTTCACAGCTCCTGCGACGGCCCGTCTCCGTTGGCCATGCTGCCGAGCGCGGTGAGCACGAAGATATTGATGTGCTCGGAGCAGAATTTGACGGACCCGTCCGCGAGACCGAGAAACGCTCCGCGTTGATGGCTGCTGCCGGGTTCCTCGAAATGATTGCCGTTGATCCCCACGCAGCCGTCGCTGCATGTGCTGAAGTGGGTCGAAGAAGCTCCCACCGCCCAGCCGTCTTGGCTGGTGCGATGATCGAGCGGGCTGCCGGCCGGCCCCACCAGGCGTTGCACTTCGCCGATCATGACCGTGTGCGATGTGCCATCTTTGATACTCGCCAATGACGTTTTGCCGTTGACCCAGAAGATCCCTTTGCACGGCGACAACGGGCGGCGACCGGTTGTGACCATCCAACTTTCATGATCGCCGCAGTTGTGATAGCCGTTGCAGCCACCCAAGCTGCCGCCGTAGTCCGTCCCGCCGGCGGTCCAGTTTTGAAACATGATGGGCGTGTCTTCCGACCGGACTGCGGAGCGACGTGATGGGCAATAAAACAACGGGATGTTTCGCTGGGCGACCGCCGCGTTCCCGAGCACGCTCTGCGACCAATTCCATTGTCTGAAGAGATTGTTTTGTTCCAGTTGCGGCAGGATTCGTAACATCCAACTGGTACCGTGCATCGCGCTCGACGCGCTGGCCGCTTCGCCCCAAGTATCGACCGCTCCGAAGCCGACCCCCGACCCGCAGATGACGACTGAACTCGGCGGCGAGACCGCGATCGAGCCAGGCGGAAAGAACAAATGCGATTCGTGGTAATTGTGCAGCGCGAGACCAATCTGTTTGAGATTGTTCTGACACTGAGTTCGCCGTGCGGCTTCGCGAGCATTCTGCACGGCCGGTAACAGCATCGAGACCAGAATGCTGATGATCGCCATCACCACCAGCAGTTCGATCAGCGTGAATCCCACTCTTCGGCGCGACGTCAGCGACATGATCCTTCTCCGTAGGTCAGCCTTTCCAGGCTGACCAGCCAGGCCCCCAGCGAAGAGATTATGGCCGGCCACTCGGACATTTGTCATCGCACCAAAAGCAACAGGCCGAGCAAACTTTGCTCGGCCTGTTGGCTTTTGAATGACCAGCGGTCAATCGTTACTTGGCCTTCTTCGCGGTCTTCTTACCAGCGGCGGCCTTCGTGGACTTCTTCGCAGTTTTCTTTGCAGCAGCCATAGTCTCTACTCCTTTGTGATGGGTGCCGAGAACTGTTGCCGACCCTCTGGCACCCAGAATGAGGGGCGGCGTTCAGGATTCACTCCGTTGATCCATCACTGCCAGACTGATGACCTAACCTCAGCAAAAGTTCTGGAAGCGGCTGAGTACTTGGGGCCATCAATCTGCGTGGGTCTTGTACGGGGTTTGGAAAAAGTCGTCAATCCCATCTGCTTGCTCAGCAAGCCGTTGACGATCTGACGTCCGGCGCAACCCGGTTTGAAATGTCCCTAGAGTTTCGACGTAACACCGTGACGATCATGAAGACTTTTTTGGTGGTTGCGAATTTTTTGTCGATTCGGACGCGCGACATCGTGGACTGGCTCAAGGTGTCTCGCAAACAACTTCAAGACGTATCGGCGGCGACGTCGAACAATCTGACGAACAAGCGGCATCACATGCTTCCCGTCGCCAAGCGCCTGCGTGAGAATCCTCCGCCGTTTCGATTCTTGATCTTCGGATGGCGATCACTTTGAAAAGGTTCTTTTGATGTTTGAGAAAGTCACTGCTGCTCCGCCCGATGCGATTCTGGGTTTGACTGAAGCGTTCAAGAAAGACCCGCGACCGGACAAGGTCAATCTGAGCGTCGGCGTTTTCAAAGATGATCAAGGCCGCACTCCGGTTTTGAAGTGTGTGAAAGAAGCCGAGCGCCGGTTGCTCGACGCGGAAGCGACCAAGACCTATCTCAGCATTGAAGGCTCACCGGAATACGGCCGCGCCGTCCGCGAATTGATGTTCGGAGCCGATCACGAAGTCGTGCGTTCCAATCGAGCTTGCACCGCTCAATGTCCGGGCGGCACCGGAGCATTGCGTGTCGCGGCCGACTTTCTCAAGAAGCTGTTCCCGTCCGCGACGGTGTGGTTCAGCGCGCCGACATGGCCGAATCATCAAGGCATCTTCAAGTCGGCGGGATTGAATGTTGCCAGCTATCCGTATTTTGATGCCGCGAAGAACAGCCTCGACTTCGACGGCCTGTTGTCCGCCTTGAAGACCGTGGCGGCCGGTGACGTCGTCTGCTTGCACGGCTGCTGTCACAACCCCAGCGGAGTCGATCCAACTCCGGCGCAATGGACTGCGATTGCCGACGTGCTCGCCCAGCGTGGCGCGCTGCCGCTGCTCGACTTCGCGTATCAAGGCTTCGGTCGCGGATTGAAAGAAGACGCGGCGGGCTTGTTCGCGTTGGCTCGGCCGGGAGCGGAACTGCTCGTCGCCAGTTCGTTCTCCAAGAATTTTGGTTTGTACAACGAGCGAGTCGGTGCATTGACTCTGGTCGCGAAAGACACGGCCGCTGCGGAAACGGCGTTGAGCCAGATCAAGTCCTGTGTCCGCACCAACTACTCAAATCCGCCCTCTCACGGCGGAGCGATTGTCGCCACGGTCCTGGCTGACTCGGCTCTCAGACAACAATGGGACGAAGAGCTTGCCGCCATGCGAAATCGGATCAGCGGCATGCGATCGCTGTTCCAGAAAACGATGGAAAGCCGTAAGACGGGCCGCGATTGGTCGTTTATCACGCAACAGATCGGGATGTTTTCGTTCTCTGGCCTGAAGCCCGAACAAGTGGATGCCCTCCGCGAAAAGCACGGCATCTATTTCGTGCGTGATGGCCGCATCAATGTCGCCGGAATGAACGCCGCCTCGATGGATCGCCTTTGCGACGCCATCGTGTCGGTGCTGTAAACCTCGTAGCCGCACTCGCCAGAGTGCGGGAAAACGGTCAAAGGCCCGCGTTCTGGCGAACGCGGCTACGTCGCTGGCAACCCCACCGAGGCCCCACCATGAACCGCCGCCAGTTCATCGCCGCGCTCAGTCTGGTTGCGCTGAGAAATCCCGCGAGCGGTGCGGAGGATCCCAAGCCGTTGCTCGCTGGCCCGGCGGTCGGCAAGGAAGTGCCGTCGTTCTTCGTGCGGGCGATCACCGGCCCGCAAATGAATCGGTCGGTCTGTTTTGTTTGCCGCAATGGAGATCGTCCTGTCGTCATGGTCGTGATGCGGCGATTGGAAACGGGATCTTCCGTGGTGCTCAAAGCGGTCGATGAATTGGTCGATCGCCGCCGCGCGGATGGGCTGCGGGCGTTTGGTGTCATGCTCAGCGATGAGCCGAGCAAAGTCTCTCCCCATTTGCAGACGATCTCGTTCGATCAACAGCTCAACTTGCCGCTGGGAGTTGGACCTGAAGCTCTAGCCGATCGGGACAGCTTGTGTATTGATCCCGTCGCCAGCGTGACGCTCGTGGCTTATCGAGATCGCAAGGTGGTTTGGACGTCCGCATTTCGCTCGGCAGAATTGCGTGATGAGCCAACTCGGTCGCGCCGCATGCGTGAGGTCGCTGAGCTGACCGAATCGCTACTGACGAAAGCTCAATGAACGGCGATCGTGAATTCTTGGCGAACGAGCCTCTGCGATTCGCGAACCGTCTTGACCCTCTGGGCGACCACAAATACTGTCCCGCCCCCCGTAGGTCAGCCTTTCCAGGCTGACCCTTTGCGTCGATGGAAAGTCGCTCAAACAACGAGCCCTTCCGTAAGCAATCAGCCAGCCTCGGAGAGACTGGCTTGCGGTGGGAACATGCGAAAGGAATCGCTCATGCACTTGTTCTTTTCCGTCGGCGAGCCAAGCGGCGATCAACATGCCGCGCATCTGATTCGCGAATTGCAACGGCGTCGGCCGGGCGTGCGTTGCGTCGGTTATGGCGGCGAGGAGATGCGGGCCGCCGGTTGCGAGCTGCATTTTCGCCTGACGGACATGGCGGTGAT
>CAMDDX010000250.1 GCA_945893075.1 Planctomyces sp. SH-PL62 | reverse complement strand
CGGCCGAGCGGCGCTGGCGGCTGTTCTATGACAAGGCGTATTCGTTGCTCGGATCGGAGACGCTGCGCCGAGCACTCGACCTGTCGGCCGAGACGCAGGCGACTCGCGATCGTTACGGATTCAAGCCGGCCGAGGCGGTCAACGGGGACACCAGCCAATCGGCGATGGCCGAGGGTCGGCCGATGCGCGGACAGAACTTGCTCATCGCGCGGCGGTTGGTCGAGGCGGGTGTGCCGTTCGTCAACGTTTTCGATTTCCGCCAGCAGGGTCAGAACTGGGACGCGCACGCCAACAACTTCTTTCATCACAAGAATTATCTCTTGCCGCAAACCGACCAAAGCCTGTCAGCGCTGATCGAGGACTTGGACCAACGCGGGCTGCTCGATTCGACGCTGGTGGTTGCGATGGGCGAGTTCGGCCGCACTCCGCGCATCAATGCGAACGCCGGTCGCGATCACTGGCCGGATTGTTATTCCGTGTTACTGGTCGGCGGCGGAGTGAAGGGTGGCAGCGTCTACGGATCGAGCGACCGGCTGGGAATGTATCCCGAAACGAATCCTGTCAGCCCGGCCGATCTCACCGCCACAATCTTCTGGCGCTTCGGCATCGACCCCATGACCGAGATTCACGACACGACCGGTCGTCCCCATCGCATCTCGGACGGACGGCCGATTCGCGAGTTGTTCGGGGCGACCGTTTGAAAAAACGCCACTGGGCTTGTCCCAGTGGTTCCCGCGCTCTGCAGCTACTGCAATCAATGGGAATCCGTAGCTGCAGAGCGCGGGAACCACCCCGACAAGCGGGGTGGCGTGATTCTTTCATTGGCTCGACGCTTTGATGGAACCACACCATGTCACGTCCAGTCCGCATCGGGAACGCTCACGGCTTCTGGGGCGACCGCATTGAGGCGGCGGCCGAGATGCTCGCGGCTGAGCCGGACTTGGATTATGTGACGCTCGACTTCCTGGCCGAAGTGTCGATGTCGCTGCTGGCCGTGCAACGCTCGCGCGATCCGAATGCCGGTTGGCCGCGCGATGTTGTCGAGGTCATACGTTCGCTGATTCCGTATTGGCTCGGTGGTGGACGCTGCCGGCTCATCACGAACGGTGGTGGCTTGAATCCGCTTGCCTGCGCCCAGGCTTGTCAGCAGGTGTTGCTCGAAGCGGGCTGTGGCGATCGAGTCATCGCGATCGTGGATGGCGACAATGTTTTGGAATTACTCCGCGCGGAAACGGTCGATGCTCCGCTGCGGCACAATCTCGACACAGACGAACCGCTGGTTTCCGTGCGCGAGCGACTCGTCACCGCCAACGCCTATCTGGGAGCACAACCGTTGGCGGAGGCTCTGTCACGCGGCGCGGACATCGTTATCACGGGGCGCGTGGCCGATCCGAGTTTGACCGTTGCGGCATGTGCTGACTTTCACAGTTGGGCGTGGGACGATTGGCCGCGTCTGGCCGGCGCGACCATCGCCGGGCACTTGATCGAATGCGGCACGCAGGTCACAGGTGGCATCTCTACCGATTGGCTGAGTGTGCCGAACGTGGACCGGATCGGCTTTCCGATCGTGGAGGTCGCCGAAGATGCCAGCTTCATCGTCACGAAGCCGCGCGGCACGGGCGGATGGGTGAATGAGCAGACGGTCAAAGAACAACTCGTGTATGAAATCGGAGATCCGGCCGCGTATCTCTCGCCGGATGTGACCGTCTCGTTTCTATCATTGCAGGTCACGGAGGAAGGTTGTGATCGCGTGCGAGTGAGCGGTGTCATCGGCCGACCGGCCCCAGCGACATACAAAGTCAGCGCGACCTATCGAGGCGGCTTTCGCGCGGCCGGAGAACTGACGATTTGCGGAGTTGATGCAGTCGCGAAAGCTCGACGCGCTGGCCATGCCGTTCTGGAACGACTGCGTCACGACGGTGCAACGTTTCGCGAATCGGTTGTCGAGTGTCTCGGCGCGGGAGCCTGTGATCCGCGCGGAATGACAGATGAAGCGAGCAATCATCTGACCGAAACGGTGTTGCGCATCGCCGTTGCCGATGACTCGCGTGACGCCGTCGAGCGATTCTCGCGCGAGCTGATGCCACTCATCACCGCCGGACCTCCCGGCACGACCGGCTACGCAGCCGGCCGCCCGCGCGTGCAGCCAGTGTTTCGCTATTGGCCGTGTTTGATCGAACGGGATCGCATCACGCCGCGTGTGGAAGTCTTTCAGTCTTCAGCCGCAACGCGGCGACGGAATTTAGCCGGGGGCGCAAGCCCGCGGATCGAATCCACAAACACGCCCGCAGCCCCGGAGGGGCGACGCGAGACTGCGGTCGATTCTCCGAGCGTCGCCCCTTCGGGGCTAAGAGGACTCGGTGTGGCCGAAACCGGGGGCTTGCGCCCCCGGCTAAACTCCGTCGCCTCTTCGTGGCTTGGGGCACAATTGGCCGACATCGCGACGGCTCGCAGCGGCGACAAGGGGATTCATGCCAACATCGGAGTGATTGCTCGGCGAGCTGACGACTTCGATCGACTGTGTCGCGAAGTCACCATCGAACGAGTCGCCGCACATCTCGGTATCGACGACTTGGATCGAGTCCAACGCTTTGAACTTCCCAATCTCGGTGCGTTGAACTTCGTGATTCGCGGCATCCTGGCCAACTCGCTGCGCGTGGATGCTCAAGGCAAGACGCTCGGACAATTGTTGTTGCGGATGCCGCTCACGTAGGTCAGGCTTTCCAGCCTGACTTTCAAGTGTCGATGGCGATCCTGGTCAGCCTGGAAAGGCTGACCTACTTCGGAGGAACCGGCCATGAGCGATCCCGTGCTGCTTGTTGAACGCCCTGATGACGCAATCGCGCTGCTGACGCTCAATCGACCGGAACGGCGGAACGCGCTGACGATCGAATTGATGGAGAAGCTGTGCGGCGCACTCGATGCTCTGGCTGCAGAGCCAAAACGGCGGCTCGTCATATTGAACGGAGCCGGTCCCGCGTTCTGTGCCGGGCTGGATTTGCACGAGTCCGCCGATCCCAGTCTCGCCGAGCATGGCGCGGAATGGGTCGCACGCACGTTGCAGACATTGTCACAGAGTCCGCTCGTGACGATTGCGGCCGCTCACGGAGCTGCCTTTGCGGGCGGAGCCGGTTTGCTGTCGTGCTGCGACTTTGCGATTGGCACTCCTGAATTGCGAATCGCCTTTCCGGAAGTGCGGCGCGGATTGGTTCCGGCTCTGGTGGGAGCGATTCTGCAAGACCGTCTGCGTGACGCCGATCTGCGCGAGCTGTTCTTCATCGGCGAACCGATTGATGCCGAGCGAGCGCAAGCGATGGGACTCGTGCAGCGAGTCGTGTCAGCAGATCGCTTGCTCGACGAGGCTCGCGCGTTGGCCGCGACGATTCTGCAAGGCGCGCCGGATGCCGTCCGTCAGACCAAGCGATTGCTTCAGGAACTCCGTTCCACCGCACCGTCGCAGCGGCTCGCGCAAGCTCTTGAATTCCACAAGCGGGCTAGGGCGAGCGACGAGGCTCGCGAAGGCATCGCTGCGTTCTTCGAGCACCGTGCTCCGAATTGGAAATAGGCCCCACTTGGCCACCCCGCTCGCCGGTCTCTTTCGACGTCACTGAGGCTGATTGACACTCTTTGGGTGACTCATACAATCGACCGTTTTCCTCCGGGCATTTCAGGGGTTTTCTCGTGGACGAAGCGATCCGAAAAGCTGATGTGCTGATCGAGGCACTGGCTTGGATTCGCCGGTTCCGCGGCAAGCATGTCGTCATCAAACTGGGTGGCAGTGCGCTCGAAGAACACGACGCGGTGCGCAGTTTTTTGACCGATGTGATCTTCCTGCAATCGGTCGGACTGCGGCCCATCCTGGTGCATGGCGGCGGCAAGGACATCGACAAAGCGATGGCGACCGCCGGCATCACTCCTCGTAAGGTTCAAGGCCGGCGGTACACCGATGAGGCGACGCTGGAGATCGTGGCTCAGGTGCTGGCCGGTGACATCTGCGGTGGGTTGGTCGCGGAGATTCGACGGCAAGGGGGCAATGCGATCGGGCTGAGTTATCGGACTCAGAATTGTCTGATCGGCAAGAAGCTCGAATTGCCGAGCAGCGACGGACCGGTCGATCTCGGCTTTGTCGGCGAAGTGATCGACATCGACCGCGGGTTTCTGGAAGACGTCTGCGCGGCGGGGATCATCCCGGTGATTCCGTCCGTTGCGTTGGATGGGTCGGGGCAGATGCTCAACGTCAATGCGGACACGGCGGCGGCAGCGATTGCTCGGATCTTGAAGTCAGAGAAATTGTTGTTCGTCAGTGACGTGCCGGGGATCTTTTTGGATCGAAACAATCCGGCGACGTTGCAGTCGCATCTGACGGCGGTGCGTTGTCGCGAATTGATCCGCGACGGCATCATCGACGCCGGAATGGTGCCGAAGGTCGAAGCCGCGCTGGAGGCGCTCGCGGCCGGAGTCGGCAAGGTGCATGTGGTCGATGGCCGTCGCCCGCACTCTGTGCTGTTGGAGATATACTCCGACACCGGAGTCGGCACGGAGATCGTGCTGTAGAACAATGCCTAATTTCCAAATCCCAATGTCTAATGAATGACTAATGCCCAAAGCTCCAATTGGGTGTGACGATCGGTTGTTTGGGATTTGGAATTTGAGATTTGAGATTTGGACATTCATTGGACATTGAGATTTGGGCATTGGGATTTTTGGAATCAACGTGAAGGAGATCATCGTGGACCCCGCAGCGACTCGCAGCAGTCAACAGACCATTGCTCAGTTCGAGAAGTTCGTGATCCCGAACTACAAGCGTCAGCCGATTTGCCTCGTGCGCGGTGAGGGGGCTTACGTCTGGGACGCCGAAGGGAAACGCTATCTCGATCTGTTTCCCGGTTGGGGCTGCGACATTCTCGGTCACTGCCCGCCGCGAGTCGTCCGCGCGATTCAGGAACAGGTCACGAAGCTGATCCACATCCCGAATACGTGGTACACCGAGGCTCAAGGGGACTTCGCGGAGATGCTTTCGACGCGCGGCTTCGGCAAAGCGTTCTTCTGCAATAGCGGTGCGGAAGCGAACGAGGCGGCAATCAAGCTGGCTCGGCTGCACGCGCGCGATGGGCGGTACAAGGTCATCAGCTTCGAGAACAGTTTTCACGGCCGAACGTTCGCGACCGTGACGGCGACTGCTCAGCCGAAATACCACGAAGGGCTCGGCCCGTTACTGGCGGGTTTTCGATACGCGCCGCACAACGATCTCGATGCGGTCGCGAAGTTGCTTGATCGCGAGACGTGCGCGATCTTGATCGAGCCGGTGCAGGGCGAGGGTGGGATCAACCTCCCGATGGACGGCTATCTGCAAGGGCTGCGACGGCTCGCCGATGAGAACGGCTGCTTGCTGATCTTCGATGAAGTGCAGACTTGCATGGGGCGGACCGGCACTTGGTACGGCTATCAACAATGGGGAGTGCAGCCGGACATCTTGTCGATGGCCAAGGGACTGGCGGGCGGTGTCGCGGCCGGTGCGATCCTCTGCACGAACGAGCTTGCCCCCGATCTGCGGCCGGGGATGCACGCCAGCACGTTCGGGGGAAATCCACTCGCGATGGCGGCCGGCATCGCCACGGTTCAAACGATTGAAGAGGACGGCTTGCTGGCGAATTGCCAGGCCATGTCCGAGCGCTTCCGGTCGCATCTGGAGAAACTCAAAGCCGAACTGCCGATCATTTCGCAACTGCGGATTCGCGGGATGATGGTCGGCATCGACTTGAGCATCCCTTCGACTCCGGCCGTCGCGAAGTGCATGGAGCGCGGCTTGCTGATCAATGCGACTCACGACACGGTCGTCCGCCTGCTGCCGCCGCTGAATGTCACGGCCGAGCAAGTCGATGAAGGTTGTGATGTGCTTGCGGCGGTGTTGCGCGAGATGGCCAACGAGACAACTTGAGACTGCACTTCGTAGCCTGACTCTCCGAGTCGGGGCCTTCTGAACCCGACTCGGAGAGTCGGGCTACGGGGCGGAAACCTGATCTGAAATGAAACACCTCACCTCACTCCTGAATCTGTCCGTGGACGATGTCCACGCGATCTTGGCGAAGTCGCACGAACTCAAAGCCGGCTGGAAGCGCGGCGAACGGCCGACACTGCTGCAAGGCTGCTATCTGACGCAGGTCTTCGAGAAACCGTCGCTGCGCACGCGAGTCTCCTTTGACGCCGCGATGGCGCAGCTCGGCGGGACCGGCAATTTCCTGAGTGGGAACGACGTCGGATTGTCGACGGGGCGCGAGTCGTTGGCGGATATCGCTCGCGTCATCAGCGGCTACTCCGACGCGGTCGTGTTGCGGACGTTTTCGCAAAAGCTCATCGAAGACTTCGCGTCGTTTTCACGCTGCCCGGTCATCAATGGCCTGTCGGACGACGATCATCCGTGCCAAGCGTTGACCGACATCCTCACGCTGCAAGAAATGTGGGGGGATGTGCGGGGCAAACGGCTGGTCTTTGTTGGCGACGGCAACAACGTGGCCGCGTCGCTGGCGATGATCACGTCGATGCTGGGCATGTCGATGACTGTTTGTGCTCCGCGCGATTTTGAACTGGAAGAAAGTTTGCTGCAGGCGATCCGCTTGGAATGTCCGGCGGCCGACGTCACGCAAACCGTGGACTTGAACGTGGCGATGGCGAATGCCGACGTCGTCTATACCGATGTGTGGGCCAGCATGGGCCAGGAATCCGAAGCGGACAAACGCAGCCGCATCTTCTTTCCGTATCAAGTCAACGCGCGGCTGATGGCGAAGGCTCCGGCCGGCTGCTTGTTCATGCACGACCTGCCCGCTCGCCGAGGCAAAGAAGTCACCGATGATGTGATCGACGGGCCGAACAGCATCGTCTTTCAACAAGCGGAGAATCGGATGCACCTCGCCAAAGGTTTGCTGGTTTGGTTGCTGTGCTCGTGAAGGGGCCTGCGGTAACTTGTGCGAGGCGTCCGGTCTTTTCATTTTCCGCCTGCCTTGTCTGAGATCAAAGAAAGACAAGCTGGCAAAAAAATGAAGGGCGAAAAATGAACCGCAGATGCCAACTCAGAGATCGATTGTTCCCGGGTCAGAGACTTCGACATGCCTCAAGCCGCCGCTCCCCGAACCTCACTAACGAAGAAGCCGCGCGGGAAACGGTTGCCGGTCATGTTCTCGCCGGAGTGGCTGGCGTGGCGGCGAGTGGAGATCGCCAAACAGGACGCGCCACCGGAATTGAACGAGGGGGAACCTCAAGGGCCGGTCGGTCACGCTTACGGCATTCGGACCACGACTCGGCTGATTCGCAACTATCGCGAACTTCACAGGAGGCAGGCGATGGACATCACTCCGCAACCGGTGATCGACGTGCTCGTCAAAGCCGGCGTGAAAAAGTGGGTGCTGATGGGCCTGCACGGCTACGTCGGCTATTTGGCTGATCCGCGTACGACTCAAGATGTCGATGTGATGGTCGCGCCCAGCGAACGCAAGAAGGCGGTCAAAGCGATCCGAACCGCTTGGCCCACGCTGGTTGTCCAGGAATACTCCGAAGTCGTGCGCTTTCGCGATCCGAATGATCTGGATCACCTCGGCAATCCCAAGCCGACGATTGACATCATGATGCCGTGGGGAAAGTTTCAGCAAACGATTCTGAAAGATTACGTCATCGTCGATAAGGCGACTAAGCATCGCATCCCACGGCTGGAAGCCGCGCTGGTCGCGAAGTATGCGGCGATGGTGTCGTTCTCCCGCAGCCGTGAAAAAAAGGAATACGATGCAGGTGACTTCCGCCGCATGGTGAAAGTGAATCGCGATCAAATCGACTTGGTTTCGCTGCGACAACTGGCCGCTCAGGTCTGGGAACAGGGAGCGGATGAGATCGAACGGTTTCTGGGCATCGCGATGAGCAATGAACAGTTCGTGCTGTAAAACGACCGCTGGAGAGCAACATGCCATTGGGTGACAAGCACGACCTCGACCCCAACACGCTCGAACGAGACGACACCGAAATCGCGACCGCGTTGAAGTGGTCGCTGGTCGTGTTTGTCTTACTGGCCGGAGTCGGCGGTGGAATTGCCTTCCGACTTCTGCGCGTGCCGCCCGTTGTTGTTGTCCGGCCTCCTCCGCCTCCTCCTCCGCTGCCTCCAAAAACAAGAATGGAGACGCCGGAGATTCGCTTCACCGACATCACCGCTGAGTCCGGGCTCAAGTTCGTTCACGAGAACGGAGCCTATGGCGACAAGCTGCTGCCAGAGACGATGGGAAGCGGCTGTGCGTTCTTCGATTACGACAACGACGGCGATCAAGACATCGTGTTCGTGAACTCGTGCCGCTGGCCGTGGGATCCGCCGAAGAAAGGTGGCAATGATGATGATCGCCAGCGAGCGAAGCCGACTCAGGCGGTCTATCGCAACGATGGGAAGTGCCGCTTCGTGGAGGTCACGAAAGCGGTCGGACTCGATGTGACCTTCTACGGCATGGGAGTCGCCTGCGGAGACTACGACAACGACGGCGACACGGACTTGTTCTTCACGGCGGTTGGCAAGAACCGGCTGTTCCGCAATGACGGCGGCAAGTTCGTGGAAGCGACTGACGAGGCCGGAGTCGGAGGTGTCGATTCGCAGTGGAGCACCAGCGCCGGCTGGTTGGACTATGACAACGACGGAGACCTCGATCTCTTCGTCGCCAACTACATCGAATGGACGAAAGAGAACGACCTCTCTCAGAAGTTCACGCTCATCGGCGGCGGCCGGGGCTATGGCCGGCCGCAGCCGTTTCGTGGAGTCTTCCCGTACCTCTATCGCAATGACGGCGGCGGCAAGTTCAGCGACATCTCGAAAGAGGCCGGCATTCAGATCGTGAATGCTTCCGCGAGGGAATCGAAAGAACCGGCGGCGAAGTCGCTGGGGATTACGTTTGCTGACCTCGATGCCGATGGCCGGCTGGATATCGTCATCGCTAACGACACGGTGCAAAACTTTTTGCTGCACAACTTGGGCGATCGCTTCGAGGAGATCGGAGTGTTGTCGGGCATTGCGTTCGACCTGCAAGGGGAAGCGCGCGGGGCGATGGGACTCGATACGGCGTGGTTCCGCAACAGCCCGGCGATCGGTATTGCCATCGGCAATTTCTCGAACGAGATGACCGCGCTGTATGTGGCGAAGTCGAACGATCTGCAATTCCGCGACGAAGCCGTCGCGAATGGGTTGGGACCGGCTTCTCGGATCGAGTTGAAGTTTGGTGTGTTGTTCGCCGACCTCGATCTCGATTGCCGGCAGGATTTATTCAGCGCGAACGGACACTTGGAAATCGAAATCAACAAGGTGCAGTCGAGCCAGCATTACGAGCAGCCGCCGCATCTGTTTTGGAACTGCGGTCCCGATTCGGCCAACGAGTTTGAATTGGTCCCGTTGAAGAACTGCGGCCCCGACTTCCTGAAACCGAACGTCGGCCGGGGCGCGGCGTATGCCGATATCGACGGTGATGGCGATCTCGATCTGCTGATCTCGACCAGCGGCCAGGCTCCGCGATTGCTCCGTAACGATCAGAAGCTCGGACATCATTGGGTGCGATTCCAACTGACTGGCGGCGAGAAGGTCAACCGCGATGCGATTGGTGCCGTGGTTGAAGTGCAGACGGGCAAGGTGACGCAGCGCCGCCTGGTCATGCCGACTCGCAGTTATCTTTCGCAGGTTGAGTTGCCGGTGACGTTCGGACTTGGCTCGGCGGAGAAGATCGACGAAGTTCGCATTCGCTGGCCGGATGGTTCGACTCAGGTACTGAAAGACGTCAGCATCGACACGCTGCACAAGGTGAAACAAACCAACTAGCCGATTCCCGCGTAGCCGCGCTTCGCCAGAACGCGGGAGAATTGACCGAAGCCCCGCGTTCTGGCGAAATGCGGCTACAGATAAGTCACAGGAGACTCGCTTGTCCGACGCGAAACGCGAACAACTGAAAGTCCAGGAGCAGAAGGCGATTCTCGTCGCCGTGCTCGAAACCGGCAGCCGTATCGACAAGGACACGGCGCTCGACGAACTGCATGGGTTGGTGAAGTCCGCCGGAGCGGAAGTCGTCGGTGAGTTGGTGCAGAAGACCAATCAACCCAGCGGGGCCACGCTGCTCGGTAAAGGCCGGGTCGAGGACTTGAAGCAACTGATCGAGGCCACCGGGGCGACGGTGGTGATCTTCGACAACAACCTCTCGCCGTCGCAGGGCCGCAATCTCGAAGAAGAGCTCAACAGCGTGATCGTCGATCGCAGCGAAGTGATCCTCGACATCTTTGCTCGGCGAGCACAGACGTACGAAGCGCGGTTGCAGGTTGAACTGGCTCAACTGTTGTACTACCGCCCGCGGCTGAAGCGGATGTGGACGCACTTGGAACGGATCGAGGGTGGTGTCGGTGCCGGACGCGGGCCGGGCGAAAAGCAGATCGAAACCGATCGCCGCTTGATCGACCAGCGCGTTTCGGAATTGAAGGCGAAGCTCAAAGAAGTTTCCAATCGCCGCGAGCGGATCGTCGCCACGCGCGGCGATCAGCCGACGGTCTCGCTGGTCGGCTACACGAACGCCGGTAAGAGCACGCTGATGCGCACGCTGACCGGAGCCGACGTGTATGTCGCCGATCAGTTGTTCGCGACGCTCGACACCCGCACGAAACGCTGGCACGTGCCGCATTGGGGCGAAGTGCTGCTCAGCGACACGGTCGGATTCGTCCGTGATCTGCCGCACCATCTGGTGGCGTCGTTCAAGTCCACGCTCGAAGAAGCTCGGCAGGCAAGCCTGCTGTTGCACGTCGTGGATGCCAGCCATCCGGAAGCCGAGCGGCAGATCGACACGGTCCATAAGGTGCTCGAAGAGATCGGCGTCGATCGGACCAACATGCTGCTGGTGCTCAACAAAGTGGATGCCGTCGCGGATCGCAGTGCTGTCGATGTGCTGCGCGTGAAACATCTCGACTGCGTGTGCGTATCGGCTCTCGAACGATCGGGACTCGACAAGCTGGAGTCCGCGATCGTCTCGCGGTTGGGTGACGGCATCGTGATCGCCGAAGTCGTCACGAGCGTGGCGAACGGCAAGCTGTTCGCCTTCCTGTCGCAGTGCGCCGACGTGACAGATCGCGTCTACGACGAATCGAACCGCGTGCAGATCACTTGCCGCATCGACCGCCGCTACCTCAACAAGCTGCGCTCGGAGGGGGAGGTCGTCACGCTCAAAGACACCTTCGGCCGAGACATCGTGAGCAGTGACGACGACGCTTGAACCGCAAAGCCACTCATTCCTCTGGCCCCATTCCTCTGCCAAGACTTGTTTCGGCAGAGGAATGGGGCCAGAGGAATGAAGAAGCCCGGCGACTGAGTCAGTCGCCGGGCTGTGAGTTTGCAAAACCTGGTCGCGTTGCCGATCAGATCTTCTTTGGGATTCGCATGGCGTAGAACGAACGCCAGACGAAGACCAGTGCGATGGCCAACATCACGACGCCGATGAACGGCGTGTAGTTGGTCGTGCCCTTGGCGTCGGCCGCGTGTTTGAACTCCAACGCGATCTCCACCGCCAGCAAGCCGAACAGGGTCGAGAACTTGATGATCGGGTTGAGCGCGACCGAGGTCGTGTCCTTGAACGGATCGCCGACGGTGTCACCAACAACGGTGGCCTCGTGCAGCGGAGTTCCCTTTTCTTTCAGATCGACTTCGACGTACTTCTTGGCGTTGTCCCACGATCCGCCGGCGTTGGCCATGAAGATCGCCTGGAACAGACCGAACACCGCGATCGAGATCAGGTACGCCACGAAGAAGTTCGGATCGAAGAACGCGAACGCCAG
>CAMDDX010000249.1 GCA_945893075.1 Planctomyces sp. SH-PL62 | reverse complement strand
CACGGCACGCTCGCCGGAGACCTGTGCCAGTTGCCTCACTGCTGGTACTTCCGCAACGGCTATGGTTTGCTCGCGATGAAGGACGGCGAAAGCCTCGTCGCCACCGGCGACAACCGCTATCACGCCATCCTCGGTAACAGCGGCCCCGCCAAGTTCGTCAGCGCCAGCCGCTTCGCTCCCCCGGCCATCGCGTGGGACGCGAAAGTGCGCATCGTCACCCAAGCCCGAAGCTCCAGCGAGGCAACGGAGACGGTTGGTGTCAAAGAAGAATGGCTTCCGCTGGAATACTTCTTCTTGACCCCCAAGATCAACGGCCAAGGTGTGACGGTCCTCAAACCGGGCCAGCTCATCACGCACGTGTGGTTGCCGGCCGCGAGCGACACGCGCAGCGCGACCTACGAAGTCTTGGAACTCAACGGCCTCGACCAACCGCAAGCCAGCGCCGCTTGTTGCCTCGGTCTCGATGGTGGAGTCGTCCGCCATGCGAAGATTGTGCTGGGTCACGTCGCTCCAACTCCGTGGATTGCTCACGAAGCCGCGAAGTGGCTGGTCGGTCAGCAACTCACCAGTGACATCGCCGAGACCGCCGGCCGCATGGCCCTTTCCAAAGCGACGCCGCTCAGCCACAACGACTACAAAGTCCAAATGGCTCAGACCGCCGTGAAGCGAGCGTTGCTCAAAGCCACGAATCAACTCGGCGAGGTCTTGTAGTCGCGGTCACGGACGGACTCGTCGAGCCTTCTGAATTCCTCGTGGCCCCGCCCGCCGCACCTGCGACCGGCGGGGCTTTTTCCTGGGAGTCTGCCATGTCTCGTCGCGGCCTGCTGGTTGTTTGTGTCAGTCTGATGTTGCCCCTCGCGATGTGTGCGGCTCAGGAACGCGAGATCAAAGTCCGCGGCGACAAGACACGGATCGAGGGTGCGGGCTATTGGATTTACAACGACCTGCCGCGCGGGATCGACGAAGCCAAGAAGTCCGGCAAGCCGCTCTTGGTCGTGTTTCGCTGCGTGCCGTGCGAGGCGTGCGCGCAGCTTGACGAGCAAGTTGCCGAGCGCGATCCGGGCGTGCGCGAGTTACTCGACAAGTTTGTGTGCGTGCGGATCGTGCATGCCAACGGCCTGGACTTGTCGCAGTTTCAATTTGACTACGATCAGTCGTGGGCGGCGTTCCTGTTGAATGCGGACCTGACGATCTACGGCCGCTACGGCACGCGGTCGCATCAGTCGGAATCGAAGGACGACGTGTCGCTCGAAGGATTCTCAAAAGCGCTGACCGGTGCGTTGGAACTGCACGCTCAATTCCCGAAGAACAAAGCCGCGCTGGCGGCGAAGCGCGGGCCGACTTCTGACGTGAAAGTGCCGGAGCAGTTCCCTTCGCTGAAGGGAAAGTACGGGGCGAAACTCGACTATGAAGGGAAGGTCGTCCAAAGCTGCATTCATTGCCATCAAGTTGGCGAGGCATTGCGGCTGGTCACCCGATCAACGGACAAACCAATTTCCGACAAGGTGCTGTATCCGTATCCGAACCCGAAGATTCTGGGGCTGATCCTCGATCCGAAGGAGAAGGCCAAGGTCCAACGAGTCGCTGCCAAATCATCGGCCGAGCAAGATGGCATCCGCGCCGGAGACGAAATCGTGACGCTCGCTGGTCAGCCGATTCTGTCGATTGCCGATGTGCAATGGGTGCTGCACCACGCGGGCGAGACCGGCAAGTTGACCGCGGAAGTGTTGCGAGACGGCCAGACAAAATCGCTGGCGCTCACGCTGGCCAAGGGGTGGCGGCAGCAAGACGACATTTCCTGGCGAGCGACCTCGTGGGATATGCGGCGCATGACGCTGGGCGGAATGTGTCTGGAAACTTTGCCGGAAGACCAACGGCGCGAACTGAACCTGCCGGCCGATCAACTGGCTCTGCGAGCCAAATGGGTTGGCCAATACAACGAACATGCGGTGGCAAAGAAGGCCGGGTTCATCAAGGACGACATCGTCTTGGCCATCGACGGCGACCGCTCGCCGATTACGGAATCCCGTCTGATGGCCAAGTTCGTGCAGACCAAGCGGCCTGGCGACAAAATCACGATGACCGTGTTGCGGGGCCAGCAGAGACTAGAACTCAGTTTCGCCCAACAGTAATAATGCCCGCCGCCGTTCTGGCTGATCGACCGAAAATCGGCTCCTTGGAGCCGTGACTCATCTCCCGATTCTGTGCCGAAGATTCCTCCCGTGCGACAGGTCATTCCGCGACCTGCGCAAGTCGCTCACTTTTGGAGGTCTTGGTCATGTTTGCCAATGCTCGCTGGGTCAGAAGCCACCTGCTGTGGTCGATCTGTTGCTGCTCGGCCGCCTTCACGACGTCTTGCAACCAATTCGCCCTCGCCGACGAAGCCAAGCCACCCAGCGCGGAAGAAAAGAAAGCGGTCGCGGTGCTCTCTGAGAAAGGGGCGGTGATCTTCATTGATGGCGAGTATCAAGTCACTCAGATCCTCGGCGGGCGTGACCTGACCAACGCGGACCTGCAGCACTTACGAGTTTTCAAGAAGCTCAAGTTGCTGTCGCTGAGCAATGCGAAGATCGACGACAGCGCGGTGACCACTCTGAAGTCACTGACTCAATTGCAATCTTTGACCTTGTCGGCCGGAGCCATCTCGGAAAAGGCTCAGGAGGATTTGAAAAAAGCTCTGCCCAACTGTCGCCTCGTCGTGCCGGATCGCCGCAGCTTCGGAGGAGGTGGCCCACCGCGCTCGTCCACTTCGGCGACCAGCCCAGGCGAACGGCCCAGCGGTTGGGGCGCGTTCGAGTTTCCGCCGCTGACCCCCGCACCGTCGATCTCCTTCGAGATTCATTCCTCGGCCGTGCAAGAACGTTTGAAGCTGACAGCCGAACAAAAACAAGAAATCAGCCGCGTCACCGGCCGTGACTACCAACGCCATCAAACCGAAGACGCCATTAAGAAAGTGTTGACCGCTGAGCAGAAGACATTGTTGCAACAGGTGCTGTTGCAACGCGAAGGACCGACGGCGTTGGTGCTGCCGGAAGTCGTCAAAGACTTAAAGCTGACCAAAGAGCAGCAAGTCGCGATTCAACGTGTGATGGACGAGCGTCGCGACCAATTGATCCAGCTCGGCGATCAACTGCGTGACCGAACCGTGGACTTCTCGAAATCCATGCCAGAGACGACCCGCATCAAATCGGAGGCGAACGAAAAACTTCTGGTCGTCCTGACCGAACCGCAACGTAAATCCTGGAACGCGATGGTCGGTCCGCCGCTGCCAAGCCCCAGTTTCGGCGGTTCCTCCAACACGCAGACGCCAGAGGAGACCGCCCGTGCGAACTTTCGCAATTTGGACCGCAACAACGACGACCAACTCACGGCCGAAGAATGGCAGCGCAGCCGCAACACGCGGGTCAAGTTTGAGCAATCCAAGATCACGCTGGAGTTCCCGATCAAAGTCGAGGCGTTCGTGAAAAAATTCCTCGAGATGGACCGAGCGATGAAAGAGAACCGCAAGTAGCTCTCGATTTGACTCACCAGTGAGACGGTGCCTTAGACCAATGGAATTGCAGTACGTCCGCGGCCTAGTTGGTCAAATAAAGTCGATGCGCAAAGAACAACCCGAAGCGTGAGCGAGGAACTTTGCCGGTCAGTCCCTCGCTCACGCTTCGGGTGATTGTGTCAGCGACCAACTCTAAACGAGTTCGCGGATCGGCGACGCGCCGTCGGGCAGCAGGAACTGCGGGCGGCCGGACTGATCGATGTATTGCGTGTGCGGATCGATCCCCAGCACATGAAAGATCGTCGCCATCAAATGTTTGGGTTGAATCGGTTCGGACTTGGGAACTTCAGCCTTCGACGATGATTCGCCCACGACCTGCCCCATCTTCAAGCCGCCGCCTGCCAACGCCAGCGTGCAGAGCGGACCCCAGTGATCTCGGCCAGCCACGGGATTGATGCGCGGCGTGCGACCGAACTCACCGGTGATGACCAGCAGAATTTTTTCTGACAGGCCGCGCTGTTGCAGGTCTTCCAAAAACGTGGCGACAGCGTGATCGAGCGGCGGGCAGGCGGTCTTGAGCTGCGGTTCGATCTTCTCGTGCATGTCCCAACCTTGGTACGAGTTCGCGTAGTTCAAGGTCACGAAACCACAACCCGCTTCGCACAACCGCCGTGCGAGCAGCAGTTGATCCCCCAAGCCGGTTCCCGCCCCGTTGTATTTGTCGCGGAGACGTGGATCTTCGCGGGTGAGATCAAACGCTTCCTTGGCGCGGCTGAGAATCAGTCGGAACGCTTGGCCTCCGAACTTGTCCTGCCCATCGAGCAAGCCGTTGCGATCCACTTGCCGGTCGAGGCGATCCACTTGCGAGAGCAACGAACGGCGATCCCCCAATCGGTTCAAGTCCACGTTGACGTTCATGTTTCTGCGAGCTTCGCCACCCACATCGAACGGAGCGTACGCCGCGCCGAGCCAACTCGGTCCATCGGCGTACAATCCCGACAAGCGAACAAAGGTCGGCACGCCACTCTCTGAATTGTTCGTGCCGCGCACGCGCGACGCGATCGCTCCGAACGACGGCTTGATCGGCCCCGCTCCGGCGTCGGCGGCAGGATGATCCGTGCCCGTCATGACGTAATGCGTGCCGCCACCGTGACCGGAATTGCCGTGAGCGAACGACCGCACGAAGGCCATGCGGTTCGCCATCTGTGCGAGGTTCGGCAAGAGTCCGCCGATTTCGACTCCGGGAATGCTCGTGGAGACCGAACCGACCACACTGCGAAACTCCGAAGGCGCGTCCATTTTTGGATCAAACGTCTCGATGTGCGTAGCGCCTCCGCCGAGCCAGATCCACACGACCGAAGTGTCCTTCACCGGCTGGCCCTTGTCGGCCGCCTCGGCCCGCTGTTGCAGCAGGCTCGGAAGCCCAAACCCCGTCAGGCCCAGCGATCCGACTTTCAGAAATTCCCGGCGGCTGGTCCCTTCACAGTTTTTCGCGAGTGGCTTGCCCCAAAAATTCAGCATCATTGCTCCTCGATCAAAGACCGTGAATCGCTACGGGTTGTGCTCCCCGGAATCTCAACGTGCTGTCGGTGGCGGGACTTCGTTTTGGCGAAGTGGTATCCGACGGTATCTCAGTCATCGGAGAAGCGTCAACCCACGCATCAAAGAAACCCGATTCCAAATCGCCGCCCGCTGAACTTGCTGCCGAAGGCGCTGATTGTGTTCGGCTTCGAACTGGCGGTGCGCCGTCGAGGCGCGGCGATCAAAGCTCCACACGAATGACTGCGCGGCGATAGCGAGTCAGTGGCGGCGTGCCGCTGTCTTGTAGTTCGAGAATGATGTGTAGCGTTTGATTGATGGCACCGGCGGGAATGGTTACTTGCGCTTGCTGTGTGTCAGCTCCAGAGATTTCCACGGAACTGCGGTACGAAGACGCTTCGGGATAGAACCACCAGCGCGATTGCAGCGAGTCTCCGTCGGGGTCGGTCGAGCCGGCGGCGGAGAGTTCGAAGACGCTGCCTGGCTTCGCGCTGAGGACGAGCACGTCTCGGCCCGGCTGGCCGTTGAGCATCGGACGCGGTGGATGATTGGCGGCGGTGGGTGGCTTGATGCACCAATCCAGACGCGCGGCGAACTCGTTTTGAAACGCGGGTCGCCAACGTGACACGGTGGTTCGAGCATCCTTTACCTCGCCGACTTTGTCCGTTGCGTCGCGAAAGAGGCGATCACGCTCCGGCTCGAAGCGTCCGCCCCAGCCGCCCCATTCGGGATGATCGGGGTCGCTCAGTCCGAACGGCAGGAAAAAGAACCACGACGGTGTGTCGCCTTCCTTGATCGCGCTGTGCGGGTTAGGAGCGGTCCAGGTTCGGGGCGGATACATCGCGCCGAGCGGGCCGTGATGCTGGCGGATGTTGGATTCCATCCAATCGCGCGATACGAGCGATTCGTCGCCGCCGAGATACAGGCCGCGATAGGCCGCCTCGCGCCGGTCATGTCCGGCAGGTACGCGAGCCAGGATGTAGAACAGGCCGGGGAATTCGGACAGTATCCAATCGGCGATACGGTCCTGGTCGCCGGTGTCGTACACGCGCAATTTGGCGGCAAAGGTTTTGAGGCCGTCCGCACCGCGCTCGTGACGCACACGCCACAGGGCTTGAGCCAAATCGGTTTGGCCGCCCCACATCACGATGTTCAATCGGCGCGAGTCCGCTCGCTCGGCACACGTGACGATCCAGCGTGAGCCTTCTGTGTCTTGCCCTTCGCCAATCACATCGCGGCCACGCTTCGGGTTGCCCGACTTGATGACCTCACGCAACCGTGCGGTTTCCGGAAAGCCTTCCGCATGTCTCGCGAGGTTCTCGCGCACTTGCCCATAGGCATCCACGATCTCGCGAATGAGTTGCGGCTTGGTTCCGGTTGTCTTGAGTTCGTCGAGCGTGGGGGCTGACGCGATCAAGCCTTCGATGTCGAACTCGTTGCTATGTACCATCAACCGGATCAGCGATTGCTGATCGTCCGGATCGCCACCGCCGATGTCGGTCAACACGATCAATCGCGGTCGGCTTGATATGACCGGCAGGTCCGCAGCCTGAACCGACCACAGGCCAGACAACACGAGCAGGGCCGTGGTGAGGATGTGGCTGATTTCTTTCATGTTGGATTCCTGACAATGACTGACTTTCCGGCGAGGATTGGTTCCCGGCGGAATCTACACAATTCGGTGATGCCGCAGTGAACGATCGCTTGCAAATCATTGGCCGGTTGTCATGCTGTCATAGTCTGCTATGACACAGAGACAATCATGTTCCTGCACGTCGATCCGGACAGCGGCTTGGCGATCTACGACCAGATCGTGCGGCAGATCAAATTCGCGGTCGCCACCGGAGCGTTGCCTCCCGGTGAGATGGCTCCGTCGGTACGCGAGTTGGCTCGCGAGTTGGCCGTAAACCTCAATACGGTCTCGAAGGCGTATCAGCAGCTTCAAGTGGAAGGCGTGCTGGAGAGTGTTCGCGGAATGGGCCTAGCGGTGGCATCGGGTGCGCTCAAGCAATGCCGAGCCGAGCGGGTCAAGCTGGTTCAAGAACGACTCCGCGAAGTGCTGTGGGAGGCTCGGCAAAGCGGGCTGGATGGCGACGAAATCCAAAAGCTGATCGCTGCCGAGATGCCGGCGATCGACAAGAAACTGGCGTCGAAGTTGAAAGGAAAATGATTCTTCGTAGCCGCGTTCGCCAGAACGCGGGAGCTGGAGCAATCGCCCGCGTTCTGGCGAACGCGGCTACGAACAACCTTTGATCAAGGACCAATCATGGCAAGCAATGACAGTGGGCCGGTCATTCGGCTGGAGAACGTAACGAAGAAGTTCGGCCGTGAAGTGGCGCTCGACGGCGTGTCGTTCGAGGTGCCGCGCGGGGTGGTGTTCGCGCTACTGGGCGAGAATGGCGCGGGCAAGACGACGGCCATTCGGGCACTGCTCGGCTTGGGACATCCCGATGCGAGGAAGCTCGAAGTGCTCGGCATGGACAGCCGGCGGGATGGGCTGAAGATTCGCGAGCGGGCGGGCTGTGTGTTTGAGAAGCCTACGCTCTACGAATGGATGACCGTGGACGAGATCGGCTGGTACACGGCCGGCTTCTACGGGGACGGATTCTTGGAGCGGTATCGCATCATGGCCGCTCAGTTTGATTTGCCGGCGACGAAGAAGATCAAAGAGCTATCAAAGGGGATGAAGGCGAAAGTCGCGCTCGCGCTGTCGCTGGGACATGATCCGGAGTTACTCATCCTCGACGAGCCGACGTCCGGGCTCGACCCGATGGTGCGGCGTGAGTTCCTGGAACGGATGGTGGACCGCACGGCGACCGGCAAGACGGTGTTCCTGTCGAGCCACCAAATCCACGAAGTCGAGCGCGTCGCCGACATGGTCGCGATCCTGCGACACGGCAAGCTGCTGCTCTGCGAACGGCTCGACCGGCTGAAGGAGGAGATCACCGAGCTGACCGTGACGCTGGCCGAGGGCTTCGCTCAACCACCGGAAGTTGCCGGCGAAGTGTTGCGTCAATCGCGGCGTGCTCGGCAGTGGCAAATCCTGACTCGCGGAACTGCGCCGCCTGACATCGAGGCATTACGGATTCACGAATCGGTCGCGGAGGTCGCCGTTCGCAAACCAAACCTCGAAGAGATCTTCACCGCGTACATGCAATGACCTTTGGAGTGCTGCGACCCAAGTCGCAGCTTTTCAACACGGTCGGAACTTGAGCAACCGTTCCTTTGGAACAACGCGTTTTGAAAAGCGACGACTCTGGTCGTCGCAGTCCAAAGTGAGACCATCATGTTCTCAGACACCAAATTCTGGCGCTTAGTCTGGAAGGAAAACCGCACGCAGAGGCCGTTGTGGCTGGCGTTGCTAATCGCGACGCCGCTGATGCAGACAGCATTGCTGATGTTGAACTGGATCACGGACGGATTCCGGCCAATGCTTCTGACGGATCACCTCAGGATGGGATTGTTGGGGATCAGCTATGCCGCCTCGGCGGTCTATGTGCTGGGTTGTGGCGCGACGCTTTTTTCGGTGGATCACGAGACTGGCACATTCGACTTCCAACGGGTGTTGCCCGCGAATCAACCGCGCGTCTTTTGGTCGAAGGTCGGATTCGCGCTGGCGAGTGCCACGCTGCTGACGTTGCTGCTGTGGATCATGACTCGGGGCGTGTTTGTTTGGACTCTGCCAAGTGAAGGTACGGCGTATGGCGGCTTCGGTGTGTTGTTTCTGATCGAAGTGTTTCTCTGGAGCATTCTGTGCTCGTTGTTAATCCGCCAGCCGCTGTGGGGTGTGGTTTCGGCGATCGCGGCCCAGTCCGTGATGCTCTATTTCGTCGTGCCCTTTTTGGGCGGCCCGCTGATCGACTCCGACTGGCCCGGCTCGAACTCCAGTTATGTCCCGACACGGATCGGAGTGATTTTGGTGCTTTGTGGTGCGGAGATCGTTCTCGGCAAGCTGTGGTATGAGGATCGGCTGCGACTCCCGCGCTGGCGGATCGGGCTGACGCGCGACTCGGTGGCGAGCTATCCGGCCGATGCGGAACTGCCGCCGTACATCGGTCAACGACAGATTGGCTGGTCGCGTCTGCTGTGGCTGAGTTGGCGTGACGGACGCTGGGTGATGATCGGTGTCCTGGCTTGGTATGGATATCACTTCTTCACTCTGAAAAACGTGCGCGAATGGGAATTGCTGATGCTGCCCGCGTTCGTCGGGAGTTTTATGTTTGGCGTATTCGCGTTTGCTCCCGAACAATGGGGCGGTCGGTTTCGCTACCTGACGGAGCGAGGCTGCTCGCCGCGATTTGCTTGGCTGAGCCGGCAAGTGCTCTGGATTCCACCCCTGCTGCTGATGTGTGCGGGGACGTTGTGGAAGCGGTCGCTGGAGGAAGCCACCTATCAGCACGCATCCAGCCATGCGGCGTTCGATGTGATGATGGCTGCGGTCGTGCCGTTGATCGCGTATGCCTCCGGTCAACTGGCGGCGATGTTGATTCGCAGTTCGGTCGTGGCGATTGCCGTGGGGATGGCACTGACAATTTTCGGTGGCATCTGGGGCGGCCTGATGACCTCGTGGTTGGCTCCAACGTGGTGGTCGGTCGGCTCGTTGCCGGTGATCGCGTTGTTCGTGACGTGGCTCAAGGCGAACGATTGGGTCGAGGAACGTCGTGGCCGAGCCGCTCGCCGCCGGCTGTGGCTGGGACTTGGAGTTCCCATCGTCCTCCTGCTCACGACTTGTGCGACGTATCGCGTCCTGCAAATTCCAGCAGTGATGCTCCCGGCGGAATGGGATGAGGACTCGCGCGTGCTGGCTCGGCTGACACCATCCGAGAAGGAAACGCTCGACATTTACCGCCGGGCGATGACCGAAATCGAGCGGGGCGAAACCGAATTGGAATCCTACGCGGATCGTGCCACACGGCTCAAACAGGAACACGCCGATTGGACCGACTTGCAAGTTCGCGTCGAGGCGTTCGAGGGAGCTCATCGCGATTGGTTGTTGCAGCATGTCGCGGTGGTGCCGTTGTTGCGCGAGGCTCATGGCAAGCCGGTGGTGCCGTTGGCTCTCGTCGAAGCCGAACTTCCGCCTCGCCTCAATGCTTATTGGAACCCAGATTTTGATTGGAGCCCGGAGCGAACGGCGAAACTACCGTGGCTGATGATTCTGCAAGCCGAGCATTCCCTGAAAAACGGCGACCTCGATGCGACCTGGAATGACATCCTGATCGCTTTTGAGTTGCTGAGACGTTCCGACCTGCGAGCCGTCCAAGATCCCAAGTTGTACGTCAACAGGATTTCTTCCAGTCATGAAGCGTCCTTGCTGGCGACCGTCGCCAAATGGGGCCGGCATAAAGAGCAAACTCGCGACCGCAGCCTGTTGGCGATCCGCAAACTCGAAGAACTCGCCGCTGACCGCACGTCGATTCAGCACGCGGTGCATCACGAGTACCTCAACGCTCAGGAGTTGCTGAAGCTCGACGAAGCGTGGCAGAAATACGTCGCACAGCTTCGCGGGTCTTTCCCGAATTACGATCAGGAAATGAAGTTCATGAGCACCGTCTTGAGCACGATGTTCTGGGAACGCTGGCGATCCGATCGAGTTGTCCGCTGGCAATCGTCGCTCGCACTGGAGCGAATGGACTTAATGGGGAGAGTTTTGAAAGCGAATCGCCCGCTACCCCTGTTTTCGCAGTCGAGCTATCGAACGCCATATACCTTGTTGCAAGCCGCTGAACTCGTGCCGCCTGAAGAACGAGCCAAGCTGCTGGCCCTCGGAAATTACGATCACAACTCTGTGGATACCGTGATCCTCCGGGCCACGCTGGTTCCTGCCAACATGCAGATGGGGCTGTCCTTCATTGCGGAAACCCTGTTTCTGAAGCGAGCGGAATCGTTTCGAGCCACGATCTTGTTACTCGCGCTCACCGATGATCACCGCGAGCATGGGCGTTATCCGGAATCGTTGAGCGAGCTGGCCCCGACCTACTTTGCCGAGGCACCTCTCAATCCCAAGTCCACCGAGCCGTTCGTCTATTTCCCGCACGGAGTCCCGAAGGACATCACGACCGGCTCGGAAGAACGCCGTGACTTTCGTATCGTCGTGCGCAAGGAGACTCCGTTTCTCGTGACCACCTACGGACGAGGCCAGCCGGACGCACGGCAAATGTCCGATCGGCGGTGGCAGTTCACCGACTACTCCGGCAAGCCGATGACACTCGAAGCGGCTCTGGAAGCGTCGTACATCTGGCTGATCGAACCGGATTCTCCCAAACGCGAACCGCAAGAGAGTGAGAAACGATGACTCGATGTTCCCAAGTCTTCACATCCGTGCTCCGGCCCTGCCATCCGTGCGGCAATCTCAAAGAGGAGTACCGCACGGATGGCAGAGCCGGAGCACGGATTTCGGACACGTCGGCGGAACACACTCCAGGGAAAAACCAGCATGTTCTCTGACACCAAATTCTGGCGCTTGGTCTGGAAGGAATACCGCACACAGCGAGCGTTGTGGCTGACGTTGTTGATTGTCGCCCCAGTGCTACAAGCCGTGCCGGTGGCGCTGATGTGGTGGTCCGAAGATTTCCGGCCGCTGCAACCGGACTCTCCGTACGACAGTCTGCGGATGGGCTGGCTCGTCATTGGCTACCTCGCGTCGGGTGTGCCAATTTTGGCTGGCGCGATGAATAAGGAGCTGTCAGAATGAGGTTAGAAATGTTCGGAACCTCTTTCTGGAGTCGATCATGGATGATGTGCCACAAGTGAAATCAGGGTTGTTGATGCCAGCGGTTCGGGAGCAGGTGG
>CAMDDX010000248.1 GCA_945893075.1 Planctomyces sp. SH-PL62 | reverse complement strand
CCGCTCAGACGCCATAATGTGCCTCAACCGTGACTGCCCCAAAACCGAGGGGCCGCCATCACAAGCGCGAGGCTCAGCAACTGCAAGTCTGAAGCTCAAAACACGCCACGGATGCTCGGTCATGGCCGGTCCCCTGACCGGATCATCGTTAGCGGACCGATGGTCGCCTGGTTCAAGAGACCAACGATGATCCCTCTTCCGCACCGTAGACCATTTCGGGGAGACCTGCGGTCGAAAAGGGGTGGCCCGGTTCGTAGGAGGAGACGATCTCCGGCAGTGTCTCGACCGTCTCGTTGGCATCACTTCGGCTCGCGCGCGGGGATCTCGATCGACCTCTTCTGCGAATTTGTGTGGAGATGATCTTCGCGGCTCTAGCATCCGTGAAAGTCACAGATATACTCCGCCCGCCTGAACCGTCGGTCTGTCTTGCTCAGCGGCTGGGAACTGTTGAAACCACTTCGATTGACGTGATCGGGCTCAGGACAACTGGTCCATGCACACTAGCACTCTGTCGGTTGGATCCGGCCAGCTTGTGGATTTGATTCCGTCTTCCGGCTCTCTCGAACACGCTTCCGAGTCGCAGCCTCATTGCCGTGCATCGTCGATAGACTTTGTTGTGCAATCTTCCGGAGCAGAGGTCGCGTGCGAACCGACTCCGCAACTCGCGCCGTCGAAGCCCGCACCCGCGAAACGTGCCTCGCCCAACCCATCTCGGCGGCCGAATCCGCGTCGCACTTGCTCGTTGATGGGTGTGAAGGTTGTCGGCAGCGGTTCGTACGTGCCAGAGAACATCGTCACGAACGCGGATCTGCGCGAGCGCTATGGCTTCGACCCGAATTGGATCGAGCAGCGGACCGGCATCTTTGCTCGGCGTCACGCGGGGCGCGATCAAGCGACCAGCGATTTGTGCGTGGAGGCGGCGCGGCGTGCGATCGACAACGCGGGGGTGAGCGCGGCGGACATCGACTTGCTGATCGTGGGGACGTTCACGCCAGACCATCTTTGCCCCTCGACCGCGTGCCTGGTGCAAGACAAGCTCGGACTGGATGCGCCGGCGTTCGATGTGTCGGCCGCGTGTTCGGGATTCGTGTACTCGCTGGCCACGGCGTCACAATACGTGGCGACCGGCAACAGCCAGTTGGCGTTGGTGATCGGAGCCGATTGCTGCAGCCGGATCGTCAATCCGCTCGACAAGACCATCGCGCCGTTGTTCGGCGATGGAGCGGGCGCGGTGTTGGTCTCACGCGGCACTCCGGAGCAAGGTCTGCTGCGCTATCAGCTTGGTTCTGATGGCGGCGGCGGTCCGTTGTTGGAGTGTCCGGCTTCGGGCACTCGGAATCCGGTGAATGTCGACAACATTGCGGCGGGGCGTCAGTTCTTGGACATGGATGGTCGCAACGTCTTCATCTGGGCCGTGCGGATGGTCGAAGACACGATCCGCCTGATGCTCGATCAAGCCGGACTGCGGATCGAGGACGTCTCGCTGTTCTGCTTGCATCAGGCGAACGCTCGCATTCTCGATCACGCGGTCGAGAAGTTGGGGATTCCACGCGAGAAAGTCCCGATGCAGGTCGATCGGTACGGAAACACGTCGGCCGGTTCGATTCCCTTGGTGCTGGACGAGGCGCATCGCACGGGGCGTATTCAGTCCGGCGATGCAATCTTGATGTGTGGCTTCGGTGCGGGCCTGACTTGGGGAACCGCGCTGTTTCGGTGGTAGTGCCAACTTCGTGTCAGCGAAATCTCGTGACAGTGAGGTGAGGCGATGAGTGAAGTCGTCCGCAAATTGTTGGGCAAGACGGTCGTCGTTTCTCTGCGGCTGGCGGGGACAATTCCCGTCAAAGGGATTCTGACGTCAGCCGACGACGGTTTGTTGGTGGTTGAACAACTCAAAGGGGCGCACCGCGTACCGGTCCATATTCCGGTGGAATCGGTGCTGTTTTTTGTGGAAGACCACGACGAGCACCATTGACGCGCTTGGCGGTTCTGATCGACCTTGCGGCTGTCTCCGGTAAGTCCGCTTGAAGCGATCGTTTCCGGTATCGGCATTTCGATACACTCGATTCCCCGGAAGGGATTTGAGACACGTTGTCTCGGCCGGTAGATTGCCCCACAAGGCGTCCGGCTTGGGGTGTCGATCTTTTGCTACCACGGCCGCAGGACGCTGCGGCACTCCGTTTTGCGGGGCAGAAATATGAGCAATCTTGGCGACCAGACACCTCCCAAAGGGCCGGACAAGAATCCGCCGGACCCAGATATCGATCAAACATTGCCAGAGGGAGCATTCGATAAGACGCTCCCGGAGGGGTGGACTGAGCCTGCTCCGGCTGGCGATGGTGCAACGATGGTTGGTGACGAACCGGCTCGCGCTGATGAGGGCGCGACGATGCTTGGCGACGAACCAACTCGCGCTGATGAGGGCGCGACGATGCTTGGTGACGAACCAACTGTCGCCGATGAGGGCGCGACAATGCTTTGCGACGAACCAACGGGCGCTGATGAGGGCGCAACGATGGTTGGGTTCGGTGCGGACGGGACGGGACAGAATCCCGGTGACGTTGATCCCGACAAAACACTGCCTGATGATGTGCTCGCCGTACTCGCGGACGACGACTACTCCATGAAAACGATCATGATGGACGACATCGTGATGAGCGCGGAGAACGCGCCGGAGGAGGATTTTGGAAAAACGCTTCCCGATGGAGCGTTCGACCAGATGGCGGGAGACGACTTCGCTGAAAGAACGATGGTGCTGGACTCCAGCGGAGCGGGTACGGAAGGGGAGCCGTTCGATGACGACGGTTCCAAGACGCTTCCGGAGGGCGCGTTCAATTCGCCAGATGCCGCCGGGGCAACCATGATGGGGGACGGTCCAGGGGCGACCCAGCAGGACGACGACTTCGGCAAGACCGTTCAACCGGATGCCTTCGGAAAAACGATCGCCACGGATGGCACCGTTGCTCCGGAGCCAGAGTTTGACGGCAAGACGATCGTTGGTGCTGACAGCGCTGTCGAAGGGGAAATCCATGCCAACGCCCAGACCGTGGCAGACCCCAAACTGAAACGCCCAGGGGACTCCGTGGCCAGGACGCGTGCCACGCACACGGGCGGAAAAACCTCCATCGACGGAACCGATGTCGTCGGTTCGGATACGATCGAAGGCATCGACAAAGACAGTTTGAACGTCGCGATGCGTTCCCTTTCCGGGTTGCAATACGGTGCGAACCCGCGCGTCGACTTCAAGCTGGTGAAACAACTCGGCGAAGGTGGCATGGGTGTCGTCTATGTCGCCAAGCAGCAGTCGCTCGGCCGCGAGGTCGTGTTTAAGACGCTCAAGCCGATGGCGGAGGCGCAGGCTTCCAAGATGAAGGCCAGCGGCACCATGAACTCGGTGATCAAGCACCGCACGGACATGTTCCTGTCCGAAGCGGTGGTCACGGCCGATCTGTTCCATCCCAACATCGTGCCCATCTACGAACTGGCCAAGGCTCCGGACGGTTCGTTGTTCTACACGATGAAATGGGTCCGCGGTGACGGCTGGAACAAGCGTCTCAAAGAAATGACGCTCGAGGAAAACCTCGAAGTGCTGATGAAAGTCTCCGATGCGATGGGGTTCGCGCACTCGCGGCACATCATCAACCGTGACCTCAAGCCGGAAAACGTGATGCTCGGCGGGTACGGCGAGACGATCGTGCTCGACTGGGGGCTGGCACTGCCGTTTGGCGAGGGAAAGGGACGTCTGCCGATCGCGACGACGGCCGGACTGGGATCGGGCACGCCGGCCTACATGCCGCCGGAATTGATCACCGGGCCGCTGGCCAAAATCGGTCCGGGCTGCGACATCTACTTGCTGGGGGCCATGCTGTTCGAGGTGGTCACGGGGTTGCCGCCGCACGATTTTTCGTCGCGTGCCTCAGGGGGCACGATCTCGGCTGGCGCGAAGTTGGCGGAGGTTCGCCGCGTCGTGGTCAACAACGTCATTCGCGAAACTGAACACACCGGCGAGTTGATGGACATCGCCAGAAAGGCGATGGCCACCAAACAAGAGGACCGCTATCGCACGGTCAATGATTTTCAGAATGCCATCCGCGACTACATGAAGCATGCCGCGAGCCACACGCTGGCCGATCGTGCCAAAGAGCTGACCACCGTTGCCGCTCCGATCACCACGGAGGCGAAACCCGCCGCTGAGGCTCCCAACGTTGGTTATACGAACTATCAAAACGCACTGGCGCTCTACAACGAATCGCTCCGTGAATGGTCCGGCAACGACGTCGCCAGACAAGGACTGACCGAGACGCAGTTAGACTTCGCGAAGCTCGCATTGACCAAGGGGGACTTCGATCTCGGATTGTCGGTGCTCGACACAAACGCCGATTCGCATTCGGAAACGCGATCGAAGCTGGTGCTCGCTCGCCAAGAGCGCGAGGGCCGGGTCCGCTTGATGAAGATGTTGAAGGTCGCGGCCGGAGTTCTCGTCGCAGCGGTCATGGTTCTCTTAGTCGTGGCCGCCAAATTCCAACTCGATTTTCGAGAAGCTCGGAATCTCAAGAATCTCGCGGTCGAAGAAACGAAGAAAGCCAAGCAGGACACTGAGAAAGCTGAAGCCGATCTTCTGGTTGCCGACAAGGCTAAGAAAACGGCCGAAGAGCTACGCGCTGCTGCCGACAAAAAGAAAGAAGAGGCCGAGAAACTTGCGGCTGACGCCGCAGTCGCCAAAGCGAAGGCTGACGAAGATAAAAGGACGGCAGACAAAGCCGCCGCCGCCGCCGTAGTTGCTCAAACCAAGGCCGAAGACGCAAAGAAGGTGGCCGACGCAGCGGCCCTCGTCGCCAAGAACGAAAAGACGAAGGCGGAAGAAGACAAAAAGAAGGCGGAAGAAGACAAAAAGAAAGCCGAAGTCGCCGAAAAGAAAGCGGCCTACAAGGCTGGGTTGGCGGACGCCAGTCGCGTTATCTATGAAGGAGATTACAAAGCCGCCCGCGAGAAACTGACTCGACTCAAGAAGGAATACGACGAAGTCCTTCTGGGCCCGATTGGTCCGGAATGGAAACTGTTGATGGACACGGCCAATGCGCCTCAAGCGGTTTCGTTGAAGCGGCCGGTCGAGTCAATCGGCATGAGCCGTGACGGACGAAGGCTGGTGGCCGGTTACGGTGACCGTGACGGAAACATCGTTGTCTGGCCGATCGACGCGGACGGGAAGATTCTCGATGACCAACCGACTCGCAGTCTTAAGCTCGGCTCGCGCTTACGTGCGGTTGCGATGTCGCCCGATGGCAACGACATCGCAGCGGCGGGCGACAATGGCGTCATCTGCGTTTGGTCGCTGTCTGCTCCTGAAAATCAGCCACCGATCAGCCTCAAAGGGCACGAGCAGCCGGTTTACTCGCTGAAGTTTTCCAGTGATGGCAAGCGTCTCGCTTCAGGGAGCGACGATCGCACGGTTCGCTTGTGGTTGGTGGAAGAGGGTCATCAGCTCGTTGCCAGCGAGAAAATGCTCTATGCCGTCAAGTGCGTGGATTGGTCACGCGACGGCCAGTGGTTGGTCGCGGGCACTTCCACAAAGGACGAGATCAGCGGCGTGGCCTACTCGTGGAAAGTGCAGACGGACAAGGACCAACTGTCGCTCGTCCCCATTCGCCAGTTTCAAGTGGTGCCCGTCGGGAACGAGAAGCCTGATCAGAACGAAAAGAAGATCGTTCAGAATTGCGGAGTCTTCGCGATCGCGTTGACCAACGATGGAGAATTCGCCGTCAGCAACGGTCCGGCGTCGGAGTTGCATCTCTGGCAAGTCAATCCTCCAACCAAAGAACGTCAGAAGTCGACCAAGGATTCCAAGAACAAGTTTCCGCTGAGGATCAATACCGAAGCGACGATCAAGTTGGGTGAGCATTCCACCCGCGTCGAGCGAGTACGGTCGGTCGCGTTCTCGGAGGATAGTTCGCAACTGCTTGCGGCGGGCGATGACGGGACAATCTCGATCTGGAACCGTAAGGCCGGCGACAAACTGCCGAATTACCAGCGCTCGGAGGTGATCTATGGCCACGGCGGTTCCGTCCGCGGTTGCCTGCCGCTGCCGATGTCTTCCGATCTCATCATCATCTCCGGCAGCTATGACCAGAACGTGCATAGTTTAGATGTGAAGGCCTACCGCGAGACCCGGAAATTGTTCGAGGCACCTCGTAAAGAATCCGCTCGCCTGGACGCTGTTCAACCAGCGGACTCGGACGTGAGCGTCCTCGACACGCCACACCAATCGGAAAGCTCCAGTTGCGGTTCCGACAGCGTCACGGAGCCGGTCCGTTCCGAATATGTGTTGGCGAGCCTTCCGCAATCGGAACAGGACAACTCCCAGAAGACCACCTCCCCCAAAGAACCATCGACTTCCAATGTCGAGCCGCGCAAATCTGTGCGGTTCAATGCCAAGAACGAAGGTGTTGGCCATCGCGATTCGGTCTACTCGGCAGTCTTTAGCCATAATGGAAAGCGCGTCATCTCAGCATCGCGCGATCAAACCGCGCGGGTCTGGAACAGTGAGACCGGCTCGCCGGTCAACACCGTGACGGGGCAGCCGACCGTCTTTCATGACGACGACGACAATGTCTTCCAAGAAGGGCACGGCCTCGATCTGTTCGCCATGCGTTTTTTTCCCGATGGCCAAAAGCTGCTGACCACTGGCTTCGACGGCGAAGTGCGGATTTGGGATTCCCGGATCGACGATGGCAAATCGTTTGGTCGTGAATTGGCGGTGCTCCCCGAAACCAGCATGTACGGCGTCGTGGACATTTCGCGTGACGGCCAATGGATTCTGACCGCCGGCCGTGGAAGCTCCGCTCGCCGAGATAAAACCGCCGGCCGGAAAGAGGAAAAATACGAGGCGCAGGCTCAGCTTTGGAACACTCAGGATGTTCTCGCAAGCCGCTGGCCAAAGCCGGAATTGAAGCTCGATAAAGTGCATCGCTTTCGCGTGACGACCGTCGCGATCTCGCCCGACAACTCCAGACTGCTCACCGGCGACCGCGAAGGCAGAATCGTTCTGTGGGATGCGAAGACCGGCAAAGTCGTGGGCCAACCACGCAATTCGCACAGCGGTGAAGTGGTCAAGTCGGTGTTTCTGGGAAAGGATGGCTCGCGTCTGTTGACCGCCGGAGTCGATCGCCGTGTCGTGCTCTGGAACGTTGTGAAAACTGGCTCCGAGTTTGTGCTCGAATTGATCCGCCAGTTCGATCAAGAAGGGATGGTCGTCAACCTCGAAGTGAGTCCGAAGGAGGATCGCTTCATCAGCGTGATTCGCCTGGGTGGAAAGCAGACCAAGAACGACGACTCCAAAGAGTCGACAACAAAAGTCTCGCTGTGGAACATCGAATCCGGCAAAGAACGAGTCATCGACGTTTCGTCCCGCGACGCCGACAGTCGAACCAAGGGCGAACGAGAACGTGATCGCCCCCCCTTCCCGGCGTGGGCGGCCAATGGCACTGAGGCGATCATCACGACCTCCGAGGGCATCACGATCAATGGCCTCACGAAGTCCGAAGGGACCATTCACTTTTATGACTCCGAGAAAGCCGCGATCACACAATCGTTGCGTGTCGACAACGGCGGCGGCTCTAACGGTGCCGACTACCGAGCCGAGCCATTCGCCGCCATTCTGCGCCCCGACGAACCGCTGCCGCTGCATGTCCTCACGCAGACGCACCGGGCCGCGTTCTTGTGGCGGTTGGAAGACGGCAAAAACCTCGTCAGCTTTCGTCCGCAAGGCCCGGTCTTTTCGGCCGGCTATTCGTCCGATGGCCGCTTTGTCGTGACCGGCGGTCGATCCGTCCGCATCTTCGATGCCGACGAAAGCAAAATCACCTACGGCCGGTTGCTTCACAAAGTCGAGTACCCGCACGACGGAGTCGTCACCAGCGTCGAATTCTCTCCCGCTGAGAATTCGTTGCGTTTCCTGACTACCAGCTACGACGAGACCGCGAAGATTTGGGAATGGCACCCGCGCGATCCCAAGAATCCAAAGGCTCCCGCAGTCGCTCGATTGGTTGACACGCTGCCCGGCCACAATGGCCCAGTCCGTTTTGGCACTTGGTCCGCGGACGGCTTGCGCGTGCTGACGGTCGGCCACGACGCGCGGGCACGCGTGTGGGAATTCCCGTCCAACGAAGACCCCAAGCCGACCATCCTCGAATTCCCGAAGAATCCGGCTCAGGCAAAACCAGAGGAAGCGCTCCAAGACATAGATCAATTCTGCGGTGCATTCTCATGGGATGGCCAATTCGTCGCGGTGGGCGGTCGAGACGCCGAGACCGACGAAAGCATCGGTTGGATTTGGAACCTCACGCCAGTCGGCGGCAACAAGCCGGAGTTGTACGCAACCATTCGGGGACACGGATTGGGAGGCATCAACTCGGTGGCATTTCTGCCCAAAAACGACCGCCTGCTGACCGGCGGTGCTGACGGCACCGCCCGGCTGTGGGATTGGCAGATGAGCGCGGTGGCCGCCAACAATGGCAAGGTCGTCGAAGCCGACTTCCTGATCTCGCTGGTCCGTCCCAACAAGCAGTCGACCACACATCGCGGTCCCGTAACCTCCGTGCGAGTGACCAGCGCCGGCAACATCGTGACTGCCAGCTCTGACGGCACCGTCCTGATCTGGCCCAAGTAGCATTCCGAACTCGGCGACTCTCCGCTACTTCTTGACCTTCGGCCCGACCAACTCGACGAAGTTCTGATCCGGGTCGCGATACACACCCAGAAAGTTTCCGTTGGGAAGCTCTTGCAGTCCTTTGCTCAGCGGCATGCTGCCGTAGGCGATCATTCGCAGATTCGCGGCAGCGATGTCGTTCACGGCGATCGTCGTGTACCGCATCCCCCGCGTCGAATGAATGAAGTCCTGATCGGCTTTCTTGCCGGGAGCCTTCTTGAACTCCATCAGCTTCAGCTTGGTGACCTTGTCTCCCTTGCCGAGCGTCAACACATGCACGTGAAACGGTTGATTGTCGGTGAGGCCCACGTTCCCTCCGAGTTCGCCGGGGACATCAAAGCCAGCCAGTTCCGTCATCCCCACCGCTTGCGTGTAGAAATCCACCGAGCGTTCCGCATCCGAGCAAACGATCCCCAAGTCGATCGTCGTGCTCGCGAAATCCCCCGGCTTGCTGATCACCTTCTCTTTCTCCCTCGCGCCGGTCAGCACGAACAAGCCGGTTCCTAAAATAACGACGCACGCGATAGTCTTGAGCGACGAGAGCAGTTTCATGTCGTGACTCCTGATTGCGGGATGTTTGAGTTGAAGTCCTTCAAGAGGATGACTCGACAACGTACGGTCTGCCAAGCTGACTGACAACGCAGGCCATCTCGCTACGAACGGAATGAATCGACGCTACAGCTCGACAAGTTTCTTCCCGTTCTTGTTGAACACACTCGGAGCGATCATGGCGGGGGCGGTCAACCTCCACTTTCGCCGATCCGGCCGAAACACGAGCAGGCAGAAGGTCACTCCAAAAGTTGTCGCCGCGACGAAGACATCGTCGGGAAGCGCCAACGCCTTGCGCAGCAGCCACATGCCAGCAAGCACAAATGCGGCCGACAGCGTCGGAAGCCAGCGGATGTCGTAAGCCGGGATGACCAAACGGCGTGTCGCGATTCGCCCCAACCAACTGATCGGCGAATGAATCGACTCAGTCAGTTCCGCGGCGATCGACGCGAGCATCAAATAGCTCAGGAAGAGCGTGACTGCCGACATGTCGCCTGTTGCCATATTCGCTTGAGAATTCACCGGATGTTTGACCTGCTTGGCAATGTGGCAAAGCACGAATGTGAAGAACCCGATCAGCAGAGACACCAACGCGCCATCGACGCGGCTCATCCATTGCAAGGAACTCTTTGGTCCGAGCGAGTAGTGCGGCCAGCCGAGGTCCGTCAGCGCACGAGCCTTCGGCTTCGTTGAGCTGAAAGCTTCTGGATTACCGGCATCGCCATCTTGCAGGACCACCAGTTGTTCGTGCTCAGGAATGTCGTCCCAAGGGAACTGACGCAGCGACCGAGCCAGTCCCGCTCTCACCAACAGATCGTTCAGGATCGCCAACGCCAACATCACGGGCGGCGACACGAGGCAGCCCCACAACACGCTCGCCACGACAAAGGCCAACGTGTAGCCAATCCTCTTCGCGCCAGTGAGCAGAAACAGTCCGGCCAGCGTCGTCTGATAACTCAGTAGGAACACCAACGGTGCCGCCAGCCATTGGCCGGACAACTGCCACAGCATCACACCGAACAGACTCACCCAAACTAAGTCTTGCGGGACCAAAGCCACCGGCCCCAGCGGCAACGGCTGCGAAGACGTCCAAGGGGTCATCCGCAGCCATCGTCGGTAATCGGCTTTCGAATACGGATGATTCTGAATCGCGCGAACGACACCGAACACGATCCCACACAATCCAAGAACCACCGGTGCCATTTGAGGAACGGTGAGTAATTGTTCGTCGATCTCGATATCGCCGTGGAAAAGCCGTTGCAACCACGCTCGTTCCAGCGCCGAGGCGACGTTCAACGTGATCCACGCGAACAATGCGATCCCGATGACCCACCACGGAGGCGAACCGCTGCGCAGCCAGCGCACCACTCGTCGTCCCACACGCTTCATGGCGGCGTCTCCTCGAAGTAGCGTTCGACGGACGCCAACGTGTCCGGGTGGATCAAGCGGCTGAGCACTTCCGACAGCGTGCCGTCGCAACCCGTCAAGAGCCGTAAGCCATCGAGCCCGTCGTCAGCGATCACTTGCCCTTCGCGGAGGACGATGAAACGGTCGGCCAGCTCTTCGACCAATTCCGGAGCGGGAGCCGTCAGCACGACTTGCCCGTCCGGCCGCGAGACCCAGCGTTTCAATACATGCCGCAACGCGAAGATGCCGGCCGGATCAAGCCCGCCACCGAACGGTTCGTCGAGCAACAACAGCGGGCAGTCCGTGATCAGCACCGACGCCAGCGCGATCTTCTTTTTCTGTCCGTGGGAATAGCCGCGAATCGGCCAGTCACCTTCTTTGACCAACTGAAACAGTTCCAGCAAGCGTTCGATGTGCTCGAACAACCGTTCGTGAGCGATGTCATACAGCCGGCCCACATTGAGCAGAAACTCGCGCCCCGTTTGATCGGCCGGCAGCCACGGCTTGTCCGGCAGATACACCGCTCGCCGACGAATCGCCAACTCGTCTTCGACCGTACTGCGTCGCCTCTTCCCGCCGATCAACACTTCGCCGAATTGCGGCGACAGTCCGCCCGCCATGACGGCCAGCAGCGTCGTCTTGCCCATGCCATTCGGCCCGACGATCGCCGTGACGGTTCCGGGTTCGATCCGCACATTGACATCGCGGAGCACAGGCCGCACGCCGTAATGCTGAGTCACTTGCCGCAACTCGATCATAGCTTTGTTTCCCATCGAAGAATGAAGCGAACGTCGCAGCCGGCGATCCACATGGTGTAGGCGACTTTTTGTGATGATCGCGGCCGAGATCGGTCTTCTTGCCGTCGCCGTCAATTCCCTGACGCGTCGGGCGAGTTTTTTTGCGGGTCAGGCCAGCACGCCTTTCACGACTTCGCCGTGAATGTCGGTCAAACGGAAATCGCGACCTTGGTAGCGGGACGTCAGCCGCATGTGATCGATGCCCAGCAGGTGCAGGATCGTCGCGTTGAGATCATGCACATGGACCGGATCGCGAGTGATGTTGTAGCAGTAGTCGTCGGTCTCGCCGAACGTCGTGCCGGTCTTCACCCCGGCCCCGGCGAGCAGCACGGTGAAACAGCGCGGGTGATGATCGCGGCCGTAATCCGTCGCCGTGATCCCTCCCTGCGAGTAAATCGTGCGGCCGAACTCGCCGCCCCAGACGATCAGCGTGTCCTTCAACAGGTC
>CAMDDX010000247.1 GCA_945893075.1 Planctomyces sp. SH-PL62 | reverse complement strand
TCGGGTCTTCAAATTTCAAAATTGCCACGGCAATTTTGAAATTTGAAGACCCGACCCCAAGCCAACCAATCATGTCCAACGAAAATCTTCAATCACAGTCCTTCACAGAAAAGTTGGTCGCGTACCTCGACGGTGAACTGCCGGAGAGTGACGCGCGCGACGTCGAACAGTCGTTGGCCAGTGATCCGGCGCTGCGGGCGGAGGTCGAGCAGCTCAACCGCGCGTGGGACATGCTCGACCTGCTGCCGCGGCCGAACGCTTCGGGTGAGTTCAGCAGCCGGACAATGACGTCGCTGAAAGTCTCCGGGGCAACCACCGCGCTCCCGAACGAGCACAGCGCCGCACCAACCGTCGCGATCGAAACCACGCAGCCGAGTCGCTTCCGAGTTCCCCGGCTGGTGGCTTGGTCCGTGGGATTGGTCGCGATCAGCTTTGTGGGATTTGTCGTGGGCCGCCTGACCGCTCGGCCGGACAGCGAAGTCTGGCTGGACGATCTCGCTTTGATCGAACAGCTCGACGTGTATCGCGAGATCGGCGATGCGAAATTCCTCCGTGACTTCCAACGCGAAAGGGATCGCGATGACCGCAGACCACCGCCGCCACGCTGAGCCGGAACGCGCTAGCGTCCGGTTGGTCCATGATGTTGCGTCGGAACCGGACGCTAGCGCGTTCCGGCTCATCAAAGTGAACGCTACTGGACGATTGGTGGCGGTCGCCATCGTGCTCAGTTTGTCGCTGCTGCCCTGGTTGTGGGCGGCAGATGGTCCCGCGCCTCCGCAGCGCGAGGCCAATCGGCAACGGCTTAGCGGGATGACTGTCGCCGAGCGTCAGCGTTTGCAAGAGAACTATGATCTGTATCGCGCGATGACTCCCGTCGAACGGGACCGCTTGCGAAAACTCCAGCGCGAGATCGACAGCGATCATGAACTGAATGCCGCTTTTCACGAGTATCAACTCTGGGCTGACTCGCTCTCGCCGGTGGATCGGCATGAGTTGCGGCAAGCTCAGGATCCGGAGGCGCGTCGGCAGTTGATCGACAAGTTCCGCCGCCGTCCGCCGCCTGGCGAGATGCCCGAACCATCTCCCTCGGGACGTCCTCCCAACGGGCCGCCGTTTGGTCAAAACAACAACGGTCGCGGGCGCATGCTTGAGAAACTCTTCGGCGGCATGACGCTGCCACTCGGTGATCGCTTCGGTTTGTGCGTGCCGGAGATGGAAGCGATCCTTCGCGTTCTCGAACAGGAGTTGCCCTCCGAGAGGCGCGAGGAACTCGACAAGCTCGATGCGTATTCTCGGAAGGTTCGTGTCTTGCGTTTGACGTTAGAGCGCCGCCCGCTCGGCCCGCCTGGCTTTCGCATCTTTGGGCCGGGCCACGAGACCGTCGAGAAAGTGGTCGCCGCATTGCCTGATGGACCGATTCGGCAATTGCCGGCCAATCGGAATCTCAATCCCAACCCGAATCCGAATCAACCGGACCCTCGCGGCACGTTGCTGGTCATGGTGCTGATGCGCGGATTGATGACGGAGACTCAGCGAACGATCGAAGATCATCGCCCTCGGCCGGATCTTCTCAACGCATTTCAGGACAAGCTCTCGGAGTCGGAACGAACCCGGCTCAACAAGCTGAACCGCGAGGACCGTCAACAAGAACTCATGCTGTTGTATGTGAAACAACAAGTGCCGGGCGTCGGCGAGCTGCAGCAGATGCTGGGCACATTGGACATGGACCGTTTCATTCAAGACCTCAACAATCGGTTCCGTCCCGGAGGCGGTCCGCCGGACGGTGACGATCGACGCGACAAGAAAGGTCGGATGCCTCCGTTGGATGGCTCTCGCCGACCGCGTGAACCTGAGCCTCTGCCGCCGAATCGCCCCTCCCCGAAAGATTGATCGACCGCAATGCCAACGTTTCCTCGATGTCTTCTTGTCGTCAGCACCTGCCTCGCGTCTCTCGTAGTTTCCGAGTCCAACGCACAGACACCGGTTGCGAACACGCGCATCGACTTCGCACGCGACGTGCGGCCGATTCTGTCCAATCATTGCTGGAGCTGTCATGGAGCCGACGAAGCGACTCGCGAGGCGAAGCTGCGGTTGGATCGGCGCGACACCGCCATCGCGAAGAACGAATCCGGCAAGGTCGCGGTGACGCCCGGCCAACCGGCCGCCAGCGAACTCATCGCGCGGATCAACACTCGCGACGACGACCTCGTGATGCCACCGCCGAGTGCGAAGAAGCCGTTGACGGCCGCTCAAAAGGAAACGCTGCGGCGTTGGATCGAGCAAGGGGCCGAGTTCGCTCAGCATTGGGCATTCGTTCCGCCACAGCGGCCGGCGGTTCCAAAAACGAAATCTCAAATTTCAAATCTCAAATCTGAAATCTCAAATTTGAAATTTGAAATGAGAAACTCGATCGACGCCTTCGTTCTCTCGCGGCTGGAAGCCGAAGGACTCGCGCCGTCGCCACAGGCTCCGCAGGAGACGCTGATCCGTCGAGTGACTTTGGACCTGACCGGATTGCCGCCGTCCTTGAACGAGGTGCGAGACTTCTTGGCCGACGATTCTCCCGACGCTTTCGAGAAAGTTGCGGATCGTTTGCTCGCCTCGCCGCGTCATGCCGAGCGAATGGCGATGCACTGGCTGGACGCGGCGCGATTTGCTGACACGAACGGCTACAACAACGATGAGACCCGGTCGATGTGGCCGTGGCGAGATTGGGTCATCGACGCCTTCGCGACCGGGATGCCGTACGACCAATTCCTCACCGAGCAACTCGCCGGTGATTTGCTGCCGAATGTGACGTTGGCTCAGCGAGTCGCCACCGGGTTCAATCGCAATCATGTGCTGACGACCGAGGGAGGCATCATCGAAGAGGAGTATCACGTCGAGTACGTCGCCGACCGCGTCCACACGACGGCGACGGTCGTCATGGGGCTGTCGTTTCAATGTGCTCGCTGCCACGACCACAAGTTCGATCCGCTCAGCCAACGCGAGTACTACCAGTTCGCCGCGTTCTTCAACAACGTGCCGGACCGTGTCGTCGGCTACAACCAAGGCCGCATGGCCGAACCGCTGCTCAAGGTTCCGTCGCGCGAGCAGCAGGCGGAATTGGACCGCCTGCAACGGAGCAAGACCGAACTTGAAGCGTTGCTCAAACAACGCGAAGCCAACATCGCCGCCGATGTCGCTCGTTGGGAAAAGAGCCTCACACCCGAAGAGATCGCCAAAGCGGGACCGGCCGGACTGGTGGCTCATTTCCCGTTGGATGAAGCGGACGGCGATCAAGTCAGCGATGCGGTGAATCCCGCGCGACGCGGGACGATTCGCGGCAAGGTCGCACGAGTGCCGGGCAAGCTGAGCGGCGCGTTGGACTTCGACGGCAACACGTTCGTCGAGGTTGGCGACGTCGGAGCGTTCGACAGCGACGACAAGTTTTCGTTCGCGGCGTGGATTCGGCCGACGTCGAATGCGCCGACGACGGTGCTCTCGAAGAACGACGAAGCGAATGCCTTTCGTGGCTACGACATCATTCTGGAAGGAGCCAAGGTTTGCTGCCACTTCTCGCATCACTGGCCGGACAAGGCATTCAAGGTCGTGACGAAGCAGCCGCTGTCGCTCAACGAGTGGCATCACGTCGCCGTGACCTACGACGGCTCACGCCGCGCGACGGGCGTGAAGATTTACGTCGATGGCAAACCGCAGGCGCATGACGCGACGACCAACAATGTGCTCGATGGCACGCTGAAAACCGACAAGCCGTTTTATATCGGCAAACGGAGTTCATCGGTTCCGTTTCAAGGTCAGATCGACGACGTGCAGCTTTACGCGGTGGAACTGACCGCTGACGAGGCCGCCACGCTGGCTGCCGGTCAAACGCTGGGCCGACTGAAAGACATACTGACCATTGCGCCGGCGGAACGGTCGGAGTCTCAGAAGACGACGCTGCGTCAGTTCTACCTGGACCGCATTGATGCCGAGTCGCGGAGATTGAAAACTCAAATTGCCGATCTACCGCGCCAGCTTGCGGAGCTCGACAAGGCGATCCCCGTCACGATGGTCATGCAGGAACAAACGCCTCGCCGCTCGATCTTCTTGCTGCGTCGCGGGCAGTACGACCAACGGGGCGATGAAGTCACCGCAGGCGTGCCGTCGGTGTTTTCGAGCCTGCCGAAAGATGCGCCCGCCGATCGAGCGACTCTGGCTCGATGGCTGACCAGCCCGTCGCATCCGCTGACGGCTCGTGTGGCGGTGAATCGTTGGTGGGAGATGTTGTTCGGAACTGGCCTCGTGGAAACCGCCGAAGACTTCGGCGTGCAAGGCGCATTGCCGAGTCATCCCGAATTGCTCGACTGGCTGGCGACGGAATTGATTCGCACGGGGTGGGATCAACGGGCGATGTTGAAGCTCATCGTCACGAGTGCGGCGTATCGCCAGTCGTCATCGTGGCGGACGCTGCCAGCGTCCGCGACCGACGCTGGCCCGCCGCAGCGGGTCGGCCACGACGCGCTCGATCGTGATCCGCGAAATCGGTTGCTGTGGCGTGGGTCGCGTTATCGTCTGCCGGCTGAGACTGTGCGGGACAATGCGCTGACGATCAGCGGTTTGTTGCGTGAACGGCTCGGTGGGCCGAGCGTGAAGCCGTACCAGCCGGATGGGTTGTGGGAGGACGTGTCGGTCGAACGTCGCGACAAATATGTGGCCGATCCAGGCGAAGGCGTGTATCGCCGCGGCATGTACACGTTTTGGAAGCGGACCTGTCCGCCACCTGGCATGATGACGTTCGACGCGCCCGACCGTGAGTTCTGTTTGATTCGCCGCGCCCGCACGAACACGCCGTTGCAAGCGCTGGTGTTGCTCAACGACCCCACGTTCGTCGAAGCCGCTCGAAACCTGGCGGAAAGAGTGCTGGCCGAAGCGAAGACCGAGGACGAACGGATTGAACTCGCGTTCGAGAAGGTCATCAGTCGCCGACCGACCGCCGCCGAGCACCGTGTCATCGCCGAGACACTGCACGCGGCTCTGACTCAATTCGGCCGAGATCATGCCAGTGCCGAAAAACTGCTGACCGTTGGCCGCGCCCCCCGCGAGAAGCGTTGGGCCGACGAAGAACTCGCCGCTTGGACGACCGTGGCCAGTCTGCTGCTCAACTTGGACGAAGCGATTTCCAAGACGTGAGCCGCAAGGCGCTAGCCGCGGTTCGATGAAGGCAACCCGCGGCTAGCGCCTTGCGGCTCACTGGACGGCGACCCAAACGTCACTGCCGCGATCGACGTGCTATTCGCTGCGCAGTTCCGGTTCGAGCGGGCGAGGGAGCTTCGCGATGTCCGCACCGGCATTGTTGCCATCGGTCGCGGCGTTGAGGCCGGGATTCGGCGTCGGCCCCTTGCGGTCCAGCGTCAGAGCGTCGAGCGAGATGGTGGCCATGTCGGTTCGCTCGGAGAGCCACGACAGTTTCTCGTTGGAAGCACCGACATCGCCCGTTGAGCCCCACTTCGCTTTCCAATCGTCGAAGTCGAACGGTTCGCCGGACACGAAGGTCCAGAAGGACTGGCAGCGGTCGTAGTAATTCCGTTCTCCCAACCACACGAAGTTCTTGTTGCGGAAGTCGGCGTCGCTGGTGTTGCCGCTCATCGCGACCAAGGGACTGTTGCCGGTCGTGGTCAGCACATTGTTGCGGGCTTTGACGTCCACGAGTGGCAGCTCACGGGGCAAGTCACCGCTGTCGAGCCGCACCAGATTCTGGCCGACCACCACGGTGACATGTTCGAGCCGCAATTCGAGCCGCGTCTGCTCGGCGGGCTTATCGGAATGACCTTCGACGCGCAACAACGAGCCGTCCAAAGCGACGGCGGTGTCTCGCAACGACAAGCGGCCGGGCTTGGTATTGCGGACGTGAAACAGATCTCCGTGGCCGCGCACGAAGCACTCGGTCAATTCGATTTCCAACGGGTCGCGGCCCATGCCGCTGGTGTTCATCTTCATGTCGGCCAGCATTTGGCCCGGCTCGGACGAAATGTCGAACAGCGCGGTGGGCCGCTGCCCCGGATTGTTCAACGTGATGGCGACCCCTTGCAGTCGGAGTTGTTCCGCTCGATCAACGCTGAACAGGCTGATGCGATCCACCGCGAAGAACGGCGGAACGGAAATCTCGAAGGCGACGTTGTTGATCTGCACCGGGCCGCTGCTGACTCCGATGAGCCGCAAGTGCGCGTCGGCCGCGACGCTGCCCAGAGCGAACTCGACAATCGGATGAAAGCCGCGTGCGGCGCGGATCGTGACATTCTTCTTGCTCAGCCGTAGCGGCTTTTCGGCGCGGCGGTCGTTGAATCGGAGTTCGATGACGCTGCCGTCGGCGACTGCCGCGCACGCGGCTTCGAGCGTCGGGAATCGCTTCGCGGTCGAGCTGTCCGCAGCCAGCACGAACACGCCGTTGGTTTCCTCAGCCGTTGCGGCGGGCTTTTCGGTGGTTGTGTTGCTGTCGCGCGGTTCGGCGGCGGCACCGCTGTTCGTCGTGCGCGGGGCGGCCGCCGTTGGGTCTCGACTGGCTGCGCTGTCAACGGTCTTGGACTTGTCCACGTTGGCCAGAGACGATGACTCGGGACGGATCACGGCCGAGGCGATCAATGGCTCCTGAGAATCGTCGAACAAATCGTGGGGCCAACCAGGAAACAGCGGCATTGATGGCAACGAGGAACCACGACCGTTCGACGGGGTTCCGCGCTGTTCGGGAATCGAGGTCGCCTGTCCGCCTTTCTCAGCGAGCGACGGTGGACCGGAGTTCGGGTCGTCTTCCAGTGGATCCAGGAATTTCGTGTCCGTTCCGTTCGCGGCCACGTTGTCTTGCGTCGCCAGCGGATTTGTGCCGGCCTGATTCGAGGACTCGGCCTGCGACCGACCACTGCCGAGGTTTGGAAACCATCCGATTCCGACGACGATCACGATCAACAGCGCGGCCATCGCGATGACGCCCACGTTTTGCCGCCAGAAGTCGGACATCGAATGGTGCGACTTCAACCAGATCAACCCCTCCGGACTGACGCCGCGCAGGCCGAGCGAGCCGGCGATCATCATCAAGTCGTGAATCAGTTGATCGGGCGTCTGATAGCGCCGCTTTTGATCGCTGGCCATCATCTTGCGGCAGACCAGCGAAAGGTCGTCCGAGACGCGGCGGTTTTTCTTGGACGGATCGGGCGGCTCGCCGCTTTGATGATCGAGCAGCTTTTTGAGCACGGTTCCGTCGGGATACGGCGGCTCGCCGGCGAGCATGTGATACAGCGTGCAACCCAGCGAGTAGATGTCGCTGCGGACGTCGACATTACGCGGGTCTTTGGCTTGCTCGGGAGAGATGTAGTCGAAGGTGCCCAACGTCGTGCCGGCCATCGTCAGGTCGGGAGTGGATTCAGTGCTCTCTTTGCGAGCCAAGCCCAAGTCCACCAATTTCGCTCGGCCCGACGGTGTGATGATGATGTTCGACGGCTTGATGTCGCGATGCACGACGCCGTTGGTTGAGGTGTGCCGCAAGGCGGAAGCGATCTGCAAGACGAAGTTGACCGCCTCGTTGGGGTCAATGCGGGTTCGCTCGCGAATCAGCTCGCGCAAGTTGATCCCGGAGATGAATTCAAAGGCGATGAAGTGCAGACCTTGCTCTTCGCCGATGAAGTAGACGCGGGCAATGTTCTCGTGATCGAGTCGTGCGGCCGCGCGGGCTTCGTTGCGGAACCGCTGCACTGCCGCATCGTCGCGCGACAAACTCGGCGAAAGAATCTTCAGAGCGACGGCTCGCTGCAGCCGCGTGTCCATTGCATGGAAGACCGCCCCCATGCCTCCCGCGCCGATGCGGGCTTGGATTTCAAAGTGGCCCAGTTTCAAACCGGCCGGTGCGGGGACTTGAGCAGGGTCTTGATAGTCGACCTCGGAAGGAAACAATCGCAGCCACACCGATGACGTGGGCAACCCCGGTCCTTCTGGCAACGGCAGCGAAATCCCGCGGCGTTCGGGATTGATCACCGTGTCCGTTCCATGCCCGACGCGCACGGGGCGATAGGCCGTCGTGGGCGGCTGCGGAGCAACAGCGGAGTCGGAATGTGGCTGATCCATGATTTCCCGTGAAGTACCGCTTTCGGGCGGAGGCCGTGTCACGACAGGGGGCGACACGAATGATTCCGCTGGAACCGGGACTCTCAACTCACAGTCTATGTTCGATTCGATGGCAAGAAGTGAGATTCGCCGCATGAGGCCGAACGGCCGGCGGCGGTTACTGAGGCCCGATGATCCGAGCGACGGACTGATTGATGGAGGTGAAATAGGCCGTCATTTTGTCGCTAACCTCGTCAGCAAAGCGAGCACTTTCGAGGACATTCGAGGCGTGATTCCGCACCGTGATGTCTTCGGCGACCGCTTCGCCCTTCAGTTCCGTCTGGACGATTTTTTTGAGGTCTTGGATCTTCGGCAATAGATTATGTTCGAGATGATCGACCAACTCTTTGGTGAGCTGTTCGGCGTTCGTGAATTGCTCACGCAGTGTTTGTTGGGAAACTGGTCGCTCCGCCACCGTTTCGCTCCTGGGATACGAGGGATTCGATCCATAGGCCAGGAAATTAGACCCGGCTAGAATGCAGATGGTCAAGGTGTTGCTGGCCATCTCGTCGAAAATGACGGAAATGGCAGAATTGAGTTGCGGTGGATCGTGTCCCTTCCGATTTGAGGATTTGGGTGGTTCAGCAAGACCGCAGAAAGACGCTCATGCGCATTTTGGTTCTGGCGGATATCCATTCCAACTGGCCGGCGCTGGCGGCGATCCAAGAGCCGTTCGATGCCTGTTTGTTCGTTGGCGACTTGGTCGATTATGCGACTGATCCCGTGCCGTGCGTGGATTGGATTCGCAAGCACGCGGCAGTCTCGGTGCGCGGCAATCACGATCACGCGGTTGCACAACGCATCCCCGTCGTGAAGAGCAACGGTTTGCATCGGCTGGCTGCCGCGACTCGGCCGCTGCACTGGAAGGTGCTTTCGCCGCTGCACATGAAATTTTTGACTCGGCTGCCGGTGACTCGGAAGGTGACGCTCGACAAGAAACGGTTCTTCCTGGTGCATGCGACTCCGCGCGATCCGTTCGACGAATACTTGCGGGACGACAAGTCCGCCTGGGAAGCGCGGCTCAAAGGCATCGACGCGGATTTCATCCTTGTCGGTCACACGCACCTCCCATTCACGCTGCAACTCGACGGGCCGATGGTCATCAATCCCGGCAGCGTCGGCCAACCGCGCGACGGTGATCCGCGTGCCGCCTATGCGATCATCGAAAACGGCAAAGTCGAACTGCGCCGTGTGAAGTACGACATCGACGCGACGCTCAAACACATGCGTGACAGCGGCATCGATGCCGAGACACTCGAACTGGCCACCGCCGTCTTGCGAACGGGAGGACGGTTCGATTTGGACAAACTAATTCCGAGCGAGGGAACGACTCTGGAAGGTGAGCCGGACGAAGTCCACGACACGATCGAACTTGCCGTGTTCAAGCCCGCCGAAACGCCGAAGAAGAAACGGAAGGCGTCCAAGAAAAAGTCCCGCTGAGTAGTGAGCCGCTAGGCGCTAGCCGCGGGTTTTGAACGAATTCAGAACCCGCGGCTAGCGCCTTGCGGCTCACTGCCGGGCGAGCGGTCAACGTAACTGCGCCCCGCCACGATCGGCGATCGGCTTACGCGTGATGTCACGCCATTGCGTGATGTCGTACTCGTACGGGCCGTGTGCCGCATCGAATGGGCCGTGATGTTTGCGATAGAACTTGATCCGCTCGATCTTCTTGTCGGCCGGGAGTTCACCGGGATGCTTGGCTCCGGGAGCTCGGCCCCAGATCACGCGGGAACCGCCCCGTGTGGCGAGCTGCAAACTCAAATCCTCCCACGCGAGCTGGTTGTCCGAGTTCTCCGGCACGCGGATCGACTGCAACTCGAACTGCTGCCAGTACGGCTTGAGCAGCACTGCCAGTCGTGCTGCCGCGACCACGCTGGCGTCCTTCCAGACAGTGCCCTCTGCGCCGCGCGGCGAAGTTTTGACGTTGTCGATCAGCGGGTACTTGGGGATTTCCGCCGGTGCGAAATCAGCCGACGGTAACAGTGTCGCTTCTGCGTCGATCGGAAACAGGCCCGCGGCGGACGCGACTCGGACCATCGCCACCGGTTCGCGATATTCGAGTTCCACACGCATCCGCGCCGGCACCGAGGTGCTGACGCGCACGCGCCCTTTTACCCAGGGATGCCGCTCGAACGCCTCGGCCACACGGCGCGTGATTTCTTTGTCGAGCAACGAAAGCTCGTCCGGCAATCCCGCTCGCCGCGCGACTTGCTCGGCCAAGTCGGTCGGCACCCAACGTGGCGGCGGAGTGATTTCGATCTGCGCGGTCTGCAAGCGGTACTGCTGATGGTCGTGGAGATCCGGAAACCGCACGCCCAGTTTCGGGATAAACACCCAGGCCGCGACCACGCACGACAGCGCGAGCAACAGGTTCGGCTGCAAGAGCCAACTCAGAAGTTGCCCGGTCGGAGTCGCGGGTCGTTGTGGCGACGGATCGGAGTCATCAGGAATGTGAGCAGACATTTGGGGTCGCGGCTATGTTGCCGGCAGCAAGTTTTGTTTGGTGGGCGGTGTTGGTTTGCGGTTCAAACAATTGTGAATGGATCGTTCGCAGATCGCTCCCAGGCTAAGCCCCACTCGTGCAGCGGCCTTGGGAACCAGGCTGTGGCCGGTCATGCCGGGGATCGTGTTCACTTCCAGCAGCCACGGTTCGTGGAAACGATCGAGTCGCAAGTCCACGCGAGCGAGGCCGCGACAACCGAGCGATTCGTACGCGCGGCGGCCAGCATTCTCGATCGCCTTGATGACGCTCGTCGGGAACGCGAACTCGAAGAGGTATTGTGTGTCATCGTCTTCGTACTTGGCCTCATAGTCGAAGAAGCCGCGGCCGGTTTCGATTTGAATCAAAGGGAGCGGCTCGCCGTCGAGTATTCCCAGAGTCCACTCGGTGCCATCAATCGCGACCTCCAGCAACCCAAACGGATCGAAGTGAAAACAGCGAGCGAGCGCTTGCGGCAACTCTTCCGGCGTGCGAACGATCGTCACGCCGAGACTCGAACCCTGACCATCCGGTTTGACGGCGAGCGGAAATCCGAGCGCGTTCGCGAGTTGTTGGATGCGCGCCGCACTGTCGGATTCGTGAATGAGTACATAGGCCGGCGTCGGCACTCCGTTTTGGATGAAACGTTCCTTGGCGGCCGACTTGCTGAACGCCAATCGTGACGCGACCGAATCACTGCCGGTGAACGGGATGCCGGCGTCTTCCAGAATCTGTTGCACGTGGCCGTCCTCGCCGAACGTGCCGTGCAGTGCGAGAAACGCGACATCGAAGCTGGACCAATCCAGCGCATGCAGGTCGATGTGCGCCGGGTCGATGCGCGAGACGATGTGTCCGAGAGCGGACAAACTCTTCGAGACCGCATCGCCGCTTTCCAAACTGATATTCCGCTCGCGAGACGTCCCGCCCGCCAAGACCGCAATTCGCAATGATTGTTCGTTCGCCATGAAGTGGCCTCCTTGCCTGATGTCTTTCACGCTCCGCGTGAAGAAGGGGCGGGCTTCTAGCAAAACCAGAAAACTGGCTCCAGACCGACTACGTCATCCGTGTTGAAAACACATTCGTGAGCCGCAAGGCGCAGACGCCAACACAAATGGCGGCGAGCCTCAATTTCCAATGCCGAGCCGCGCAGGAACCTATACGCTTCCCGAATGGCCTCTGCCTTGTTTCCCGAAGACTTGAGGGACTTGCCATGACGGACCAATCTGCTCGCTTCGTTTCGGCGGGCACCAGGCGGCTTCAAGTGACTCGCAATGGGCGGAGCATCCTTCGCAGCGCGGGTGTCCCGAAGCCTGTCGTGCTGGTCGATACGCGAGAGA
>CAMDDX010000246.1 GCA_945893075.1 Planctomyces sp. SH-PL62 | reverse complement strand
ACTTCTAGAACGGACTGACTTTCTCCCGTTCCGAATGGTAGGATGCCTGCCGCAGGGAGCCTGTGTCAGTTTGAAATCGGCTCCGTCGGATCATTGAATTGAAATACTGAAATTCGGATGACTCATTGAAGTGCAACCCGGCCATGCCGTGGGGCCGGTTGAAGAGTAAGCCGACGTGGTCGAAGTCCTCAGGGTCTTCGACCACGTCGGCTTTTTTTATTGCTTGTGGTGGCGAGCAACGCTCGCGGCCACCAGAGCGCCAATTGACACCAAAGGAGATTCAAAATGAAACCCATCATCATGTGGCTGGCAATTCTCGCGGGCAGTCTGGCTCTCTTAGCCGATGGCTGTCACTCGCATTAAGAATCGAGTGAGCCATGAATATTTGGGAAATCCATCCGGCCCTCGTCCATTTTCCGATCGGGCTGCTGTTGAGCGCGATTGCGCTCGATTTGTTTGCGTGGTGGCGTGTCAATGCCGCGCTGAATCGCGTCGTCACGGGACTGTTGATCGCGGGTACGGCGGCCGGTTGGCTGGCGGCGAATTTTGGGCTGCTCGCGTTTTTTACGGTCCCTGCTCACACGGACGAAGCCCACACGCTGATGTTCTGGCACATGGGGGTGGCCGCCAGTTCGCTCGTTCTGTTTACCGGGCTGGCCGTCGCGCGGTGGCTGCACCGCGCGGAACCGGTCAAAGGCCTCGAACACTTTGTCGGACTGGTGGCTGCGGCATTCTTGATGATCACCGGAGCCTTGGGCGGTTACATCGTGTACCACGGAGGCGCTGGCGTCGATCCGAAGCTACTCGCTCCCGAAATTCGTGAGGGACATTCGCACGGCGATGAGAAGGGCAAAGCGCCAGACAAAGACATGAAGGAGACGCATCACGGTGAGAAAGACAAAACGCCGGACAAGGACATGAAGGAGACGCATCACGGCGAGAAAGACAAAGCGCCAGATAAAGACATGAAGGAGACGCATCACGGCGAGAAAGACAAAGCGCCGGACAAGGACATGAAGGAGACGCATCACGGTGAGAAAGACAAAGCGCCGGACAAAGTCATGAAGGAGACGCATCACGGCGAGAAAGGCAAAGCGCCAAATAAAGACATGAAGGAGCCGCATCACGGCGAGAAAGACAAAACGCCGGACAAGGACATGAAAGAGATGGATCACGGTGAGAAGGGCGAGGGCGGCAAGCAGGCGGCACAAAAGCAAAAGCAAGAAATGAAGGGGATGCAGCACGGTGCCATGAAGGGAAAAGGGCGCGAACCACAGAAGTGGCAGGAGACTCCGAAAGAACTGCCCAAGGTTCCGCCGCCGGACCTCAAGGCGGCCCAAGTGCCAGCCGGATACCGCGTCGAGGTTGTACTCACCGATCTCACGTACCCGACGAGTATCGAGTTCGATGGCGACGGCACGATGTACGTTGCCGAAGGGGGCTACAACTACGGCGACGACGTCGCACCAGCGCGAGTTCTGCGCGTCGCCTCCAATGGATCAAGGGACGTTGTCGCCGAGCAACTCTCCGGCCCGGTCACCGACCTGTTGTGGCACGCAGGGCGGCTGTTCATCTCACATCGCGGAAAGATCTCCGTGCTCGAAGGCGGCACGGTGCGCGACCTCGTGACCGACCTGCCCAGCTTCGGAGACCACCACAACAATCAGTTGACCGCCGGCCCGGATGGCAAGATCTACTTCGGACAGGGCACGGCCACCAATTCGGGAGTCGTCGGCCTCGACAGTTTCAAAATGGGTTGGCTCTCCAAGCACCCGACCGTCCGCGACATCCCGGCGAAGGACATCCGGCTGCGCGGCGAGGAGCGCGGTGAGGGCCAGATTCAAGAGTTCGAGACTGCCGATCCGCTCGCCATGTTCGCCGAAATGAAACACGGCAACGGCCAGAAACAGGACATGGCTGGAATGGATTACGGCGGCCAGAACAAGCCGAACGGCGGCAAGCCGGAGCACAAGAAGCAGTCGGCAAAAGCTTCCGAGTTCGAGGCCAACGTGCAGGCGAACCGAGCGAAAAATCAGCCGAGCATGGTGGGGATGAAGGGCATGGATCACGGCTCCGGCAAGATGCAGGGCATGCAGCACGGCTCGAAAGGCAACGACGGTGGCAAGGGCATGGAAGGGATGGACGGCGAGATGGCCGGTATGCAGCCGGCCACGACCTCCGCCTTCCAGCCGTTCGGAAAAACCGCTCCGAAAGACGGAGTCGTGCGTGGCCAAGTCAAAGCCAACGGCACGATCCTGCGCATGGACCCGGATGGTTCGAACCTCGAAGTTTATGCCTGGGGTTTGCGCAATCCCTTCGGCGTCATGTGGGGACCGGACAAAAAACTTTACGCCTCCGACAACGGCTACGATGAACGCGGCAGCCGGCCGATTGCCCACGCGCCCGATCTTGTTTGGACGGTTCGCCAAGAGGGCTGGTACGGCTTCCCGGATTATGCAGGAGACCTGCCCGTAACCGATCCGCAGTTCAAACCGGGCAGCGGACCGGCTCCAGAATTCTTGATGCGCGATCACCCGCCGATTGAGCGGCCGCTCGCCACGCTCAAGCCTCACGCCGGAGCGGCGAAGATCGACTTCAGCCGCAACCCTGCGTTCGGTTTCGAGGGGCAAATGTTTCTCGCGCTGGTCGGCGACATGAATCCGATCACCGGCCAGCACGACGACCGCTCTGGCTTTGAAGTCATCCGAGTCGATCCGCAGACGGGCGAAACCAATACCTTCTTCCGCACGAAAGAGAACGCCCTTGGTCCGCAGGGCATGGAATACGTCGCCACCGCCGGTCCCAAGCGCCCCGTGGATGTGCGGTTTTCGCGCGACGGCGAGACCCTCTACGTCGTGGACATCGGCGCGATGGCCATCGTCCAGACGGCGATCGGTCCCGCGCCGCGTCCGTTTCCGCGCACCGGAGTCGTCTGGCGCATCATGCGCGATGAGCAACCATAAGAATTTGGTCTCGGAGAAAAGGGAGCGAACCGTGCAACGTGAAACGACTCGCAGAGAGTTTATCAGCAAGGGGGCGCTAACTGCGGCGAGCGCGCTGGCAGTCAGCACAGCGACGATCGCTCAAGCGGCAGGCGCGCAGCGGGAAGGCAACCATTCCCAACGTCACAGTGAATCGACACTGGAGAATGACGAGGGATTTCCTCGTGACCATCCCGCCCCCAGCGGTCCCGTTGGCAGCGACACGGATCGCGGCAAGCTCGTGCCGGGCCTGCGCGGCGTTGACGAATCGCCCGTTCTCGTCGAGACGCCCGATCTGACCAAGCTCTTCTGGGAACTGAAAGACGACGTCAAAGAATTTCATCTCCACTGCCGCCACACCCAGCGCGAATTTCTGCCGGACATGTGGTTCAACGTGTGGGGCTTCAACGACAGCATGCCCGGCCCGACGATTGAAGCGGTCGAGGGGGACCGCGTGCGGATCATCGTTCACAATGAGTTGCCCGAATCGACCACGATCCATTGGCATGGACTCGAAGTTCCGAACCGCATGGACGGCGTGCATGGTCTCAACCAAGACCCGATCAAGCCGGGCACGAGCTTCGTCTATGAGTTCGACCTGCATCAGAACGGCACGTTCTTTTATCACTCGCACGGGCCGATGCAGGAAGGGATCGGCATGCCCGGGCTGTTCATCATCCACCCCAAGGTGGCGCATCAGCCGGTGGTGGACCACGATTTCGCGCTGCTGGTTCAGGAGTGGGCGATCCTGCCGCTGAGCACGATCCCGAACACGATGTCGATGGAGTTCAACTTCTTCACGCTCAACGGCCGCTCGGCTCCGTACATCACGCCGCTGGTCGTGCGGCTGGGCAGTCGCGTGCGCATCCGGTTCGTCAACATGAGCGGCATGGACCACCACCCGATGCACATGCACGGGCACACGTTCTGGATCACGGGGACGGAAGGGGGCCGCATTCCCGAAACGGCTTGGATTCCCAGCAACAACGTGCTGGTCGGCGTGGCGCAGGCTCGCGACGTGGAGTTCATCGCCAACAACCCCGGCGACTGGATGATTCACTGCCACATGTTCCATCACATGATGAACCACATGACCTCGATGGTCGGCTCGATGACCAGCCATACGGGAATGGGCATGCCGGCGGGCGGCGACATGAGCAACAGCCTCGGCATGATTACGCGCGGCCCGGCCCTGGCGAAAGAACACGGCCCGCACATGGGTCGCGGCATGGGCGAACAGACCGGCGGCGATCGCTCGACACGCAACGGCCCGCTCACTGGCGGCAATCCCGATCCGCGCTTCCGCGTCCCCGGCTACCCACAGGACATGATGGACATGATGGGCATGTACTCGCCGGAGCACATCGCCAAATTCAACAAGCTCCAAACGCGAGGCATGCGCCGCGAATGGTACGCGGGCGTCGAAGGGCTGATGACCGTGCTCCGCGTCTTGCCGCCCGATCTGTATGACCAAGTGATGTCCGGCGAGGGCGACATCCCAGACGGTGCGAGCGTGCCGGGTTCAGAAAATGTCCCAATGAAGCATGACCGGCACTCGTCGCCGACCTAATCATCCAAGCCGCGACCCTTGCGGCCGTTGATCGGCTCTGGCAAATCTTGCGGCATCCCCTCGCGAGCGTTGCGCGGGCGGTCTCCTTCACCCGCTGGGCCGGGCGGCTCTTCGAGTCCATCCACCAGCAACAGGCCGCGGATGGCGACTTCCAGGCGGCGCAATTCCGCGAGTGCCTCGACGTATTCGACTCGCGACTGGAAGTAGTCCCGCTGAGCGATCAACACTTGGGGATAGGCTGCTCGGCGCTTGGCGAGAGCGTCGCGATATTGCGAGTAGGATTCTTCGGCATCGTCGAGTGTGCCGGGTTCGTACGAGCCGTCCTCCAAAGTTCGACCGCGATAACCCTCGACGACCGCCACTGCGGTGCGATAGCGAGCGAAGGTTCGCGCGAGCCGTTGCTGCAAGTTCAATTCGACGCGTGGGACTTCGGCCAGCGCGCGGCCTAGCTCGGCTTGGGCCGCGCAAATATTGCCTTGATTCCGATTCCAAATCGGCAGCCGCACGCCGACTTCCACGAGTGCTAGCTGATTGCGGCTCTCAAAGCTGTATGTGGTCCCCGCGCGGAGATTGAGGTTCGGAATTGGCTCGACTCGCTCGCGTTGCAGACCGAACTGACTGCGCATGGTTTCGGCACGCGCGATTTGGACTTCAGGACTGGCCTCCAACAAATGAGCGAGCGTCGTGTCCCAATCGAATGGAGCCGGGTCTGCTTCTAAATCGCCATCGAGTGGAGTCGCCACGAGTTGACGATTCCCGATGACGGCAGCCAGCTCACGCCACGCCGCCTCGTAGCGAAACCGAGCAGACTCCAGCGCGACTCGCTGCCGCCGAGCTTCGATGCGAGCTTGCAACATGTCTGGCCGATTCGCCTGTCCCACGTTGACTAGCTCTTCGGTGGTGCGCACGCCATCGTCGGCGATCTTCACCAGGTCTGCTCGCACATCACGAAGACGCTCGCGCAACAAGACCTCATAGAACTGCATGCGGACGTTGTTCAACACCCGGTACTGTTGAGCCAGCGCTTGCCACTCCGCCTGCGTGATCTCTTGAGCAAACTTGGCCCGATTCAATTGCAGCTTGCGTCCCGTCACGATGACTTGGTCGATGAAAATGCCTTGCTGTCCGGCCGTCCGTTGCTGCCCGACCTCCTCGCTCATGTAGCCCACCGTCGGGTTGGGATAGAGGCCCGCTTGCAGAGTGCGGCCGCGCGCGGCCACCAGTTTGGAACCAGCCTGCACCAACGTCGGGTTGTACTGAAGAGCGGTCTGCTCCAAAGCCGCCAACCCAATCGGTTCCGCACTTTGAGCCTTGCGAGTTGCTGCCGGCTCTGGCTGCGGGGGCACCTTGCTTTCCTGACCGATAGCAACGTGACGCGGTTCAACCGTGCTCGCGAGCATCAGCCACAAAGCCATGAGCGTCCACCGCCCAAAGAAAGAACCGACCATGCGTGCCTCCGTGCATTCGTCGCTCCGAGGACGCAACCAGGCGAGGATCAAACTGTCTCGGCTTTCAGAATTAGTCGTGCCGTGACATTGAGAAGCTCCAGCATTTCCCTCATCGCCGGACCATCTTGCCAGACTTGCCGCCTCACTTTCGTTGCCCTTCGATTGCGGAAGTCGGGGCGAGATTGCGCGACCTCGCTTGTTTGAGGACGAAAACGGCAAACAACCAATCGCAAAACAAACACGGACTGAACTTCTCCCGTTCCGAATGCTATGCTGTCCGCCACAGGGAGCCTGTGTCAGTTTGAAATCGGCTCCGTCGAATCAGTGAATTGAAATTCGGATGACTCATTGAAAGGCAACCCGGCCGGGCCGGGGGGCTAGTTGACGAGTAAGCCGACGTGGTTGAAGCCCTTTGGGGGTTCAGCCTCGTCGGCTTTTTTTTTGGCTTGATGAAACCGCGTCGCTACGGTCGCCAGACCGTGGGAATAGGGTCGCAATGTCCGGTTTGCCCACGCTCTGGCGAGCGTGGCTACCAACCTCAACGGTGAATTATGAATGCCACAACCATCGCACGTTCTCGCTCGAAGTCTCCTCCGGCTGGTCCGCCGACCAATGGTGAGTTGGCGGCGTTGAAGGCGCGGCAGGTTTCTGTGGACGAATCTCCGGAGGCTCGTTCGCGGCAGGTTCTCGTGGCGATGGTGGCGTATCGCGATGGGGATTTCGCGGCGCGATTGCCAACGGATTGGACGGGGACGGATGGGCGGATTGCGGAGGCGTTCAATCAGACGATCGCGCATACGCAGCGCGTCTCGGGTGAGGTGGCGCGGCTGAGTGCGACGGTGGGCAAGGAGGGGCGGTTGAAGCAGCGCATGTCGCTGCCGGGGGCGATTGGCGGGTGGGCGGTGGAGGTGGATTCCATCAATACGCTGATCGACGATCTGGTGCGGCCGACGACGGAAATTGCACGGACCATCGGTGCGGTGGCGAAGGGTGACCTCGGACAGTCGATGGAATTGGAAGTTGACGGGCACACGCTCAAGGGGGAGTTCCTGCGCTCGGCGAAGCTGGTCAATACGATGATCGAGCAGTTGTCGGTCTTCACTTCGGAAGTGACTCGCGTGGCGCGCGAGGTCGGTACGGAAGGAAAGCTTGGCGGACAGGCGCAGGTGAAGGGTGTGTCGGGCGTGTGGAAGGATCTGACCGACTCGGTCAACCAGATGGCCGGCAACCTGACGGCACAGGTGCGGAACATTGCGGAGGTGACGATTGCCGTGGCCACGGGGGATCTTTCCAAGAAGATCACCGTCGATGTGCGCGGCGAGATTTTGCAATTGAAAGAAGCGACCAACACGATGGTCGATCAGCTTCGCTCGTTCGCTTCGGAGGTGACGCGCGTGGCGCGTGAGGTCGGGACGGACGGCCGGCTCGGTGGGCAGGCGGTGGTGCCGGGGGTGGCGGGGACGTGGAAGGATCTCACCGACTCGGTCAATGCGATGGCGACCAATCTGACGGCGCAAGTGCGCAACATCGCGACGGTGACGACGGCAGTGGCACGCGGCGATCTGTCGCGGAAGATCACGGTCGATGTGAAGGGCGAAATTCTGGAGCTGAAGGAAACGATCAATACGATGGTCGATCAGCTCAACGGCTTTTCGTCGGAGGTCACGCGCGTGGCCCGCGAGGTCGGGACGGAAGGGAAGCTCGGCGGGCAGGCGGTGGTGCCGGGTGTGGCGGGGACGTGGAAGGATCTCACCGACTCGGTGAACTCGATGGCGTCGAATCTCACCGGGCAGGTCCGCAACATCGCGGGTGTGGCGACGGCCATTGCGAAGGGGGATCTCTCCTCGAAGATCACTGTCGAGGTGAAGGGTGAAATTCTCGCGTTGAAGAACACGATGAATACGATGGTCGATCAGCTCAACGGCTTCGCGTCGGAAGTGACGCGAGTGGCGCGTGAGGTCGGCACGGAAGGAAAGCTCGGCGGGCAGGCGGCGGTGCCGGGTGTGGCGGGGACGTGGAAGGATCTCACGGACAACGTGAACTTCATGGCCTCAAATCTGACGGGGCAGGTCCGCAACATTGCGGAAGTGACGACCGCGGTGGCGAATGGCGATCTCTCCAAGAAGATCACCGTCGATGTGCGCGGCGAGATTCTGGAGCTGAAGAACACGATCAACACGATGGTCGATCAGCTCAACGGCTTCGCTTCGGAAGTGACGCGGGTCGCGCGTGAGGTCGGCACGGAAGGTGAGCTGGGCGGGCAGGCCGAGGTGCTCGGTGTGGCGGGGACGTGGAAGGATCTCACCGACTCGGTCAACGCGATGGCGACGAATCTGACGTCGCAGGTGCGCAACATTGCCGACGTGACGACCGCCGTGGCGAACGGCGATCTCTCCAAGAAAATCACCGTCGATGTGCGCGGCGAGATTCTGGAATTGAAGAACACGATCAACACGATGGTCGATCAGCTCAACGGCTTCGCGGGCGAGGTGAGCCGCGTGGCGCGCGAAGTCGGCACCGAGGGGAAGCTCGGCGGGCAGGCGCAGGTGCTGGGTGTGGCCGGGACGTGGAAGGATCTGACCGACAACGTCAACTCGATGGCGAACAACCTGACCTCGCAGGTCCGCAACATCGCGGACGTGGCGACGGCGGTGGCGAATGGCGATCTCTCCAAGAAGATCACCGTCGATGTGAAAGGTGAGATTCTGCAACTCAAAGAGACCATGAACACGATGGTCGAGCAGCTTTCGGGGTTCGCGTCGGAAGTGACTCGCGTGGCGCGCGAAGTGGGGACCGAAGGGAAGCTCGGCGGTCAAGCGGTGGTGAAGGGAGTGGCGGGGACGTGGAAAGATCTCACGGACAACGTCAACTCGATGGCGAACAACCTGACGTCGCAGGTCCGCAACATCGCGGACGTCACGACGGCGGTCGCGCGCGGTGACTTGAGCCGCAAGATCACCGTCGAAGTGAAGGGGGAAATCCTCGAACTGAAGAACACGATCAATACGATGGTCGATCAGCTCAACGGCTTCGCTTCGGAAGTCACGCGCGTGGCGCGTGAGGTCGGCACGGAAGGAAAGCTCGGCGGTCAGGCGGCGGTGCCGGGTGTGGCGGGGACGTGGAAGGATCTCACGGACAACGTGAACTTCATGGCCTCGAATCTGACCGGTCAGGTCCGCAACATCGCCGACGTGGCGACGGCCATCGCGAAGGGGGATCTCTCCTCGAAGATCACCGTCGAGGTGAAGGGGGAAATCCTCGCGTTGAAAAATACGATGAACACGATGGTGGATCAGCTCAACGGCTTCGCGGCGGAAGTGACGCGCGTGGCTCGCGAGGTCGGCACCGATGGCAAGCTCGGCGGGCAGGCCGAGGTCGAAGGGGTGGCCGGCACCTGGAAAGATCTGACGGACAACGTGAACTCGATGGCGTCGAATCTAACGGGGCAGGTCCGCAACATCGCCGAGGTCACGATCGCCGTGGCGAATGGCGACCTCTCCAAAAAGATCACGGTCGATGTGCGCGGCGAGATTCTGGAGTTGAAGGAAACGATCAACACGATGGTCGATCAGCTCCGCTCGTTCGCGGCGGAAGTCAGCCGCGTGGCGCGAGAAGTCGGGACCGACGGCAAGCTCGGCGGGCAGGCGCAGGTGCCCGGTGTCGCTGGCACTTGGAAGGATCTGACCGACAACGTGAATTCGATGGCGTCGAACCTCACCGGTCAGGTTCGCAACATTGCCGACGTGGCCACGGCGATCGCGCGTGGCGACCTCAGCCGCAAGATCACCGTCGATGTGAAGGGGGAGATTCTGCAGCTCAAGGAAACCATGAACACGATGGTTGAGCAGCTCTCGGCGTTCGCGTCGGAAGTGACGCGCGTGGCACGCGAAGTCGGGACCGAAGGGAAGCTCGGCGGCCAGGCGCAGGTGCCCGGTGTCGCCGGCACCTGGAAGGATCTGACCGACAACGTGAACTCGATGGCCTCGAACCTGACCGGCCAGGTCCGCAACATCGCCGAGGTGACGATCGCCGTGGCCAACGGCGATCTCTCCAAGAAGATCACCGCCGATGTGCGCGGCGAAATTTTGCAGCTCAAGGAAACCATCAACACGATGGTCGAGCAGCTCCGCTCCTTCGCGTCGGAAGTGACTCGCGTGGCGCGTGAAGTCGGCACCGAGGGGCGGCTGGGCGTGCAGGCGGTGGTCCCCGGCGTGGCGGGAACGTGGAAGGATCTCACCGACTCGGTCAACGCGATGGCGACCAACCTCACGGCGCAGGTCCGCAACATCGCGGAAGTCACGACCGCCGTGGCGCGCGGTGACCTCAACCGCAAGATCACCGCCGATGTGAAAGGGGAAATCCTCGAACTGAAGAACACGATCAACACGATGGTCGATCAGCTCAACGGCTTCGCGGCGGAGGTGACGCGCGTGGCCCGCGAGGTCGGCACGGAAGGGAAGCTCGGCGGTCAGGCAGCGGTGCCGGGTGTGGCGGGGACGTGGAAGGATCTCACCGACAACGTGAACTTCATGGCCTCGAACCTCACCGAGCAGGTCCGTGGCATCGTGAAAGTGGTGACGGCGGTGGCCGACGGCGATCTGACTCAGCGGCTCACTGTGCAGGCGAAAGGGGAAGTCGCCGCGCTGGCCGACACGATCAACAACATGACCGCCACGCTGGCGACCTTCGCCGATCAAGTGACGAACGTGGCCCGCGAAGTTGGCGTGGACGGGCGGCTCGGCGGACAGGCCAACGTCCCCGGCGCGGCGGGCACTTGGAAGGATCTCACCGGCAACGTGAACCTGCTGGCCGCGAACCTCACCACGCAGGTGCGAGCCATCGCCGAGGTCGCCACCGCTGTGACCAAGGGGGATCTCACACGCTCGATCCAGGTGGAGACTCGCGGCGAAGTCGCCGAGCTGAAGGACAACATCAACACGATGATTTCCAACCTGCGCGAGACCACCGAGAGCAATCGCGAGCAGGACTGGCTCAAGACCAATCTCGCCAAGTTCACCGGCATGTTGCAGGGCCAGCGCGAGCTGAACACCGTGGGCCAGATGCTGCTCACCGAGCTGGCACCGCTGGTCAATGCCCATCAGGGAACCATCTACCATCTCGCGGGCATCACTGGCGATTCCACGCTCAAGTTGTTGTCGAGCTACGCGCATGGTGGCAGGCAGCTTGCTCAGACACTCACTCTCGGCGAGGGCCTCGTCGGTCAGTGCGCGGTGGAAAAGAAACGCATCCTTCTGACCAACGTGCCGCCGGAGTTCATCTCGATCTCGTCCAGTCTCGGCGATGCGCGGCAGGTGAGCATCATCGTGCTGCCCGTGCTCTTCGAGGGGCAGACCAAAGCGGTCATCGAACTGGCCTCGCTCCAGAACTTCAGTGCGGGGTCGCTCGCGTTCCTCGAACTGCTGACCCAGAGCATCGGCGCGGTCTTCAATACCATCGAGGCGACGATGCGCACCGAGGGGCTGCTCACGCAATCGCAGCAGCTCACCGTCGAGCTGCAATCTCGCCAGACCGAGCTGCAACAGACCAATGAGGAACTCGGCACCAAGGCCAAGCTGCTCGCCGAACAGAACGCCGAAGTCGAACGCAAGAACGCCGAGGTCGAGCAAGCCCGCGGTGCGCTCGAAGAACAAGCGGCCGAGCTGGCGCTCACTTCGAAATACAAATCCGAATTCCTGGCGAACATGTCCCACGAGCTGCGCACGCCGCTCAACTCGATCCTCATCCTCAGCCAGCAGCTCAGCGAGAACACCGCCGGGAACCTCTCCGGCAAGCAGGTCGAGTTCTCACGCAACATCAATTCGTCCGGCTCCGATCTGCTGCACCTCATCAACGACATTCTCGATCTCTCGAAGATCGAGTCGGGGACCGTCACGGTCGAGGTCGAGGAGATTCCGTTCTTCGGTCTGCGCGACACCATCGACCGCAACTTCCGGCATGTGGCCGAGGCCAAGAACCTGCCGTT
>CAMDDX010000245.1 GCA_945893075.1 Planctomyces sp. SH-PL62 | reverse complement strand
GCCCCCGCCGCAACCGGATCAACCCCCGAGTCATCAAACGAAAAATGTCCAAGTGGAATAAAAAGCGTCCCCATCATCGACGACTCAAACCCTTGATGAAACGCTTTGAAGAATGCGTGGTTATGGCTAATTGAACGGTATTGCGGTTAAACGACTCACGAATGACCGCTTGCGGTATCGATGGCGCAACAAAAAAACTCGGCCGTTACCGGCCGAGTTCATTCGCTTTCGCGCTGATCAGGCTTTTTTGTCTGGGAACCGACTGCCGCGGAGCCTTCCTTGGCGCCTAACACTTAGCTCCGGCGGTGGGTTCCTATGACATCTGCGAAGTTATTAAGCGAGTTGCTTCTTGCGACCCACCAGAGTCCGAACGCGCTCCGCCAACAGTGCCACATCAAATGGCTTGCGGAACGTTTCGTTGAAGATCGTGCGGTCAAAACCGCTGGCGTTGTCTTCATCGCTGAGCAGGCCAATCAAGACCGTCTCGGCGTACTCAGGATTCTTCCGTAGGTTGCCAGCGATCATCAAGGCGTCGCTGCGGCCCATTGCGAAGTCGATGACGACGCAATCAGGATGCAGGCTCTCCGCCTGGATGCCGGCCTCGAATCCGCTCTGAGCCGTCTCGAGTTTGAACTCATCTGAGCCCATCATCTCGTTCAGGCTGCCACGAATCACGGGGTCGGTGCCGACAATCAAGACCTTGCCCATCGCTTCATCTTCCAACTCCCCCAAGGGCATACCATGCTCTTTGAGAAAGCGAATCAGATGTTCGCGAGGGATGCGTCGGTCCTGGGAGCCGGGAATTCGGTAGCCACGAAGGCGTCCCGAATCAAACCACTTGCTCACCGTACGGGGTGCTACTTTGCAGATCTTTGCTACCTGACCAGTAGTGAAGATCGTTTTCATCGCGGGCTCCAATCACTAACTGTGCCTTGCAGAGATGGTCATCTCCGCTACGGCACCCCCCGATGCGATGGCAGTTCTAATAGCCAACAGGTCCTAATCGAGAACCATCGCCAGTTTGGGTTGGGGCTGTCTCAGGGTTTGTTCCAGTGGAGATGGCTCCGCCACCGCCAGTACGACTGAACGCAGAATCTGATTCTGACTCCGTTCCGATCCTGCTGAAAACTCCCTTACGACATCCAGAGGGGTAAGCAGCTCGCGCCACCAAACCGTAATCGCCTACGGCCGGTCGCGACGGGACTATGAGGCTCGCGTTTTCACGCGGGCACAAAGTCCCAAGCAACTAGCCCCCCTAGTGTCGGCGTTTGTTTCAGGAGCCACAGGACAATCGCTTCCTGCGGCTCGGTGAATCGTTCCGTCGCCAACTGTCTGAACATCATTTTCGGCATACCGAGGCGATGTCCTTTAAGTCCTTTGACTTCTTCGATCAGCGAATCGCTGCGAGCGGCTCTTTCGCTGGACGCCATGCCATGCGGCCCAGTCCATTCACCCGCAAATTTGGCAAGCTGCGTAGAACGATCAGCATCGTCACATGCAATACAACCAGAACCCTGGCAAGCTTGGCGGAACGGTAAAGCTGCGGCGATTGTTTGGCTCGTAAGAATGTTGCCTGAAATTCGGTGAGATGCAGTGCTCGGAAATCAGAGGACTGACGCGACTCATAGGACGTATTCGCTTCATGCGACTCATTCGTCCCATAGCTCGCATCAGTCCCATCAACGCCTGCGGTTGACCGAGTCGCCACACACTGCCAGCCTACTTGCCGTCAGACTTCTCTTCCGAAAGCGTCCTCCGTGAATCCAGCCGACCACCCAACCAGCGATCCGCGCGAGCAACCGATCTCGCGCTACGAACTCTGGGCCGTCGTCGCCATCACGCTCCTCGGAGCCGCCGTCCGCTTCGCGTTCCCCTCGGCAATGGCCATCGAGCACTTCGACGAAGGGGTCTACGCCTCGAACCTGTTGTTCCCCGATCAAGACTACCGCTACCCCGACCGCCACCTCTACGCCCCCTCGCTCGTCCCCGCGCTGATCGAATGGTCGATCATCGCCTTCGGCGACAAAGGCATCGCCCCGATGCTGCCGTCGCTGCTCTTCGGCACGCTGACGATCCCGCTGATCTGGTGGGTCGGCCGCCAATGGTTCGGCCCCCTTTCCGGAATCGCCGCCGCGATACTGCTGAGCTTCAGTGACTTCCACATCGCTTTCAGTCGCAGCGCGTTGACCGACGTGCCGCTTTGCTTCTGGCTGCTGCTCGCCGTGTACTTGTTCGAGCGAACCTTCCGCGACCTCTCCTGGCCCACTGCCATCTTCGCCGGATTCACCACCGGCCTCGCTTGGTGGACCAAGTACAATGGCTGGCTCCCGCTCGCCATCAGCCTCAGTGGTCTCATGGCCTGGTCGCTGTTCGCGCGACGCGATGAACGCCACTTCCTCCGCCACTTGACTCTTTGGGCTGTCGTCGCCGTGACAGCTCTTCTGGTCTGGTCGCCGTACTTGCTGAGCCTTCCCAACGGCTATGCCGAGGTCGCTCGCAACCACAGCCAATACCTCGTGGGCTTTGCCGGCTGGACCAGTGGCTCGGCCCGCCAGCGGGAAGCATTGGAAGCATTCAACAGCCCCTGGAGTTGGGGCGGACTGACAATTGTGGTCGTGGGGATTGGAATGTTGTGCGGTTCGAAACTCACGGCTCTCTCCAACCTTCTCGTCGGACGTCCTAGCCCGATTGCTTGGTGTGTCGGAGCATTCTTGCTGATGACAACCGCGATTGCTGCGATCGCTATGACAGCCAATCGCCTTCTGTTGATGATGGCAATCTATGGGTTGTTTGTGGGAATCGTGGTGACAGCAATTCTTTGCACCAACAGATGGAGGCACAGAAACTCCGAGTTCACGATCGCCGCCAATCCATACACCGTCCAGTTCATTCAATTCTTTTTCCAACGTGTGGACTGGCTATTAGCGGCCTGGGTCATCGGTTTGAGTGTGAGCATTCCGCTTTACTCGCCCTATCCCCGACTGGCACTGCCGTGGTTAGTTGGTGTTGTGCTCCTGATCTCGCGTTGGTCCGATTTTCGACAGATCGTTGAGCCCACATTGGAAAAGAGAATGCAGATGTGGGTCTTCCTTGTCATGGCGGCGATCTTCGCTCTTCTGCTCTTTCCTTCGATCCCAATTCCCGCCGACTCATTCCGATTCCGGTGCTGGGAAACGCGGAGCCAGTTTCGTGAGATTGCACGCGATGTAACCGGCGACGCTCTGAAAGCCGCACAGGCCGCGAATCAGAAACCGATTCAAAACACGCAAGCCGTGCTCTACGTCTATGCCGAGCCGGGCCTCTTCTTTCATCTGCCGGCCGATGGCTTGGCCGTGCAGCCGGCTGGGAATCTCAACTTCGTGGACATCGAGGCAACTCGGAGGCTGCCGACGTTTTTGGTGACCGGACCACACGCTCAACGGAGCAAAGCGTTCGCGGACGAGTTCGCTAAACGAGCCGATCAGTTTGAGTGGATCGCCAGCTACCCGTATGACGCGAGCGACTTCGTCCGGCTAGACGACGTCAGCGCGACGCAGTTGCGTGCTCGCCGCGAGCCGTTGGAAGTGCGGCTCTATCGCGTACTCGTTCCGGAATGAGCGGCGATCGTTCCACGTGGAACACGTCTTGCCTCGTTCGCCCGAAGCCGGATAACAATCCCGCTCCGATCGCCGTGATCAAGCGGTAGAGTGGGACAAGCTCGCTTCGAGCTCCAGCCCACCATCGGCATGTTCCCGCGATACGCGGTGGGCCGGCGCTCGAAGCGAGCTTGTCCCACCCTACGAATCGCACGAGCCAAAATCGAATTCATCATCAAGACGAGGAACCAGCCATGGACGGCATGGATGAACGAGTACAAATTCGGCGACGATTGGGACGGGGATTGAATGCATTGCTCGGTGACGATGTCGCGGTGACGGACATGCCCGTATCAACGGGTAGCGGCGAGCCGGCCGCTCCGCACGGCGAACTGCGGCAGATGCCGGTCAACGCCATCGAGCGAAACCCGTATCAACCGCGCACCGAGTTTGAAGCGTCCTCCCTCCGCGAACTCAGCGACAGCATCCAGCAACACGGCGTCCTTCAACCGCTGTTGGTTCGAGCCTTACCCAACGGCGGCTGGCAACTCATCGCCGGCGAGCGGCGATTGATGGCCGCCAAGCAAGCGGGATTGGCAACCGTGCCCTGCCGAATCCTCGAACTCGAAGAGCAGCAAGTCTGCGAAGTCGCGCTGGAAGAGAACCTCAAGCGAAAAGACTTGAACGTCTTGGAAAAGGCGCAAGCGTTCGCGAACTACCTCCAGCAGTTCGGCCGCACGATTGAAGAGCTGTCGAAGCAACTCAGCCTCGACCGCTCGACCGTCTCGAACCTGCTCCGTCTGCTCGATCTCGCTGAGCCGGTCAAGCAATCGCTGCGTTCCGACAAGATCAGTGGCGGCCACGCGCGATCGCTCTTGTCATTGTCCGCCGAGCAACAGATCGCTCTCTGCCAACGCATCGAATCGGAATCCCTGTCCGTTCGCGCGACAGAAGCTGCCGTGCGCGAGGTGCTCGCTGAATCGAAACCCAGTGGCGAGACAGTTGCCTTCGACCCGCAGCACAAGACAAAGCCCACCGCCACTCAGCACGTCTTGTCGTTGCAAGGACAGCTTCGCGATCTGCTGGGTGTCCCGGTCGAGATCAAACTGCGAGGCAAAGAGTCTGGTCAGATCCTGATCACGTTCGGTTCGAACGATGACTTCGAGCGTGTGTTGCGCGTGCTGCGTCGCGCTGCGTGACCATGATCGTTCCACGTGAAACGGCTCGTTGACGGTCTCACACGACACACCTAGACTCCGCCGCACTTTCCACGTTCGCACATTGCGGGATGTAGCTCAGCTTGGCTAGAGCGCCTGGTTTGGGACCAGGAAGTCGCAGGTTCAAATCCTGTCATCCCGACTTTCTTGACCTGTTGAACCGAAAGCAGTTGCGCTTACCGTCCGACGTTCGGACGAGCGGTTTTGATGCTTCGATTTTCAGTAGCCTACTGAAATTGCGAAGGGAACCGCTCTGATGATCCGAACAAATGCGCGAGTGCCGAAGCTCGGTCGGCACGCTTCCGGGCAAGCTGTGGTGCGGCTCGGTGGCAAAGACTTCTACCTTGGCCGCTTTGGAACGCCTGAAGCTCAGGCTCAGTACGACACGCTGATTGCCGAGTGGCTGTCGCGTGGCCGGACGCTTCCGCAGGCTCAGGATGCCGAACTCTCGGTCAACGAATTGGTGCTCGCCTACCTGCGGCAGCATGTCGAGTCGCACTACCGGAAGAACGGCAAGGCCACGTCCGAGCAAAGTCTCATCAAGACCGCGCTCCGGGTTCTGAAGGACGCCTACGGCCTGACCCCCGTGTCCCAGTTTGGCCCCCTGGCCCTCAAGGTCGTTCGCCAGCGGATGATCGAATCCAAGCTGTGCCGCCGGGTCGTCAACAAGCAAATCGCGAGGGTGAAGGGTTGCTTCAAGTGGGGGACCGAGAACGAACTCGTTCCGCCGAGCGTCTTTCATGGCCTGCAATCCGTCGCCGGGTTGAAAGCCGGTCGGAGCGAGGCTCGCGAGACTGATCCGGTGAAGCCGGTGCCGAACGCTTTTGTCGATGCGGTGCTGCCGTTCGTTTCTCCGCAGGTCAAGGCGATGATCGAACTGCAACGGCTGACCGGGATGCGACCGGGTGAGGTTTGCCTGATGCGGACCTGCGACATCGACGTGACTGGCAAGGTGTGGATTTACCGGCCGCAGTCTCACAAGACCGAGCATCACGGCAAGGCTCGCGAAATCTATCTCGGCCCGCGATCACAAGTGGTGCTGCGCCCGTGGCTCAAGCCGGACCTGCAAGCGTATTTGTTCTCGCCGGCCGAAGCGAAAGCCGCTCGTGCCGTTCAACTCCGACAGGCACGCAAGACGCCGCTTTGGCCGAGCCACGTTCGACACCAACAGCGGAAGCGGAAGCCGAATCCCCAGCGGACGCCGCAGGATCACTACTCGACCGTGACCTACCGCCGAGCGATCGACTACGGCCTGACGAAAGCCAACGCGAAGATCGACGACGACGACCAGAAAATTCCCGGCTGGCATCCGAACCAGCTTCGGCACAATGCGGCGACGGTGCTGCGGAAAGAGTACGGCATCGAACTGGCGAGGATCGTGCTCGGTCACAGCACCGCGTTCACGACCGAGATTTACGCCGAAGCCGACCGCGACCAAGCCCTCGTCGCCATCGCCAAGATCGGATGAAGGGAGTGCTGGTCATCGACGATGCGGGGACCGCCTGACCACCCGGCGGGGCGGTCCCCTTTCGTCCGTCCGCATTGACGTCACATTCTGCACGGAGAGTACGCAACCAAAATCGGAGGTCGAGATTTTGCGGCTCAGTCCTTTTCAATCTCACCGTTCGCATTTGTTCGGATGAAGGCAGCACTTCCACCCGGCAAATCCTTTGGATAAGCAAGAACACTGACCAATCGAGCGACACCATTTCGATCAAAGTGGCGCACGGAAGAATTCCCTTCCGCGTCCAATGAGAGGTTGAGTCGCCCCTTCTTACTCACGTCAAAAAAAGTGATGTGAGACACGCCATCTTTGGTCAGAAACTGAATTCGAGTGTTTCCTGAATCATCGACGATTGCCAAGGCACGCATTTTGAGAGCGGACTTTGCGAGGCCGTCCTCGAATTTTTGGACAAAGTCCCTGAAGTAGTCCTGAACTTGGTTGTCACGTTCGACGGAAGCGGATTCGAGTTCGTTGATCTTTCTTTGGAGTGCTTCCACTCTTGAATCGCGATCAGGCTGAAGGTTTGCGATGACTCCCAACAACAGACCGATACCGGCAAGCGTCAACAGATAGGGATCTCTTTCTTTCATGGCGTTGCCCTCAGTTGTGAATCGTGACGTTGCGCGCGGACGGAATTGTTCGCGGCTGTGAATGCTTCGGGCGGTTGTACGAACCAACCAGTCTCGGCGAAAAGTGAAGCAACCTCGGTCGGATTCTCAAGGATGAATTTCGAGAACTCGCGACCGAGTGCCTTCCCGCTTCTCTTCAAGACCGTCCGGCATGGGCTCATCGGACGTGAGCGATTCACTGAGAACCTGAAGTCGCACAACGGCCATCAGCATCGACGCGACAGCGGGCGAAGCTGGGTTGGCGGCGCGAGCCGCTTCAAGGACCGAGTGATACAACGTGGTCAGCCGTTTGACGCCACCGAACTTTTCAAGCAAGCGCGAGGCGAGGCGGTGGATTTGGTCGATGTCGTCGGCCAGCACGATCTGTCGTGTGACTCGTTGGATCTTTCGAGCACGACGCCGACGGCGGCGAGTCCGTTCGGCATCCGAGTGACATCGCCGACACTCGGCCGAGCGATCGGGCATTCCGCGCCGTCGCAAACGAAATTGGTCGGTCGGTTTTGGCAAACCACAACACACGCAACGACGCATTTCGGCCGAAGTGGTGGTCATGCACATTGTCCGTTGAGAGCGAGCAAAAAAGCTTTCGTGATTTCGTGACGCTAGTTGCCGGAAGTTTCAACACGCTGAGATGATAGCAAAGGACTCTCGACAAAATTCCCCACGTCGATTTCCACACACTGCGACGTGACGAGGCTGGTGAGGCAGTAGGGTTCAATTAGAATTCCCGTGCGGCTAGCGCTGGGCCGATCACCCAGCGTGAACCCCGCAATCCGATGCGGTTGCCGCGCTTCTTCTCTCGGAACCCTACGACTCGGAACGATGGGAAACACGCATGGCGAGGCTGCATGAATCATTGCCTCGTGATTTGTACCACGCTTGGTCCGCGTGTTGTGTCGCTGCGTCGGAAGCCGCAGAAATTCATCGCGTTGCTGCGAACCTTATGCAATTCCACCTCAAAGAGGGAGAGGCTATCCCTGCATCGACGGCAACGGCGTTTTTCGCGGATTCAGTCGTCAGCCTACACGAGAAATTCAAAACGGCGCAGGCCGCGTTCGATGCCGTTGAAGCGGATCTCTACAACACCGAAGGCGAGACTTGCGCCAATTCCGAAGCGCTCTGGTACGCGCGGCGAGTGCAAAGTGCAGTGATTTTGATTCCCGATCTTTTCGAGATGGGCTTCGCGCCCTAAGTTGTCGGCGAACAAATCAGCAAGTTTTGGGACAGCGTTTGGGAAAGTCTCTGTTCGATCAAACCGATCGACCTGTTGACTCTGACCGAGAGGTGTAGGAAGGAAGCCGCATGTGCGGCGTACCGACGAAACGGAGACACGAAGTCCCGCAGTTTGAACCCCAACCAAGAATGTGTGGAGGGGCTTTACGATGCTGGCAGCGAACCGCCGCAAGACTTCTACCGCGACAAGTGGCTGACCGGGACGAAAACCGAAATGGGCTTCGCGATCCGGCACGAGACACTTGATTCCGTGAAGTCGGATCGTGCGTTGCGTGACTACCTCAAGAATGCGGCGTCGGGAGCGGTTCCGCGCGTCTGGTGTCGAGCAACACTGACGGATGACATCGAAGTGTTTCTGCGTCACCGCGAGCCACGAGATGATGAAGCAGTGCTCAAGGCACTCCACGAGGCCGAAGCTCGGCTGTCGGAGTTCCTCTCACGGAAGCCCACGGAAGTCGGCGGAAGTCCACGGAAGCCACTTCCTCAAAAACGCCGCTGATCCTCGTGCTGTCGTCTGTGAGCAGCGGTGGACGCCAACTACTGAGTCCCTTCGTTCGATTGTGATTCGACTCACTTCAACGCAAGGGATTCAAAATGACTGCGACCGCTACTCTCTCCGAATCTGTCCGCCACAAGATCAACCAGCTTGCCCGCCGTGAGGGCATTCATGCTGCGACTTGTTGGCGCTGGATGCAGCATGGTGTCCGAGGCGTCAAGCTCCGCTCGATTCGCGTTGGCGGACGCCGCTTCATCCTCGAAAGCGATTGGCTGGCGTTCTCCGCCGCGCTCAATGCTGATCTGGCGGACGCTCCAGTTGATCCAACTCTGGCCGATACGAACGCCCGCGCCGAGAAGGCTGGTCGGGAACTGGATGATGTGCTCGGCGATGCCGGCTCACGCCGCCGCCGTTCGACCGCGAAGTGCTGATCCCGTCCCACCAATGGCAAAGGCCAGCGGTTTCGACGCTGGCCTTCGCGGGAGATTCGATCATGTCTGCGGAGAAAGTATCTCCGCCTCGGACGGACGGCAAGCCGGCCGAAGCGTCATCCATCAGCCGCAGTCGCGAACTTTTTGGCTCAGAGCGAGCGGCTCAACGTCTTCGCGAATCACTCGACGCCGCGCTGCTGCGGTATGAAGCGCGGAGGCTCCGTCGTGACAAGTAGCTCGATGTCTTCGGTGTTCGACCGTCTGACCGCTGTGCGCGACGCTGAACTCGACAATGCCGCCAAGCTGATGTTGTTCGTGCTGGTGAGCTACGCCAACGAAAGCGGTGACGCCTGGCCGAGCAATGAACGGCTCAGCGCGAACGTGCAAGTTTCGGTTCGGCATGTTCAACGACTCGTTCGCCAGTTGGTGGAACTGAAGATCCTGACCTCGTGGATGGAAGGCCGAAAGCGAGTGCTCCGAATCGACTGGCAACGCCTGCGATCACTGGCATCGACATCACCAACATCGTCAAGAACTTCATCACTGGCATCGACCGCAAAGGGTGACATGGATGTCATGGGTGCAAAACGAGAGACGACATCCACGTCGCCAAAAGGGTGTCGTGGGAGTCACCCAGAACATACCAATGAACTTTCCAATTCTCTCAAGAGAGAGAGCACGTCTCGAAAAGGTGACACCGATGTCACGAGTCCGGCGGGAGCGAAGACTCAAAACCAACTCGTCCCCGACCAACTCGACACACTGATCGACGCCTGGAACCAGCTTCCCGACGGCATCGCTCCACGATGCGTCAAACGCTCGGCAGCGCTCGTGACCACATTCACGCGAGCCAACGGTCAACCAGAAGTTCAAGACGCTCTGAGCGACGTTACCAAGCTCATGACCGCGATCCGTGAAGGCCCATTCCTTCATGGCAAAGGCTGGTTCAAGTTCACTTGGCTATTTGGCAAATCCCGCGCTGGCGAATGGAACGCCTGCAAGATCATCGGAGGAAATTATCGTGACCGTCCAACTTCAACCCGCGCATCCGCCGCACGCTGGCAAGGTGACGCTGACGACTTCGCTCACCTTGCAACCGCCGCTCCGGCCGCTGCCGCCGCAGGTGCCGGCCGCGAGTTGGAATCTCGTTCCGCCTGATGCCGTCCGCGAAGTCGATAACATCATCCAGCGATCGCGCTGGCCGCTGTACGTCTTCGGCCAGCAAGGTCGCGGCAAGTCGTGCCTCGCCGCACTGGTGCATCAGGTGTGGCCGTCTCGTGCCGTGTGGTTCGACGTGAGCGATCTGCTGTCGCAGGTGAAGACCTGCCGCCGCGACGGCTCGGTCGATGTCGCCGGCCCCGATGGTCGGACGTTTGAACTCTCCGAGGCTGGCCTGTTCGACCGCCTCGCCAACGCCGGCTTGCTGGTGCTGGATGACATCGGCATCAGGACGCCGACGGACGTGGATATTGAGATCCTCACCCGCGCCGTCAACGCTCGCGCTGGCAAGCCGCTGATCGTCACCAGCAACTTGAAGCCCGACGAACTCAATACCGCTTTCGGTGCTCGACTCGCCAGCCGTCTGCTGGCCGGAGTGCCGCTCTGCCTCGCCGGCTCTGATCGTCGCCTCACTCACTCGCAAGTCGTGGAGGTGCGATCGTGAATTCCGCCGAGACCAGAATGCCGCCGCACAACTTGACCGCCGAGCAATCGGTGCTCGGCGGTCTGATGATCCAACTCGATAAGGTCGATGACATCGCCCCGCTGATCCACGCGGACGACTTCTACCATGAGACGAATCGAATCATCTTCACGACGATGCTCGCCATGCGTGAAGCCGGCAAGCCGGTCAACACAATCTCCCTTTCGGACGAACTCACCCGGCTCGGCAAACTCACTCGCAACGAGGATGTGCTCTACCTCAACGAACTCATGGCCGCGGTGCCGGGGCGAGGCACCGCGAACATCGCCTACGACGCCAAGCTCGTTCGTGAAGCCGCACAACGCCGCCAAGTGCTCTATGTCGCCCGCGATCTGCAAGCCGCCGCCTACGATCATCAGGACGTTGACGAATTGCTCGCGATGTTCGACCGCGCCCAGCGTCAGATTTCCGAACGCGAAGAATCTCGCGGATGCCTGTCGATGTTCGACGTGCTCCACAAGCGGCGCGAAGCTCTCGCCACAAACGACCGGGGGCAGGTGCCAACCGGCTGGCCGGACCTGGATGAAAAACTCGGCGGGGGAATGCGTGCCGGCTCGCTCGTGATAGTTAGTGCTCGGCCGAGTGTCGGCAAAACGTCCGCCGCGCTGGGCATGGCCCTGGCCGCGACTCAGGAAAAACTCCCGGCCGTGTTCGTCACGTTGGAGCAAAGCCAAATCGACATCGCGAACCGTCTGCTGTCCGCGATCACCAGCTTGCCGTTCGCCGACATCGAACTCGACCGCCTCACTGATCCCCTCGACCGAGACCGCCTCTCCGAAGCCGAAAACCAACTCGCCGGCCTGCCGCTCAAGATCATCGACGAAAGCTCGTCACGCCTGTCGCAGATTGTGGCCAGTGCCCGCGCCGAACGCCGTCACGGCCTGCGACTGCTGATCCTCGACTACCTGCAACTGCTCCGCCCCGACGACGACCGAGTGCATCGCGAACAACAAGTCGCCGCCATGTCCCGTGCGTTGAAGCGAGTCGCACGAGAACTTGACGCCGTGGTCGTCTGCCTCGCCCAATTGAATCGCGACATCGAATCCCGCGACCGCAAACAACCCCGCCTGAGGTTGTCCCTGTCGTAGTTGAAAAGTTGGCGGCGGCTCCGGCCGGGCTTACAAGCCCGGTTGAGAGTTATCCACAAACCGGAGGTCGCCGCCATGAGTTCAAAGTATCGGTCATCGAAGAAGAGTCGCAAGTCAGTTCGCAAACCA
>CAMDDX010000244.1 GCA_945893075.1 Planctomyces sp. SH-PL62 | reverse complement strand
ACGACGAAGATCGGCGTGTCGTCGCGTGAACCCGATTGCTCGCGGCGAGCCATCTCGGCCGTCAGCGTCGCCAGCACGGACTGGGTATCTCGCGGTTCGCCAATTTGGACGGAGTGCGGCAGCGCGGCTTGCAGTTCTTTCCAAGTCTCGGTCGAAACGCCGCCGAAGTTGCCGTCGAGGACCACGAACTGCGGAACGACATCTTCAGATTTCAAATTTGAAATTTCAGATTTCAAATCTAACGAATCCGATGTCCGATTCGGCCGGACTTGGCAGGCGAGGCTGATGATGCTGGTCGCCAGCAGGCCAACTGTGGCGAGATCACTCTGACCAACAACCAGCAGGTTCTGGCCCCCTTGCGCGTGAAAGCGAATGGTTGTCGGATCTTTGATCGCAACCGCTTCGCCAAGCCACGCGACGCGCTCGAGCAGCGGGGCATCCCACTGCGGCGCGTCGATCAGTTGCGCGAGATCGACATTGCGGCGCGGGTCGGCGGGGATGTTTCCTTCAAACACGATCGCGGGGGGCATTCGCACGTGCCGCTTCTCAGTCATTTGCTGCACTCGACCGAGATGAAAATCGCGGCGGTCGTCTTCCAGCCACGCGATTTGGAACGGGTGGTTCCCTTCGAGCAGTCCGTTCGCATCGTTGTAGATTGCTTCGCCCGGCCGCGTCAGCAACCGCGCGGCGGTGTTGTCTTCCGAGAGGATCAAGTGCGCGTCGCTCTCACTGCATTGCAGCGCGATGCGGACCGCCATTTGGCCGAGCGTGCTGCGCGCCAGCGAGTACGCTCCGCCGAGCGTTTGCGAACCGAGCAACACATGAATGCCGAATGCTCGGCCTTGCCGCACGAGCCGGTCGAGCAGCAGCGCGGACGTTTGCGCATGCTTGTCGTCCTCGACGAAGAACTCTTGGAATTCGTCCACGACCAGCAGGATGCGGGGCATCTCCTCTCCCGGCCGAGCACCGCGGAAGCCGGCGAGGTCTTGCACGCCGACATCGCGGAACAGATCGCCGCGCTCCTTCAGGATCGCGTCCAGGCGTTCGAGCACGCTGACACCGAACTCGCGGTCGCTCTCGATCGCGATGACTCGCGCGTGCGGCAGTTCATGCGTCGCGTAGGTTTTGAACTCGACCCCTTTCTTGAAGTCGATCAGATAGAAGTGAAGCTGATCCGGGCCGTAATGCAGCGCGGCGTTCGTGATGAGAATGTGCAGAAACGTCGATTTACCGGAGCCGGTCTTGCCGGCAATGAGCACATGCTGCGACGTCCCTTTGCCCAGCCGCAGATGTTGCAGCTTCGTCGCACCCGCTCGGCCGAGCGGCACATCCAGTCCGCTGCGCGTGTCGCTGGCCCACAACTGCGCGTCCTTCGGCGCGATCCGTTCAAACGCGACCTCGACGCGGCGCGCGTCCTTCGATTCGTGCCCGGCCGCTTTGACGAGCTTCGTGAATAGATCCGGCTCCGGCGGCGCATCGAAGATCAAGGGCAGTGCTTTCAACTCGTCATCGGATGAGACAAACCCGTGGCGGACGCTGCTAGCGTCCGTCGCCGACGCTGGCAGCGTCGGCCACGACTGCCCAGTCCACTCGAAGACGGTCGCGTTTGTCGCCAGATCATGCAGATCGAAATTCAGCGGCAAGCGGAGCTTCGTATCGACACTAACCAGCAGAAACACACCGCAGCGCGGGCCGCTGGTCGCGATGCTCACCAGTCGCCGCGATGCGGCTTCGCTGAAGTTCGCGGGAAAGTTCGCAACGACCAGGATGTGATACGGCTCGGCGACTTCGCCGGCGTGTTCGTTGTATTCCTGAATCGAACGGAACTCGTTGCGGAGGTATTTCTGGAATACGTTCTCCATGTGCTCGGTCAGGTCGGACAGCCGGTGTTCGATCTGACCTTGCTCGGTCCAGATGCGGCTGGTGATGAGCAACTCGTCGTAATCGGCCAGGTGCATGAACGCGGCGAAATTGTCGCCCAGCCCAACCGGATCGAGGATCGTGAACCGCACCTTGCCGCCGGGCAGAGTCGTCAGGAACCGCAGCATCGCGTTCTGCAACACGCCGACTGCGATCTCGCGACCGTCATCCCGCGCTTTGAGCAGCAACGACGGACGCTCTGGAAATGGCAAACACGCGGGAAGTTCGAAGGACAACCGATTGGGAATAAGTTGCGGTTCCTTCGGCACACCATCGGCCACGTCTGCCAACGCGACCGAGAACTGTCCCAGCCGGATCCCCGGCGGAATCTTCGGCGGCAACTTGAGCGGCGCACTGCCGAGCGTCGCCCAATCACGAAACCATTCGTCGACGATTTGGTTCGCGGCATCGGCGTCACGTTCCAACTGCTGCCAACCTGCGAGCCATTCCTGAGCCATGCGGAGCCAGGTTTGCTGAAACCGCTTGGTGTTGTTTTCGACTTCCGAATCGTGATTCCGCTGAGACTTCTTGAGATCAAACTCGAAGCGCGCTTTGAGCTTCGTCAACCGTTGCGGAAATTCGCCGTGCGCCCAGGCCATCTGCTGGTCACGCCGCTGAGTGATCGCGCTGAGCAGCGCGGGGTACTTCTGATTGGCCGCTGCCTGCTCTTCCGCGCGGCGAGCCGCAATCTTTTGCGATGTCGTTTCCAGTTCGCGATCAGCCTTGTTCAGCCCGGCTTCGCGCTTCGCGGTGACGACTTTCTGCCATGCGGCGAACTTTTCTTCGCGATGCTTCAACTCCGAGTCCGCCAGCTTCTGCCAGCGCTGCCGCAGACGTTGCGCGGCGAGATGCCGTTCAAAAACCAACTCGTAGATCGGCGCGGTCTGTCCGCGTCCCACCGACAGCAGAATGCCCATCGTGATGGCGACCGGAAACAGCATCAGTACGCCAGCCACGACGCGCCATTCCATTGGATCGAGGTTGTTCTCCACGGGCAGCACTTTCGGGTCGATTGCGAATCCGGCGAACCCCCACAACACCAACCACGCTCCCAGCGCCGCGAAGTACGGCCGCTTTCCCTGAAACAGAGCCGGGATTTTGAGATGTTGCAACTCGGCATGATGCGACTTCACGGCTTCGCAGGCTTCGCGAAATTGCGCGGCCGCCGTATCGAGATCATTGGTCGGCGCGGTCTTCTCCGGTGTGGGAGGGTCAACTTCGATGCCCTGACGCCGCTTGAGCATCAGTAAGTCGATCCGCATCTTTTCCGTTTCGAGTTCGTCCGCCTCGATCTTCAGTTGCTCCTTCGACTTGGCGACGTTCGTTTCGAAGACCTCGTATTGCTGCTTGGGGCTCCCTTCCGCTTCCTCGTCGAAATATGAGGTGACCATCCAACGGTCTTCTTCGTTCTTCTTCCGCGCCGTTTCGGTCTCGTCGGCCGCTTGCTGTTCAATCGCGAAGACTACGTCTTGAAATTCGCGATTGGCGACAGCGTGATCGTCGGCGAACTGCGTGCCGGCCTCGACGACCGTTTTGTCGTACTCGGCCTGAATCGCGGCGCGCTCACGTTCGTGAGTTTCCGTGCGCGCGACGATTGCGGCGGCCAACTCTTTTTCAATGCGTGCAGCGTCGGTGCGGAATTCTTCGGCCGACTCTCGTTCGGCTTGCACGCGCTTCTCGACCAGAGCCTGCAATCGTCGCCACCAGTCGCGCTGAGACTCGGGAGCAAGCGGATCTGTGGTGGCGGAATCGGTTGGTGATTCGATCGGTAATAGTGCGCTGAGGTCGGATGTGCTCATGGTCTCAAGCCGAGTCGTCGGAGTTGTCCGTCAGCAGGATATCGGCCTCCGCTGGCACGTGCGAATGATTCCGGCGAGCGGGTTCTATTCGGGATGGAGACGCATCGCGTACTTGTGCGGATGACACAAACCCCACCGAGCTTGCCTCGGTGGAAACGGGCCTTTGCACTACGAGTGAGGCAAGCGTAGTGCAAAAGCCATAAACCACCGAGGCAAGCTCGGTGGGGTTTCTGTCAATGTCCCGCAGGCTGGCGATAAACGACGCCACGATCGATCTGCTGAAAGCCGACTGACTTGAACGTGGCGATTGCAGCGGTGTTCTCTTCCGCGATGTGCGCTTCCGCCAACGAGACCTGCTCTTGTCTCATGCGGCGAATGACTTCAATCAGCAGCGTCTGAGCATGTCCCTGCCGGCGCGAGACGTCTTTCACGATCAGTTCACTCAGACCAATCGCGCGTTCGCCCCACGGCTCGACATACAAATCCATGCCGCTGACCGTCACGGCCGCGACCGCATCGCCACCCCCTTTGGGGACCAGGCGGAATTGCACATTCCCCAGCCGGCCATAGCGGCTGAACCACCAAAACGTCGGAGCTTCCGGCGTTTCGAAAATGAACGTATCCATCTTGCGGCGAATCAGGCTCAACCGAAAGCTGATCGGGTCTCCTTGTTTTAAGTTGCGCTGCAAAACTACAAACCGCTGCGCTGGCCGATACCCCAAGGCTTTGAGAAACGGCGCGGCGTCCCCGCTGGATTCGAGGAACCCGGACACCTCTGAGCCACCGTAGAGTCCGTGATAGAACGGGTCACACGGCGGAGCGGCTCCCACTTGGATCGACGTTGCGCCGTGCTGCCGCAGATACGCCTCTCCGCGCGAGAGCAGCTCACGGCCGATGCCATGTCGGCGAAATGTCGGATGGACAACAACGACACAAATCGCGCCCACCGTGCGATCGATCCAGCCGCCCGAAGCATCGCCGCGAAAGCCGGCATGCACGAAACCGACGATCAGAGTTCCGTCACAGGCGACGATCAATCCCGCCCGATCAAAATAATGTTGGCCCAGCAGCAACCGATCGAGCGCGTCATAGCTGAACCCGCGAGCCGCTCCGCGTCCCAACCCGCTCTCGTGCCACAACCGCACTATCTGAGGCGGATCGCTATTCCGAAACGGCCGATACTCGATCACCGCGAACTCCCTGCGAGAAGAAGCCGTATCGCGCCCGTGAGGAAGCGGCCGAGTATGCAGTTCGGAGACGCTCCCCCACCTTCGCGATACGGCTTTTCAATTCCGTTCTTACTTCTTCGCCAATTGCTTTTTCGCTGCTGCCACGACTCCGCCCTCGGTAAACCCGAACTTGCCCAACAAATCTTTCAGCGGAGCCGACGCGCCGAAGGTCTTCATGGCGATGATCGCGCCGGTCAGGCCGGTGTAACGCTCCCAGCCGAAGGTCGAGGCTTGTTCGACGGCCACGCGAGCGGTCACGCTCGGAGGCAGAACACTGTCGCGGTATTCCTGCGACTGATGCTCGAACAGTTCCCACGACGGCATCGAGACCACGCGGACCTTGACCCCTTCTGCCTTCAACTTTTCATAGGCCGTCACGCACAGCCCGACCTCGCTGCCGGTGCCCATCAGGATCACGTCGGGCAGGCCGGCGGCGGCATCGGCCAAAACGTACGCTCCCTTTTGGAGGCCACTGGCCGGCGCGAAGACGGTTCGATCGAGCGTCGGCAACGCTTGCCGCGACAGGATCAAGCAGACCGGATGATGCTTTTGCTGAGCGATGAATCGCCACGACTCGGTGACTTCGTTGGCGTCGCCGGGGCGGAGCAGAATCATGCCGGGGATCGAGCGCATACTGGCAAGCTGCTCGACCGGCTGATGCGTCGGGCCGTCCTCGCCCACGCCGATCGAGTCGTGCGTGAAGATGTGAATGAACGGGACTTCCATGATCGCGGCCAGCCGGAGAGCGCCCTTGGCGTAATCACTGAAGATCAGGAAGCCAGAGCCGTAAGCGCGAACCTTGCTGAGCGCCATCCCGTTGACGATCGACGCCATCGAGTGTTCGCGCACACCGAAGTGGAAGTTGCGGCCGGAATAGTTGTCGTAGTTGAAATCTCCCGCGCCTTCGAAGGTCAGCCGCGTCTTGGTGGACGGGGCCAGGTCCGCCGAACCACCGATCAACCACGGATAATTCTTGGCGAGAGCGTTCAGCACCTTGCCCGACGAATCGCGACTGGCGATCCCCTTCGGGTCGGCGGGGAACGTCGGCAGATCTTTGTCCCAGCCCTCCGGGAGATCGCGCTTTTGCATCCGCATGATGTGGCTGGCCAATTCGGGATACTGCTTTTCGTATTCGCCATAGAGCTTCATCCAAGCGGCCCGCGCCGCGGCACCGCGCTGTCCGATCCCGTCCTGGAAGTGCTGGTACACGCCGTCGGGTACGAGGAATTTCGCGTCTTCCGGCCAGCCGTAGTTTCGCTTCGCACCGGCGATCTCAGCATCACCCAGCGGTTCGCCGTGTGCCGAGTGATGTCCTTCCTTCGTCGGAGCGCCGAAGCCAATGCGGCTCTCGGCGATGATCATCGTCGGTCGGTCGGTCGTCTTCTTGAAGCCTTCAAAGGCGCTCTTCAGGACGGCGAGGTCATTCACGTCGTGAACCTTCACGACGTTCCAGCCATAGGCTTCAAAACGCTTGCCGACATCTTCGGTGAAGGCCAGATGCGTCTCACCTTCAATCGTGATCTTGTTGCTGTCGTAAATCCAACAGAGGTTCGAGAGCTTGAGATGCCCCGCCAGCGACGCGGCTTCGGAGCTGACCCCTTCCATCATGCAGCCGTCACCCGTCAAGGCGTAGACGTCGTAGTTGAACATCTCGAAGCCGGGCTTGTTGAAATACGTCGCCAGCCACTTGGAGGCGATCGCCATGCCCACGCTGTTCGCGACCCCTTGGCCGAGCGGGCCGGTGGTCGTTTCGACGCCCGACGTCCAGCGGTATTCCGGGTGACCGGGGCAGCGGCTATCGAGCTGTCGAAACTTCGTGATGTCATCCAGCGTGACAGAGACTTCGCCGAGTTGTTCGTATTTCGTATTCACCGCCTTCACCTTGGTCAGGTGCAGGATCGAATACAGCAGCATCGACGCATGACCGATCGACAGCACAAACCGATCGCGGTTCGGCCAGATCGGGTCCGCGGGATCAAACCGCAGCATGTTTTGCCAGATCGTGTAGACCACAGGAGCCATGGCCATCGGCGTACCGGGATGCCCGGAGTTCGCCTTTTGGACGGCGTCCATCGAGAGGGTGCGGATCGTGTTGACTGCCAGCGTGGAAAGGTCAGATGGCTGCGACATGGTGTGGGTGACTTTCCGAAATGAGGTGGCCCGGTGGAATCACTGGGGCATGGACTCGGCTTCGACAGGTTGCCGAATTGGTGGCGAGTGTCTCCGCCACTGCGCAGGATTTCAACTGACCTCACGAGCGAGCGCATTCGCGACGATGGCTCACAACGAGCCGGTCCTGCCAGACGAACCGGAGGCACTAGCGATAGCGAGCATTCCTAACCACAATGATCCCGTGCTCGGAGTCTGCATCTAGCCCTGTCCTCGAAGTTGCACCGGAGCCGCGCCCGTCAGGAAGCGGTTGCCTGTCCGATGAGTAACCGCTTCCGGACGGGCGCGGCTCCAAAATTTCGCCAGACTCGTCGGCTGAGTTTTTTCCCACAGACACCAAAATCGGAGTGCGTTCATGACCAAAGAAGAAATCCTCCAACGGATCGAAAGCGGCGAGATCAGCGCAGAGGCTTTGTCGCAATTGTTAGAGAACCCGCCTAAGGGCCGGCTGTACTGCAAGGTCAGCGAAAAAGGGGGCCTGAGTGTTTACGGCCTGCAACGCATGCCGGTCACGCTGTATGTCGAGCAATGGACGCGGCTGCTGGAATTTGTCCCAGTCCTCAAACAGTTCATGGCCGACAACGACGACAAACTGAAACGCAAAGAGGCGAAATAACCCTGGAGTGCGGTGGCTCGACACCGCCCTCCATTCAATCGCGGGAATGAACTCCAACTGGGAACAATCATGGTCGTGGCAGACAATACTCACGATGGAAATCGGTGGTGGCTGTGGACGCGCCGCCGCGATCGAATGGAGGGCGGTGTCGAGCCACCGCACTCCAGGGTCGTTGCAATCGTCTTGTTACTGACGTGTTGTTCGATAGCACGAGCCGACTCAAAGGATGAGCCGGTTTCCTTCAACCGTGACATCCGGCCGATCTTGTCCGACGTTTGCTTCCAGTGTCACGGCCCGGATGCGAAGGAACGCAAGGCGGATTTGCGGCTCGACAGCGATGACAAACTTTTCGCCGAACGGGACGGGCATCGCATCCTCGTTCCCGGCGAACCTGCCAAGAGCGAGTTGTTTCGCCGGCTGACCGCAACCGACGATGACGAACGAATGCCGCCACCGAGTTCGGGGAAGAAGCTGACGCCGCAACAAATCGAAACGTTTCGCCGTTGGATCGAGCAAGGCGCGAAGTCTCAGGGACATTGGGCGTTCATTCCGCCGACTCGGCCGCGAGTGCCGCAGATTTCAAATCTCAAATCTCAAATCTCAAATCCGATCGACCGGTTTGTTCTCGCTCGTCTCGCACATGAGGGCCTCCAGCCGTCGTCGCCGGCCAACAAAGCCACGTTGCTGCGGCGAGTGACGCTCGATCTCACCGGCCTGCCCCCGTCGCTGGACGAGATCGACGAGTTCCTGAGCGATGACGCACCGGACGCCTACGAACGAGTCGTCGATCGGCTGCTTGCTTCGCCCCGTTTCGGCGAACGGTTCGCTCGGCCGTGGCTGGATGCGGCTCGATATGCCGACACGTCCGGCTATCAATCGGACGGCGACCGGAGCATGTGGCGCTGGCGCGATTGGGTCATCGAAGCCTTCAATGACAACAAGCCGTTTGATGAATTCACGATCGAACAACTCGCCGGAGACCTGCTGCCGAAGCCGACGCTGGATCAAGTCCTCGCGACCGGCTTCAACCGCAATCATCGGGGCAATGCCGAAGGGGGCATCATCCCGGAGGAGTACGCCGTCGAGTACGTCGTTGATCGGGTCGATACGACCGCAACCGTGTGGCTGGGCCTGACGCTCGGTTGTTCCCGCTGCCACGACCACAAGTTCGATCCGTTCTCCCAGCGCGAGTACTACCAGGTCTTCTCGTTCTTCAACAACGTGCCGGAGAAGGGCCGCGCGATCAAGTTCGGCAACTCGCCCCCATTCGTGAAGACGCCGACGCGCGCGCAGCAACGGCAACTCGACGACTTCGACGCGCGCAGCGCAGCGGCTGAGCAACAGACTCGCGAACGGCAACCGGTCCTCCTCCGTGAGCAAGCCGCTTGGGAGAAGTCGTTGATCGGCAAACCGCCGGTCGATTGGACCGTCACGCGCGGTGAGATTCTGCGATTGCCGTTCGACGAGGACGGCCAACCGAAACCGTCGCGGCCTGCGGACGTCACAGCACCGGGTCGAGCACAACCGCAGCCGCTGGGACCGACATCCGGCGCTCCAGTCGTGAAGCCGGCCGATCAAGTGCCGGTGGTGTTGGGCGAGGGACGCCTCGGCAAAGCGGCGCACTTCGACGGACAACGGCGGTTCGCGGTTGGCGATGTCGCAAACGTCGGTTTCTTCGAGCCGTTCTCGATGTCCGTCTGGATTCGCGCTGAGGCAAACACTGGCACGATCCTGTCGCGCATGTCCGACGACTCGAACGCCGACGGCTACAACCTGTGTCTCGAAAATGGCAAGCTGCAATTCAATCTGTGCAAGCGATGGTTGGACGACGCGATGCGCGTCGAAACGGTCGAAGCCATCCCGACTGGCGAGTGGGCTCATGTCGCCGTGACTTATGACGGTTCGCGAACCGCCGCCGGCGTTTGTTTCTGGGTCAACGGCGAGAAAGCCCACAACAACATTCTGCTGGATGAACTCAATCAGGCGTTCGCCTCAAAGGACGTCTTCCGCGTCGGTGCCGGTGGTCTCACCCCACCATTCAAAGGTGCCATCGACGACGTGCGATTGTTCGGCGTCGAATTGTCTGAAGGCGAAGTCTCAATCCTGGCAACACCGGAGAGCGTCACGGACTTGGTGACCCGCGCGGACAAGTCGAGATCCATCGGGCAGATGCTGAAACTCACGTCCGCGTATCTGGCTGCAAATCCCAAAGCCGAGACTTGTCAGCCGTTCTTTGAGCTGCCGCGTTTGCACTTGGAACGGGCCGCCTTCCTCGAAACGGTTCCCACGACGATGGTCATGCAGGAACTTCCGGAGCCGAGACGTTCACATGTCTTGATTCGAGGTGCCTACGACCGGCCGGGAGATGAGGTTGGTCCGGGCGTCCCCGTCAGTTTGGGGACAGGTTCAGCAAAGCACTTTCCGCCTGGTCCGTCACTTCCTCGGCGAAGGAAAAATCCTCCGGACAGCCCGTACCGCTCCGGTCCCAATCGCCTGCACCTTGCCCGTTGGCTTGTTGATCCTGCGAATCCGCTGACCGCGCGAGTCACCGTGAATCGCTTCTGGCAACAACTCTTCGGCCAAGGACTTGTGAAGACCGTCGATGACTTCGGCTCGCAAGGCGACTGGCCGTCGCATCCCGAATTACTCGATTGGCTGGCCGTCGAATTCGCCGGCCCGGCCGAAAGCCGAGAGCCGAAAGCCGAAAGCCGTTATCCCACTTTCCTGAATTGGAACATCAAACGAGTCATTCGCGAACTCGTCACGTCCGGCACTTACCGGCAGTCATCACAAGCCACTGAGGCGGCCCTCGCTCGCGACCCCGACAACCGGCTGCTCGCACGCAGCCCGCGCTCGCGACTCTCGGCCGAGATGGTTCGCGATCAAGCGCTGGCCGCCAGCGGCTTGTTGGTCGAACAACTCGGCGGGCCGTCCATCAAGCCGTATCAACCGGACGGCTTGTGGGACGATCTGCAAAGCACGGAGAAGTACGTGCAAGATCACGGCCCGGCGCTGTATCGCCGAGGCATGTACGTCTTTTGGAAACGGACAATCGCCCCGCCGATGATGGTCACGTTCGACGCGGCCGGCCGCGAGACCTGCATCGTGCGTGAGACGCGGACCAACACGCCGTTGCAGGCGCTGACGCTGCTCAACGAAGTCAGCTTCGTTGAAGCGGCTCGCAAGTTGGCCGAGCGGACTCTGACCCACGGCAGCGCTGATCGTGACCGCCGCTTGCAATTCGCATTTCGAGCGGTGCTGACTCGCGAACCCACCGACCGCGAGTTGACCGTGCTGCGGCGCGGACTCGAACGGCACCTCGCCAACTATCGCGAGCATCCCGCCGCAGCCGCCGCCGTCTTGCGCACCGGCGAAGCAGAGCCGAATGCGACGCTCGATCCGGTCGAGGTTGCCGCCTGGACGGCGGTCAGCGGCCTGATTCTGAATCTCGACGAAGCGGTGACCAAGGAGTAAGGCGGCGAAGCCGCAAAGTAGACGAGTCACTCCGTGACTCGATTCGAGTCACGGAGTGACTCGTCTACTTTGCTCGCGTTCCGGTAGTGGTCCAGTTTGGTGTGGCACGCCCTGCGGCTTGGGGAAGGGCGTGGCACCCGCAACCCGACCACGCCCGTCGAAGACACGGGGCGTGCCACCCGGCCGCGACTAGGGGTCAAGCGGCGGAAATCTGGAGTCAGATCAGCGCGGCCTTGGCTCAGACTTCGGCGATCTTGACCAAGACGGCGATGGTTGGATTCACACGCCGCGCGTCTGAGGTAAGACTTGCGGAGTCTTGCGCAGGATCCGCCAAGTCTGGACGCGGTTGGCCGAAACTGGACCAAGACTCCGCGAGTCTTGGCTCAGAGGTCCGGAGTTTGGGCTTGGACGTCCGAAGTCGTGGCTTGGACGTCCGAAGTCTGGGCTCAGAATTGCCAAATCTGAACCCAGATTCGCGAGTTTGGGCTCAGAGGTCCGGAGTCTGGGCTTGGATCTGGCAATTCTGAGCCCAGACTCGCGAGAAACGACCCCAGTTCGAGGCGGTTTTGGACAGCCAGGGCACGATTTAAGTCCATGTTTTATAGTTTTTTGTGTAAAACGTCCGCGAGAATGCGTGCATCGTCATTCCGGGCGGGTCTGACCGTGAGACCCTGCGACTTTCAAACTGTACCACGACCCTCGTTTTTCATAGCCCAGCGGAATCCCAACGCTCTTGGCGAGCGTGACTCTCTGGGAATCACGACGACTCCTGTGGCTGACGCCATTCCGCTCAAAGTCGTTCCGGTTGTAACGGTCGTGCCG
>CAMDDX010000243.1 GCA_945893075.1 Planctomyces sp. SH-PL62 | reverse complement strand
GGCGCTAGCCCCGGTTACACGGCTTGAACCGGGGCTAGCGCCGCGCGGCTAATTTTCGGAATGCGGATAAGTGCCGTGTACTCAACACGCACGTCGCGCGACAGGCTCAGCAAGAACTCGCCGTCGGGCGCGAACGATTCCAATTCACTCACTTGCTGGCGTTGCGTGTTCGTCGTTGTTGGAACATCCAGTCCCACATTTCCGTCGTCGCGTAGGCGGCGTTCCAACTTCCGTGTCCAACATCGGGGTATTCCGTGTAGCGCGGCGAGCCGCCCGCCGCCTTCATCGCATCGATCATGCGCCGTGAGCCTTCCACTGGCACGGTCGGGTCTTTGGCTCCGTGAAACGCCCACACCGGCACCTTGGCGATCTTCGCCGCGTCGTTGGGTTCCCAAGTTCCGCACACAGGAACGGCGGCGGCGAAACGATCGGGATGAGCAACGATCAAGCCCCAAGTTCCTAGGCCGCCCATCGACTGGCCCGTGAGATAGACGCGGTCGGGATCAATCGCGGCATCGCGCAACAGAGCGTCGAGGGCTTCCATCAATTCCGGTTCGACCGCTCGCTGATCGGGATTGTTCCGAAACGTGCCGATCACCCAGCGACTCTGTTTCGATTCGCAAGCCGGAGCCACGATGAAGCACGGATGCTTCCGCTGCTGTTCGGGCGCGGCCAAAACTTTGGCCGCCTCCGTGTTGCCACCGGCTCCGTGAAGACAGAGCACCAACGGCAGCTTTTCACCGGCAGCGATGTTCTTCGGTGTGAAGAGGCTGTATCTCAACGTCTGTTTGTTCGACGCCTGAAACTCGCGGACCTCAAAGGCCGACGTCGCACCGCCCGGCCGCCGAGTCTCGCTCGCCTTGCCTTTCAGCGAATCGAGTTCCTCGCCGGACAGCACGCCGTCACCGTTCGTGTCGTGTGCGGCGATCCGCTTCCATACTGTCTCCGGCACTTCATCGCGAGCAATTTTGCCATCGCCATTCGCGTCGAGTTTCTCGATTCGCTCCGTTTTGTCGGAAGCGGATTTTCTCTTGGACTGGCTCACCGCTTCGCGCGGCACGCTCCAGCCAAGCGCGACGAACACGATGCTCAAGACGATTGCTCTCATGGCTTATTCTCCGACGAAGTGGTTCCAGCCGGTTTGGAAACTTAGTCCGACTGCGCACCTTTGGATTGTCAGACCGCAATCAATTCCGGCAGGGGTCAGGCACCGCAAAATTCAAAATTGGCGGAGTGAAGTCCTGTGGGCGCACTCAGCGATACGCCGCCAATTTTGAATTTTGCGGTGCCTGACCCCGGACAAATGCTGTTATGCACCCTCCTGTCGCCCTGTCAACAAATCGTTATGTCGCCCAGTCGCGCGAGGGGCGGGATCGCAGGCGGTTGGCTTCTTCGTCGCCAATGAATTCTTCTTTCACCGGGTCGAGTTTCAGTTTGCGATTCAGAATCCAGGCGATGGCGGCTGCATGGCAGGCGATGTGGGAGCGTCGCATCACATCGGGATTCGCCGCCGTTGCCTTGCGCGAGCGGATGCAGTCGAAAAAGTTGCGCGAGTGAGCACCGACATCCAGGCCGCGCACACGCTTTGTTGGATCGGGCAGTTCTTTCTGGAGCGCTGCCGAGGAAGCGACGATTTCCCCTTCGTCTCCCGTTTCGACCGAGCCTTCGTCGCCGATGAACCGAACCGGGCAGGTGCCCAGCCGCGTGATGTAGTGCGGATCGCGGTTGCCGAACGGTTCGGGCAGGAAGTCGATGATGATCTTCACGCCGTTGGCGTAACGGCACACGATGTTCTTCTCCGTCGGCTCGTATTCGATCGGCATCGTGTCGTCGGCCTTGTTGGCCCACTGGCAGAGATCGACCGTGTGAGCACCCCAGTCGAGCAGCCTGGCTCCGGAATCAAAATCCCACTGCCCGCGCCACTTGCCATTCACGTATTGCTGATTGAACGGACGCCACGCGGCCGGACCGAGCCACAGGTTCCAGTCCACGACGTCGCGCGGCGGCTGCGGTTCACCGGGCAGCCAAGTGTTGTCGAGCGTGGGGATATACACCGAGGCGTGCAACGTGTGGAGCTTGCCGAGCTTTCCACTGTGAGCGAACTCGATCGCCTTCTGAAAGTTCGGAATGCTGCGCCGCTGCGTGCCGGCCTGGAAGACGCGCTTCTCGGCATGCATGGTTTTGGCGAGTTCCTGACAGGCGGAGATCGTGATGCCGCACGGTTTCTCGCTGTACACGTCTTTGCCCGCCTTGGCCGCGAGCATCGACGCGGCAGCGTGCCAGCGATCCCCCGTCGCCACGAGCACAGCGTCGATGTCCTTGCGGTCGAGCAGTTCGCGAAAATCGCGGAGCACCACGCAGTCGCTGTTGCCGTAATGCTTGTCGACGAGCAGCTTGCCGGCCTCGCGCCGCTTCGCTTGTACCTCGGCGATGGCCACGCAGCGGATGTCGTCGTGCTTCAGCATCGCGGTCAAGTCGTAGGTGCAACGCGGACCGATGCCGATCACACCGAGCGTGATCTTCTCACTCGGAGCCACTTTGCCCTCGCGACCCAGCACGCTGGCCGGCACGAACGTCGCCATCGACGCGGCCGCCGTTGCAGCGCTCACGAGGAATTCACGACGTGTGTTGTTGTTGGGCGTGTTCATCGTTTGGTTCTCGCAGAAAAAATGGTTGGAACTTGTCGTAGGACGGGCACTCTTGCCCGTCGTCGCTGTGACGGGCAAGAGTGCCCGTCCTACGGAAATGCGACGCTTGATCATTCGCCGATCGATAGTGGGTCAGTTTGATGATTCTGTAGAGCGGACAATCTTGTCCGCTGCTGAATTTTGACGGTCAGGATTGTCCCTCCTACGAAAATGACCCACGACCAATCAACTCTCCAAATTCGCTGACATTGGACAGACCGGATGCCAATCACGAAAGTGATCTCGATTCGGAGGCCACGGCTGACAAATTCGTCGCGTTGGGAAAAACTCGACAGCCGTGCGGGCCGATGACCAATCTTGGTGAACAGCAACTCGGATTCGCGTTGACCTCACTCGAAGGAGGAGTCTCATCAAACCCATGACACCACAAACACCTCTCAATCGCCGCCGATTTCTCGGAACCACTGCGGCGGCCACGATCGGCAGTTTGCTGAGTCCGAGCATCTCCAGGCTACGGGCCGCTCCCATCACCGGTGAGACCGACCACTTCTGGTATCGCCTCGCGCCGGAGGGGCCTTACATCGATTCGCAGCGCGACAATAAGGCGTTCGGATTCGGCAACGGGAAAGTGTTTCTATCGGAGGACAATGGCCAGACTTGGGCTCACAACGCGGCGTTTGCCGACGCGGAGAACATCACCTTCAGTTGCCTGCTGAAGAACGGGAACATCCTCTTCGCCACACGCGAGAAATTGTTCCTGAGCACCGACAACCTCAAGACGCACCGGCAGGTCATTGTCAAAGATCGCAAGGGAGGCGATTACCTCCCGCACACACCGCAGAAGCCGGATCAGCCCGGCTGGTATTTTCATCCGCTCGACGGCATTCACACGTGGGAGATTGATGGCTCGGAAATGCTCGTGTGGGGAAACTACTGCAACGTGCTCGGCGGGCCGGTGCCGGTGAATATCTATTACTCGACCGACAACGGGCGGACGGTCAAGATCGCCTACTCCTTCGGACGGAATCCTCACTTCCAGGAGAAGGGGACTGAGCCTGCGGCGTTCCTCGGCGATCCCGGCAACCCGGTCCTTTGCCGGCACATTCACTCCGTGGTCTTCAATCCGGCCGAGCGAGCATTCTACGCCTGCACGGGAGACATCAATCGCGGACAGGGCAACGAATGCCACTGGCTGCGCGGCGAGTATGACGCGCGAACCGACAAATGGGACTGGCAAGTGCTGGTGTCTGTGAACTCGAACTCGCGCTACAAGTCTGGCGGCATCTGTTTCGTCGATGGACAGCTCTACTGGGCTGCCGACGCGAACGGTCCCAAGCCGCCCGATCAGAAACACGACCGCGGCATTTTCCGCTGCGCACCCGCGGATCTCGCTGATCCGAAAAAGCACACGCTGCTGTTCAATGCGGAATTCGAAATGGCCAACATGATCATCGAAGACGGCGTGATCCTGGCCGGGCATTGTGCTCCCGCGTCGACCTACAAGACCGGCATCGCCATCTCGCCGGACCTGGGTAAAACTTGGGCACAGTACGATCTGGCCGAACTGGGGCCGCGATCTCCCGTCCGTTTCCATCCAAAAAACAGCGACGGCTGGTTCCGGGTGGACCTGCGAAAGGGATGGATTGAGCGGGCGGAAGTTCTGTTGATCAAGCCGAAGCCCTGAGCACACTCCGAGGAAAAACAACTCTGCATTGCGGCCGATCAATTCTCAAAATTCAAACTTTGGTGAGTCCCATGCGTCAACTTGCGCTGCTCAGGTTCATTCTTCTTGAGGTTCTCCTGGTTGGTTTGGTCTCTGCTCAAGAGCCGCCGTATGCGAATCCTCTGTCCGCCGATCCGCCGTATTACCGAGTGCGCTACGAAGGCTCGACACAGCCGGGCGAGTTGGTCTATCCGGTGAGCTTCACCGTTTGGATTCCACCGGAAGTCAAAACGTTGCGCGGGTTGATCGTGCATCAGCACGGCTGCGGCGAAGGCTCGTGCAAGTCGGGGCAGACCGGCGCGTTCGATTTGCATTGGCAGGCACTGGCCAAGAAGCACGGCTGCGCGTTGATGAGTCCCGTGTATGAGCAGCCGGAGAAAGCCAACTGCCAGTTGTGGTGTGATCCTCGCAACGGCTCGGACGCGGTGTTTCAGAAATCGCTGACAGAGTTGGGCGCGAAGTCGAGTCACCCGGAATTGGGCACCGTGCCGTGGGCCATCTGGGGACACAGTGGCGGTGGACATTGGGCGGGCGGCATGACATTGCTGCACCCCGATCGAGTGGCCGCCGCCTGGCTGCGTTCGGGAGTCCCGCCGATCACCGCCGCCGAAGGCAAGCCCGCGCCCTACATCATTTCAGACGCCGCTTGCCAAGTGCCGGTCATGGTCAATCTCGGCACGAAGGAAGGGGTCACCGATAAAGAGGGACGCTTCGCCGGAGTGTGGCCGGGAAACGAAGCCTTCTTTCTAGCAGTGCGAGCCAAAGGAGGACTCATCGGCGTGTCGATCGATCCGTTGTCGAGCCATGACTGTGGCAACCAACGCTATCTGGCGATGCCGTGGTTTGATGCCTGTCTGACCGCGCGTTTGCCCGCGAAGAGCGGCGATCCACTGAAGCCGATGTCGAACAAAGACGGCTGGCTTGCTCCGCTCAATCCCGGTGATGCGAATGTCATTGCTCCCGTGCCGGCAGCGAAGTTCGCAGGTGCTATCGAAAAATCCGTGTGGCTCCCGAATGAGTCTGTGGCAACCGCTTGGACGCAGTACGTCAAAGACTCGGCGGTGACCGACACCACACCTCCGCCTGCTCCGACGAATCTGCGCGTCTCAAACAATGTGCTGACTTGGTCCGCCGAAGCCGACCTCGAAAGCGGTCTCGCCAGCTTCATCATCGAGCGTGACGGGCAGTTCCTCGCCAACGTCCCAGAGCAAGGCAAGAACCCGTTCGGTCGTCCGATCTTCCAGAACCTCTCTTACAGCGACACCCCCACGCAACCGCTGGTCGAGATGCGATTCACCGACACCAAAGCCGAAGCCGGCAAGACGCATCAGTATCGAGTCATCGCCGTGAACACGGTCGGCCTGAAGTCGAAGTAGACCCGACAAGTATTCAATCCACGGACCACAGTATCGGTCGTCAGCGAGGAATTGCTTTTGGAAGGGAGTTTCGCATGTCGTCCGAGAACCTGCCCGCGATTGGCAATCAGTCCTTCGAATCGCTGAAACAGATCACTCCGCACGGGGCCGAATACTGGAGTGCTCGTGATCTGCAACCGCTGCTGGGTTACACGCAATGGCGGCGGTTTGAAGGAGCCATCCAGAAGGCCATAACCTCCTGCGAGCAATCGGGAAACGAGCCTGCCCATCATTTTGCCAGCGCCGGCAAAATGGTGCAGCTTGGTTCAGGAGGCCAGCGAGAAGTTCCCGACTTTCAATTGTCCCGTTTTGCCTGCTACTTGATTGCTCAAAACGGCGATCCTCGAAAGCCGGAGATCGCGCTGGCGCAAAAGTATTTTGCCATTCAGACGCGGCGGCAGGAACTCTCCGATCAGCAGGCCGCGGACTTGGAACGGTTGGAGCTTCGCAAGCAGGCGTCCGAAGAATTCAAGATGCTGTCGGGGGCGGCGCGACAGGCGGGAGTTCAGAACCAGCACTTCGGCATCTTTCACGACGCGGGTTACAAGGGGCTGTACGGCGGGCGGGGAAGTGAGGCCATTCGACTGCGAAAGCAAATTCCCGCCAAGGACAACTTGATGGACCGCATGGATGCAACCGAACTCGCGGCCAATCAATTCCGCATGACGCAGACGCGAGAGAAACTGGCTCGCGAAGGCGTTCGTGGCGAGCAGCAAGCCATTCAGACGCACCACGATGTCGGCAAAGAAGTCCGCGCCGCGATTCAACGCATCGGCGGCACATTGCCAGAAAACATTCCTCCCGCCGAGCACATCAAACAAGTCGAGGAGCGAATGCAGAGCACATCGCCCAAGTTGGTGCTCGATGAATCCGACGCACGCGGACTCTCGCAGGTGACGAGCGGTTCAGGGACGACGACAGAACCGGGCAGACCGCCCGCTTAACCGATGATTCCTGCCAACGCAGCTTCGAGCATGTCGTAACGAGCCAGTCCTGATCTGAGTTCGTTACCGATTCCAGTCTCGCCCCACATGGCTCCGGCGAACTGACCGCACACCGCCCCCGTGGTGTCGGCGTCATCGCCGAGGTTGACCGCCTTCAAAACGGCATCCTTAAAACTCGTCGCGTCATGGAACGCCCACAACGCTGCTTCAAGACTTCGGATCACCCATCCTGAACCACAAATGACGGGTGGTTGTTTTCTTTTGAAGCTGCCGTCAGCAATCTCCTGAACGAACGGATGAAGTGGTTTGACCGCGTTCAATTCAGCCAGCGGTTGCCAATCGGAAGACAGAACGGTGTCACGATCCTCACCGTGGATCAGGCCGCACAGCACGAGTGCCATGTAACGGCAAGCCGACAAGCAGTGTTCGCTGGCATGAGTCGTCAGGCTGGATTCCTCGGCAACCTTGGAGAGTTCGGCGATCTTGTTGGGAAACAGATGGCGGAAGTGAATCGGCACGGGGGCCAGCCTCATGATCGAACCATTGCCGCTGGCCGATTCCGACGAGTCCCCGGAACTGGAGGCATCTTTGGTTTTCAGAAATCTGCCCAACGCCGACCTCGTGGTGATTCCAATGTCGAAGCAGCGGCCATTCACGGAATACTTGCCGGTCTTCCACCAATCGACGTAGCGCTGAGCTTGGTCGTGAATGTTCCAGCCTGCCGTGCCAATGCTGTCGGCCAGAGCGAGGGCCATGCTGGTGTCGTCGGTCCACTCGCCAGCATTCAGGCCATGCGGACCACCGCTGCGATAACAGGTCACGGGAGCAAAACTGCCGGGACTGCGAAATTCCACAGCGGCTCCCAACGAATCACCAACGGCCAAGCCAATCAGTGTTCCCCGACAACGATTCATCATGTTTGCGATTCCGAATAATTTCTGTCGATTGATAACCGTTCTGAGCAGGCGCTCTGACGCTAAGCTACCACGGCATTTCTCTCAAGAAACCAGTTGATGTGCGACCTGATCGGCGACTTTCACTGCCATGCTGAAGAGTTGGTCCAACTGTTCAACGTCCTTGACTACCGGAAGATGCCAAGGCGTTTACGAGCATTCCAAACGCAAGGTGATGCGACGAGAACTTCCGCAACGGAGGCACGGACAATGAAGAAGAGTAGCGCTTGCTCAAGCAGAGAATCTGAAACTGAAAGCCACTCTAATGTGGGTATCCAGCGAATTCAGCCGTTTCCCACCTGCGGTGTTCTCTTCGAGAATTCGGGATGGCCGCTTCAGACTCTCAATTCTCGAATTCGCCAGATCCAAGGCAGTGCTTACTCCTACGTTGTCCGAACTGTGAAGCTGAAGAAGGGGCAGGAGACGACCACATTCGAGCAGCGTGGTTCAGCCCCGAACTTTCAAGGCAATGTTCTTACGCTCTGCACCTGCAAGCACCAGATGCGATCACGTTATCCTGCCGATCAATGGCAGGACGATGTTTGGATCGCCGGATTCACGAGTCGAACGATCTACGACGAAAAGCACTGGCTGTTTTATCTGGCGAAGGTCAAGTCAGCGTACGAATCGCACACGGATTTGTGGACCAGAATGAAAGCCGACTCCCGCAAAGAAAAGGCGGCTCACCTTGATTATTTTGGCGACTTGTTTAAGCCGAGAACTCCAGAGCCAACCGGTGATGCAGTGTATTCACCCAGACGCTACGTGATGCCGGAGAATCACGCTCATCGGCAGTATCGCAACCCTGATGTTTGGAAAAAGGACATCAACTACCAGCACGCTGTCACATCCCGCCATGCTCCGCTGCTGGTCGCCGATCCTCACCTAACGTTTCTATGGGAAGAACCGATGATCTACTTTGCTCGTAAGAAGCACTGCCGAGACTACCACACATGGTCGTCCTTGCAAGAGTTGCTGGGGCTTCTGCGGGGAGCCAGTTGATGAGCAAGCAAGTCGTCTTGTTGCGAGTCGGGATTGATGCTGGTTGCGGTGGCATCCAAGGCCCACTCTTCAAAGATGGGACGTTCGATTTCGTTTGCATTCCCGACAATAAGCGAGTCAGCGTCCACACCTACGGGAACCAGTGCGGGAAAGATGGAAGACGACTGGTGGACTACTTTCCCGAATCACGGCGAAACCAGATGGCCGCTCAGCACGTCCATGTTGACCCGGAGTTCGAGACCTTCACCTACGGCGATCCGACGACTCCCAAGCGATCATTGCGGAACTTGAAGCCGGGTGATTTTCTGGTGTTTTACTGCGGGTTGCAGGAGTGGGATGCGACCGATGGTTGGAACCGTGAGCGTCGCCCGGCGCTTTACTTGGCGGGATTCTTTGAAGTGGCACTTGCGGGGATGGCCGAGGATTTCAACAAGAAGGTGTTGAAGGCCGAGTTTGGCAACAACTTCCATGTTCGCTACCGCTCTGTCTTCGAGCAGCAGAAAGACGACTTGGTACTGGTGAAGGGTGGCTCCGGTAGCCGCTTGTTTCGCAAGGCTCACCAAATCAGTTCTGTGGGCCAGGATCGTGCGGGCAATCCGCTCAAAGTGCTGTCGCCACAAATGCAGAAAGTGTTCGGCACTTTTGATGGGCATATCTCGATTCAACGAAGTCCGCCTCGCTGGGTAGACCCGGCATTTGTGGACCGAGCGATTGGGTATCTGAAAGACCTGGAGTAGATTGGCTGAGACCGAACGGAATGAGGACCGATCCATGTGGATTTTCACCAAGCACGGTTTCTTCAGTGCGGTCTGCGCCCGACAAGGGAATGGCAAGCACGGCCAGCCCGTCGATCTTGACCGCATCATGGTCCGAGCACGGATGCGTTCGCATCTTGAATCGCTCAAGGACCGGTTCGCTGACCTGCTCGGTCAGTATGAGATTCAGGAGTCTGCCGGGACTGACTACGCCTTTCGTTTGTTCGTGCAGAAGTCTGCATGGGCGCTGGTGCTTTCAGGGCTGGCCGAGGAAACCGACTACGACAACTTCAAATCCGAAGTCGCTCGTCACCAAGGACGCAAAGGAGCGGCTTACGAACATTCGCTGCACGAGGTTTGGTCGGTGATGAACCGGCTTCAGAAGTGATCCATTCCTTTGTGGATGCCTTTGAGACAGACAAGAAGCCGGTGATCATCAGCCGGAACGCGCTAGCGTCCGGTTTTCGAATCCGGTACGAACCGGACGCTAGCGCGTTCCGGCTGATGTGCTACGGTCGGTCTAAAGTCGAAGTCGTTCAATTCACCGCGTTTCGCACCGTTACTTTGACAAAATAACGCGCGATCGTTTGCACGGCGTCGTTGCCTCGCGCAAGCACCGTGAGGACATGCTCGCCATCGGGATGCTTGCGAGTGTCCCAATGCAGCGAGTCGGCGGGCTGCACCGATTGGATGCGCAGGCCGTCAATGTAGAGTTCGAAGTTGGTGGTAGAGATACCGTCGTGGGAATCCGTCTTCGGTTGGAGCGTCACTTCGCCGGTGAGCGGACTGTCCTTCGCGAGTCCCTCGACGCTGAGCGTGAACTTCCTCCGCCACGGTTGGGCGAGTGGGTCGCCGACGATCAAAAGCTGATAGGGACCGGTCACGGATTGATAGAAGGACTCGGCCAACGTGCAGCCGCTGGCGTAATGAACGTGGATGAAGGGGGACGGGAACTTCGCTTGAATGGCAAACGGCTCGGTCACGGTTCCTGACGACCCGGCCGCGCCCTGTTTGAGGAACTCGGTCAGCGGTGTCTGTCCCGCTCCCTTCGTCATCACGCCGCCGAAGCTCGTGAGATGCTCGACGATCGCGCCGGGCAGGATCGTGCTGCCGCTCTTCGACCAATCGAAGTCGGCGACCCCGATGACCGCGCCCGCCACGTCGGCCTTTTGCTGCGGCAGCACGCCGTCTTCGATGACCGCCTTCACTCCGAGCGACTCCAGCTTGCGAGCGGCATTGCGAAACGCCCATTCGCGAGTCGTCGAACGCACGTCGCCATTCCGCTCGAAGTAGATTGTGCCTTGCGGATGCGAACCGTCGGCCTCCGCTGAGCGACGCAGGTTCGCCAGCGCCTCGTCAACGCTGGTGCCGCGACCGGTCGTGCAGGCCAAGACGGTCGAGAGCAGGTAGCGCGGAGCGCGCTCGTCCGGCGTCGCGGTTCCGTTGGGCAGCCATCCGACCGACGATCGAAACCCGATGGCCGGCTGCACGGTGAAGTCGATCGTCTTCATTTCGTCGAGGACCGCTTTGAAATCCTCTCGCCCGCGCAGGCTCTTCAAATCGTCATCACGAGCTGTATGCCGATGATCCCACCAACCGGACTTCACCGCTGCCTTCAACGCCGTCAGGGCGGCATCCGCTTGATCGAGCTGCGCCAGTCCACAGGCTCGGTTGTAGTGCAGGTCGCTCGACCGAGGATGAGCCTTCTGCAATTCCTCGAACACCGCGAGGACTTCTTTCAACAGCGATGCGGTCTTCTCCTTTTCTTCGTCCCTCGGCGGGCCTCCTTCCTTCCGCGGCTGTTTGGCTTGAACGTGCTGCTGCAACTTCGTCAGGACTTCCGCGTACCGCCGCTGTTCTTCGATGGCCCAGGGTGTGTCTGATGTCTCCGCCACGACGCGCCGCGCATAAAGATTGACGTTGAGATCGAGATACCGGACATCCTTCGCCATGACCGCTTGATGCAGAAACGTCAGCCCGTTGACCGACGCCATCGGTGTGAAGATTCGCGGCAGCTTCCGCTCACCGAGATCGCCACTGACGTCGATCACCGTCGGGATCTCCGCCGAGTACGCGATGACGTCAATCTGCGGAGTCAATCCGCGCTCAGCGAGTGCCTTCAACACCGGCCCCAGAATTCGCTGCCGAAAGTCCTCCACTGACAGCTTCTCTTTGTCAGGCAGGCCCGTGATCGAGACGACATTCCCAGCCGGCACGCTTCGCAACCGAGCGTATTCATTCGCGATGAGTTTCGACGGCTCGCTGTCGCCGTTGACCACGATCGCGACGTTTTCCGGAGCAACTCCCGCCAGGACGTTGCTGGCCATCGCCATGCACAGCACGGCGGCCAATGATCGCGATTTCAGTCGGTTTGCCGAAGTGATGAAAGTCGGCCGTGGGTGAAAGATCGTGGTGGTCATGCTGGCTCGTTGTGTTGCGGGCAATGTAGGGTGGGGCGAGTCATCTGTCGTTTATACACAACTCCAACGGCGACACCCCTCGCACGGCATGAGATTTGCGCCAGAGCTTGAGGCAGGATTGATCTGCCAAACCAGCATGGAGCGAGCTGATGTGCGAAGGGATTGTCGATGAACTGCAGGGGATTGATCTGG
>CAMDDX010000242.1 GCA_945893075.1 Planctomyces sp. SH-PL62 | reverse complement strand
GCCGCGTGGCCGATCAGCGGCAGCTTCGGAAACGCCTTGAGCACGTTCTCCACTCGCGGCAGGCCCGGCGTGTCCGGGTTGCGAATGTCGTCGAGATGAAACAGGATCGGCAGGCCGACCGCGTCGCACGCTTCGTACAACGCCATCTGCTGCGGAGCGTCGAACCACAGCCCGGTCTTGTGCTCGCCCAGCCCGCGGCAGCCGGCGTCTTGATACCGCTTGAGGATGTCAATCATCCCCTTCACGCCGCCGACGTGACCGGTCCGCTTGCCCGGCTCGGTGACCGCTCGCGGGTCGAGCGACGCGAACGGAATGAGCCGCTCTGGAAATAGCCGGTACGCCGCAATCGCCGTCGTCACTGGCTGCGTGATCGGAGCCGACTCCGGCGATATCAACGGCAGCACGCATGCCTTCTCAACATCATGCTGATCCATGAACCGCACGAGCAACTCGGCGGTCAGCTCCTGCCCGAAGTAAAACGCTCCGAGATGCGTGTGGATGTCGATGTACTTGATCTTGCGCGCGGGCTTGTCGGCGGCGGATGCGTGGCGGCCTGCGAACAGGCACGCGGCACTGGATGCGATGGCGACTTTCAGGAACTCACGTCGTGGGCTGCGTTCAATCATGGGCGACCTCCAAGTTCAGCGGAACACGATGGCTGTCGAGAACGAATCCCGCAAGCGATGGGGTCTTGATCCGGCGATTGCGGAACGCGAACACGGATGACGCGGATGGCACGGATTCTCACGGCCCGATCCGTGTTCATCCGTGAAATCCGTGGCCTCCGTGTTCGACTCATGCGGGCTTCAAACGAAACACGAATTGGTTACAGCCGAGACTTTTCGTCGGCGTGAGTTTGAGCAGTTCAAAGCCGTGTTGCTCGTGGACGCGGATGACGTCATCGGGCTTCGCGACCTCGAACGGCAGGCCGCCGATCCAGTCGATCCAGTCGTGAACGGGAGACATGCCGCGTTCGTGGTGATAAGCCACGAACTTGTTGCGGCCGGCAACCACGCTGGCGACGCACATCCGAGCGAAGAAGCCGGGCACCCAAAGCGCCGTCATCGCCCAGCGGCCGAGTGTGCAGCAGCAGTGCGCTCGCTTCACCGCCAGCCACATTCGCGACAGCCAGCCTTGATCGTTGTAGAGCGCGATGAACAGCCGCCCGTTCGGAACCACGAGCGTTGTCACGTTCTCAATCGCTTGCCAAATCGCGCCGGTGTGATGCAGCACGCCCCACGAATAGACGACGTCAAATCGGCCGAGTGATTTTAAGTAGTCTTGATCGAGCACGCTCGCTTGTTGGATCGTCCATTGCGGATCATCGGCGAAGTAGCGTCGCTTCAATTCCTGAGTGCAGCCGACGGAACGAGGATCGAAGTCGAACGAATGCACCGTCGCTCCCAACCGTCGTGCCGCCAGCGAGAACAAGCCGCTGCCGCTCCCCGCATCGCAGAAGCGCAGGCCGTCGAGCCGATCCAGGCCGAGTTGCTGTTGCAACGATTGGATCGCGTTGGCGATCCGGTCTTCGTTCAGCACACTCAAGAATCGCCGCCAGTTTTTACCGAACTCGAAACGCTTACCGTCCGCGACTTCCTGCTCGAAAGCGGCGGCATGGCTGGTCGTCGGTTTGGAATCTGATTCCGAGTTTACCCAGTACAAGTTTGCGGCCTCACAACGTGGTGAACGCAACGGGGTCGGGATTTTTTTTCATGCCGCAGTCGAGAACAGCTCGATTGCTTGAGACGAGTTGTGCGGCATGAAAAAGACTCCCGACCCCTTCTCGACAGCGTCTCAACGGCGCGGCGTCTGAGCCGTTAGCTTCGCCGCTTCCACGACCATCATCCCGCCGTAGCCTCTGCGCCAGGTCGCTTCGAATTCCGCTTGGCCGACGAAGTCTTCGTCGCGCATCTTGGCTTGCCAATCGGTGAGCGTGCGGTCGGAACGATCGACGTGGGCTTTGACGAGGAACTTGCCGTTGGGCAGCCGAGGTTCGCCGCGTTGCCAGTCTTTGGCTCGGTCGGAGCCGGGGGCGGCCAACAGCGTCAGCGTGTGCTGCCACGCTTTGAACTTGAATGACGCTTGGCGATCGGAGATTGCGATCGGGGTGTCTTCCCATTTCTTCGCGCGGTCGTCCCAACGATAGAGCGTGACTTGCAGCAACTTCTCGTCCCAAGGTTCTGGGGGATTCGCCAACTTGAACCAGATCTCGCTGCTGAACTGCTTCAGTTGGCGCGGGTCGGACTTCGGCAGGTCGGACGTTTTCGTGTACTCGTCGCGGACGACCTTCGCATAGTCCTCGATCCACGATCGGAAATCTTTGTAGCCGAGATCGCCCTTCAAAAACTTCTTGCCGCCACCGTGATCGACTTCCTTGAGCGGCTTGAGCAGCAGCAAACTCTTCTCCGGGTTATCGACGTCGATCAAGTCCTTTTTGCGGATGAGGTAGGTCATCGTTTCGGCAGCGGACTTTTTCATCCATGAAACCTGCTCACCGTTCTTTTCGACGAGCTTGCGGTTCTGCTCGGAGCCTTCGACATGGCAGCCCATGCAACGATGCCGCTGGCCCCAGATGTTTTGCTCGAACGATACCAGCAGCCGATCGGTGCGGTCGTAGCGGATGATTTCGTTTGGCCGCGCCGGCTTGGCGAGTTCGGCGGCTGCCAGTTTCGGAGCGTTGCGTAGCTTCGGATCGCGGCAGCACGCCTTGAGCCATTCGGCAAACGCGGCGGCTTCGGCCTCGCGGGTCTTCGCGTGTAGCAGGTTGGCACCGGCGTTGTCCGTGTCGTTCATGTTGATCAGCTTGAGAATCTTCGACAGTTCCGGCTTGTCGAGGTTCACGAGTCCCTGATCGCGCAGCGAGCGGAACGTGTCGTCGCTGGAAGGCTTGATGTAGTTCTTCAAATCGACTCCGGCCAAGTGGCACTGCACGCAACTGCTCGGCTGGTCGGATTGGAAGATCGGCAGAATGCGTTTCTCAAACACGTCTTTTGGCGAAGCGAGATCATCCCCAGCGAGGGCCATGCTCACCGTCAAGATGAGCCCCGCTACCAGTGCATGCGGCGTCAGAGGACGAAATCGACTCATGGTTTGCCTTTCGCTTTGGATCGAATGGTTGGACGTTTTGTGGTCGCCGCGATCTTTTCTGCATGGGCGTCTTGGACGGCATATTCTTCGTCTAGCTGGCGCCAGAATTCATCGTGAGGAATCCCCTTTCCCTTTCGAATGTCCTCGGAAGCTTCGTGGATGAATTGACGAAGTTTGGGGGACATCGCCCACGAAAAGTGTTCGACGTCATCAGCATCCGCGCAGGGCAACACGAATGCGACGGGCTTTCCTTGTTTGGTTAGAACAAGCGGTTGATCGTTGCGTTTCGCGACGAATTCCGTCAGTGCCGCAGTGGCGCGATGGAGGGGAACCGTTTTCATGGATGCACCCTGATTCCTCGGACCCAAAGTTCGTTGTTCCGTTTCTCGCCCACGGCGACGATGTGAACCTCGCGAGCCAAAGTGTCGTACTTATAGAGCACTCGATAGCGATTGTCAGGACCGCATCGAAGTTCCCATCGAGCCTCGTCGATTGGCGTGCACAGCGGCTTGCGATTGCGCGTCTCGACGTCAGGTGTGAACTTCAATTGCTCATCGATGGCATCACGAATCGCACCATGCCATTTTCGGTCCAAATGCCGAAAGTCGTCCTTCAACTTATCAGACAGAATGATCTCAAATGACAATGGACGAACCACGATCAACTTCGATCATTACGGCAGCGTGTTGAAGCTTCGGTCGCCGGCATCTCCGAGTCCCGGCACGATGAATTTTCGGGAGTTCAATTCGCGGTCGATCGCGCAGACGAAGACTTGAGCTTGCGGACATGCTTCGGCGACGTTTTTGATCCCTTCCGGCGCGGCGATGACGGAGAGAACTTTCAGCTTCGGCACGCCCCACCGTTGCAGCGCTTGCAGTGCGGCGATGGCGGAACCGCCGGTCGCGAGCATCGGATCGAGCACCAGCGCGACATCGACCGGACTGTGCGCGGGGAGCTTGCTGTAATACTCAACCGGCCGAGCGGTCGCCTCATCGCGGTACAGGCCGAGATGCCAGACCTCCGCGTCCGGCAACAAATCGAGCACCGGATCGACCATGCCGAGGCCCGCTCGCAGGATCGGCACGAGTCCGATGCGCTGCGACAACTGCTGACCAGCCATGCGGGTGAGCGGCGTTTCGATTTCCAAGGACCGTGTGCTGAGATCGCGGGTGGCCTCGTAGGCCAACAGCGATGCGAGTCGTTGAATCAACCGGCGAAACTCATCCGGCGGAGTCATCTTGTCTCGCAACTTGGCAAGGTGATGCTGAATCAGCGGATGCTGCACTTCGTGAGCGGTCGGCATGGCAGATCAGCCCTCCTCCGGCCGATCGCCGAATGCCGATCGCTGTTATTCCTTTTTTTGGAAAACGGTATCACGGCTTTCGGCCAACGGCGTGCGGCTTTCGGCCGCGGCAATCACTTCGCGGCTTGAGCGTTCCATTCGTCGAGCAGCGCTTGAATGCGCGGTCGTTGTTTCTGATCGAAGTCAGCGGGGATCGGTTCGTCGTGGTTTTGGAGCAGGTCGTCGAGCGTCACTTTGCCGGCGGGGACTCCGTCAGCGGGGACGTCGGTGCCGGAGGTCCACACGATCGCGTTCAAGATCAGCTTGCGGAATTGAGTGTTACCCCAGTTCCAGTGGTCGTGACCCCCGGAGCAACCGAAGCCTCGGCCGCCGTCGGGACGTTGTGTGGCCCAGGCCATGTGCTGCGGTTCTTTGTCTTCGAGCACCGCCTTGCGGGCGTGCGGATTGTTGTTGTGAGCGTTCTCAGGCCGGCTGAGCTTCGGCACTTTCTTGCCGTCCTTCTCTTCCATCACGATCTTGCCGTCCTTGTCGAGAACCACCAGCGTTGAAGCGGGAGGCAAGTCGGTCAGGATCGGAGTGACCCCTTCCATCTTCTCGCGAAAGCGCATGTGGTAGTACCACTCGTCGTGCGTGCTGAAGGGCTTCACGCCATTCGTCGTCGGGTGCTTCGGGAGCTGCCGGTAGTACGCGGTCCAGTGTGGGTTGACCGAGTAGTTCGGCTCGAAGTACCCGCCGGTCCAGTCGATAAACGCCTGGCCTGGTTGGCCGATGGTGGTCTCGACGCCGTAGTGAATGCAGACGATGCCCGTTCCCTTCGCGGTCCGCGCAGCGAGTTCCTCCAGATGTGCGTTGAAGGGATGACCGCCACCACCATCGGAGTAAATCACGATCGTGTTGGCGGCTTCGATCGCCTCCGGCTTCGGCCAGCCGTCGTTCTTGAGCGAATGCACCTTCGCCTCGACGAGTCCGCTCTCGTTGAGCAACTTTGCCAGCAGCGAGCATCCCGAAAGATGGTCGTGAGCGCCGAAGCCGTGGCTCGGATTACCCGCTAAGAGCAGGGCCTTTTTTTTTGCGGACGAAACTTTGTCCTCGCCCGCCGCACCGGAGGCCGAGTCTTTGGACTTCGCTTGCTTGATCTTGATGTTGCGGAACTGAACCTTCATCGGCGGGCCAGCATGAAGCTGCAAGGCCAGCACGCCTTTGGCTCGGCGATCTTCGGCTTCGTCCGTGCAGACCGACGTCACAACGCCGTTGATGCGATGCTCGAACGTGAAGCCCTTGGCACTGACGTGATACTCGTTCCAGTCTTCTTTTTTGATCTTTGACTGAATCTCTTTTGAGTCTCCGACGGTGCCGACCTGCTCGATCTTGAACTTACCATCTACCGTCTTGAGGACGGTCTTTTGACCGCGAGGCGCGAGAATGGCGTTGCGGAATTTTTCGCCGTAGAGGATGCCGGAGTAGGTGTCGTTGGCCTCGAAGTCGGCTTGATAGCCGCCGATGACCCATTTGTTGTCGGGCACTTCAAAGCTGCGGTACTGAATGCCGCTGTTGCCGCCAACAATTTTGTATTCAAGCTTCAACTCGAAGTCGGCGGTCTCACCCTTGCGCCAGATGATGAAGGTGTTGCCCTTCGTTGGCTTGTCGGCCGTCGTCTGTCCGGTGATCGTGTCGTCCTCAACGCGCCAGAAGTCGGGATTGCCGTCCCAACCGTCGAGCGTCTTGCCATCGAAAATCGTTTGCCAGCCGTCTTCGTCGGCAGCGACGGCGATCGTGGACCACGAACCAATCGCGGCCAATCCAGCGAGCACAAAACTCAACCAGTTTCTTCGGGAGATCATGTTGAACCTCTGGGGTTGGAGAACAAAAAAGTCGTTCGATCGTTACGGCAACACATCCGCGACAAGCAATGATCCGAGCTTCTTGCCATCGAGCGCGAACGGAACTTTCTGTCGTGATGTGAAGGATTGGTGCTTGCGATAATCGGGATCGTCCGCCGGGCCCGTTGGGTCGCGAAAGACTTCCAGTCGCGATTCGGGCAAGTTGACGACCCAGTACTCCTGAATCTTGGCTCGCGCGTAAAGCCGCTTCTTCAAACCTAAGTCGCGAACGCGAGAAGTGTCCGCGACTTCGATGACGAGAGCGACTTCTTTTGGCCGCGGATGATGCTCGATGTAATCGCGAGACTTCCCGCGGATAACGGATAAGTCTGGTTCGGGTTCGCTGTCGTCCAGCGATAACGGGGCTTCAAATTTCAAAAACCAGCCGGGAACCAGCAGCGATCGCAACGCTTCGCTCAGCAATTCGCAGGCGACCATGTGCGGAGGATTCTTGGTCATCTTCGGCACCAACCAGCCTTCGAGAAGTTCGATCGGATCACCACTCTTCAAAATCTCCGCCTGTAACAATTGATGATATTGAGGGACGGTCAACCGCCAGATGGGAACCGACGGAACATCGGGAGATTGTTCTGACGGGAGCGTATCACGGGGCAAATCATCCGAAGCGTCTTTGGGAACCATCCAGCCTTCCAGCAGTTCGATCGGATCGCCATCCCAAAGAATTCCCACATCGAGCAAATCGTGATACTGCTCCACCGACAAACGCACGATCGGAACAGGGGGGTATCCTGCCGGAAACAGTCGCTTCACCGCGCGGCTGGTTCGGATAGAGTCGTTCGATTTCGCACGTTGCGTTCGTCTCGTGCGTGGACGAGTCAGAAGGGCCATTTGCTCATTACTTTTGAATCGGAATCGCGAAATCACCACCCAGGTTTCGCCACATGCTGTGGACATGGTTGGCGTTGTTCTGCGTGTTGTTGTATTCGATCAAGAAGGTGGGACCTTGCACGCGGTAGTAGTGCCGCTTGTGTTGATCGGCGTCGCCCCACCACGCGAAGTGGATCTTGTCGAGTCCCCCTGCTTCGATCGCCGTGCGACGTTCTTTCTCGACGTCTCCGGGCATGTTTCGCAGGTATTCGGAGAGCAGTTCGGTGAGCAACTTCTTTTGGTCGTTACTCATCTTCGCGGCGGGCAGGCCGACCGGAGCGGTCGTCTCCGGCTGGGCGGCGACAGGGTTCGTACCGGTCGCGCCGCCAGTTCGCAGTTCATCCGGGGCGGCGGTGTCGATCCAAGCCAGCTTCTTCTGTTCGTCGTTGCACAGTTTGAGAATCGAACGGGCGATGTCCTCTTCCGTGCCGAGGACTCGAATCTGGCGGCCGACGCCGGAGTCGATCGTGCCCGGATTCGCGCCGAAGAATTCGGGAGTGCTCGACGCGACCTTGCCCTCCTTGATCGTGTAGTTCAGCGAAATGTGGTGACCTTCGATTCGCCAGCCCCACGTTCCCGTCTCGGCGGGTGTGCCGAAGACGCTGAAGTAATATTTCCTTGGGTCGCGGCGTTCGCGGCGTTCTTCGCGGACGCCACCTTCGAGCAGGAACAGCACCTCTTCGAGACTCATCACGTTGAGCGTTTGGTCGTAGCCAGCGGTGCTCAGTCCCGATTGCAACAAGGCGTGAGCGGCCTTGAGCGAGTCTCCCTCAAGCTGTCGGATCGGCAGCCCGTTGCGCGGACGCGGAATGAAGTGCCAGTTGAGTCGCTCCTTGTCGTCGAAGGCGAAGCTGGCTTGCTTCTTCTGTTCGGCGGTCAGCGTGCCGAGAAACGCTTTCGCGGCGGCGGTCATCTTCAGACCGGAGGCTGGCTCGGTTTGAAAGTTCGCGGAGAGCAAGGCTCCCATCGCGATCAAGACGGAAGCGGTCAACAACAGTTTGCGAGTACACATCATCGTTCCTTCTGAAGTAGCCAGGCTCACCAGAGCGTGGGTGGTGTTGTTTGTTTTGCCGAGTTGCCCACGCTCTGGCGAGCGTGGCTACGGTTGGAATCACCCCGGCGGCCAGTGGAGTGCTCGGCCGCCGAGGAGATGAATGTGTAAGTGATCGACCGATTGGCCGCCGTCTCGGCCACAGTTGATGACGGTGCGGTATCCGTTCGTCAAACCGAGCTGCTCGGCCACCTTCTTCGCGGTGAGCAGTAAGTGCCCCAGCAAGGCTTGATCCTCGTCGGCAGCCGCCGCGAGGTTCGCCAGCGCTTTTTTGGGAATCACCAGCACATGCGTTGGAGCCTGCGGAGCGACGTCCTGAAATGCCAGGCAGAGATCGTCTTCATGGACGATCTTGGCCGGGATTTCCTTGTCGATGATCCGTTGAAAGATGGTGGGCATCACGAAGACCTGACGTCGGCCGAACGAACCTCTGGCAACGCGCGGCACCGTATCAAACGCGGTTTCGTTTGGGGAGGGACGGGCGGAGCGAGGTTTCTCCCGGCCGGTCCTTGGGCATTTTCCGAAGATCTCGTTTGACGACCCGCACGTGTGACCTAAGGTTGCTACGAAACCCTCTTGGGTGGGATTGGGACATCGGGCAACAGAGGTGCAACATGAATCGTCGTTGGTCAGATCGTTGGCGTCAGGGGCGTCGCGGAACCGTCACCGTGGAGATGGCTCTCGTGTTGCCGATTTTCACCATGCTGGTGTTCGGCATCATCGAGTTCGGACGTGGGTTCATGATCATGCAGTTGGTGACGAACGCGGCTCGCGAAGGTTGCCGCAAAGCGATCATCGACGGTAGCACGAACTCCGACGTGACCAATTACATTCAGACTTTCATGCAGACTTCGGGGAACGTCGCCACCTCGGCGACGACGGTCACGATCACGGTCACTCCGGCCGCGGGTAATCCGACCAACCCGACCAGCAGTCTGGCCACCTGCTCGTCACGCGATCTCGTCACGGTCAAAGTCGATATCCCCTTTAGCGCGGTGCAACTCATCACGGCGAAGTATCTGGCCGGTAAGACGCTGACCGGCCAAGCCTCGATGCGGCACGAGTGAATGAGGGGTTAGGGATTGGGGACTGGGGACTGGGGATTAGGGACGCAGACGCAAAGCATCAAACATTCTCTAAGCCACGACCGGATGTCGGTCGTGGCTCTTTTTGTTTTCCCTACCCTCCAGCCCCTAACCCCCAGCCCCTCAGCCCTGCGTCACTCGCCCTCTGAGAGCCTGTTGTTAGAATCCTCCTCGTCTCACGGACCTTATCCCTTGGTTGTGAACGGAGGAGATTCTCATGCGACGCTTTGCTTTACTCTGCACGCTGTTGGCCGCCGTGTCATCGAGCACGCTGCTGGCTCAGGACAAACCCAAAGAAGAAAAACCCAAAGAAGCCGCCAAGCTGACTCAAGCCGAGTCCGATGCGATCGCCGCCGTCAAAAAGGCGGGCGGAGCGGTCTTGCAAGTCGCTCAGAACGACAACCGGTTGGACATCGCGTTTCATCTGGCCGACTCCAAGCCAGATGATCCAATCGGCGATAAGCAAGTCGCTCTGGTCAAGCCGCTGGGCAATGTCATCTATTCGCTGAACCTGCGCGGCACAGCGGTCACGGACAAGGGCTTGGAAGAGCTCAAAGATTTGAAGAGCCTCGTCCGACTGCATCTCGAACGTACAAAGATCACTGACGCCGGCTTGGCACACCTCGCCGGTTTGGAGAACCTCGAATACTTGAACCTGTGGGGCACGGAAGTCACTGACGCCGGCGTTCAATCGCTGGCTGGCCTCAAGAAACTCAAGCGGATTTATGTCTGGCAGACGAAAGTGACCGAGGAAGGCCAAGCCAAGTTCAAGGCCGCGAACACCACCGCTCAACTGGAGCCGGACATCGCCCTCGAAAAGAAGCGTGCGGCTCTCGAAGCCGTGCGCAAGGCGGAAGCCGAGGTCAAAGCCAAGGAAGAGGAAGCCAAGAAGAAGATCGAAGACGAAAAGAAGAAAGCCGAAGAGGCCAAGAAGAAGGCGGAAGAAGAAGCCAAGAAGAAGGCTGACGAAGAAGCCAAGAAGAAGGCGGAAGAGGATAAGAAAAAGGCCGACGAGGATAAGAAAAAGGCCGAAGACAAGAAGGACGAGAAGAAGTCCGAAGAGAAGAAAGAAGACAAGAAGTAACTGATTCGCTTCGCAGCCCGCCTGCCGCCAGGTAGCCAAGCTCGCCAGAGCTTGGGCAAAACGTCCCAAGCTCTGGCGAGCTTGGCTACGGCGCGGCAGTCGGGCTGCTTTCGTATTCGCCGGACGCGAGGCCAGCCATGCAACTGACCTGCGGGCAATGCGGAGCACCGTTTCGTGCCGCGGACTTGCATCTCGATCGAGGCATCGCCGTCTGCTCGGCCTGCGGCGGCGTGCAGCGCTTGCCGGTGCCAATCACTTCAGACACCCCGAACGCTTCGGAAACGACGGTCAAGCAGAAGCCTCAAGGAGACGTGCCTGTTCCGGATCGTTTCACCGTCGAGGACAACGGACAGGAATTGATCATTCGGCAACGCTGGTTTCACTGGGCGCTGCTGTTTCTGTTGTTCTTTGCGATCGCTTGGGACAGCTTTCTCGTCGGCTGGTATTGGATGCTGACCTCGGGGCCGTTTGGCGGCAACGACGGAATGCCGGGGCCATTCAAACTGGTCTTCTTCGTGTTTCCGATCGCGCACGTCGCGGTCGGAGTCGGCTTGACATACTTCGTGCTGGCAGGCTTACTCAATTCGACGGTCATCCGCGTGGCCGACGGAATTCTGTCCGTGCGGCACGGTCCGATTCCGTGGTGCGGAAATCTCGACTTGCCGACGGATGAAATCGAGCAGATTTACTGCCAGAACAAACTCCACAAGAGCCGCAACGATGACGGCCACACGACAACCTCGATGCAGTACGAAGTCCATGCGGTGATCAGCGGCCAAAAGAACAAGCTGGTGGGTGGACTACACGAAGCCGACCAGGCTCTGTTCGTCGAACAACGTCTCGAACGGTTCCTCAATATCGAGGACCGGCCGGTTCCCGGCGAGATGACGGCGACGTGACTCCCGGCCAAGGACGTGACGCCCGGCCAAGCAAGGATCCCTTTCATGTCTCAGCAACTGTCGCAGTTCATTGAGGCTCCCATCGAGACGGTGTTTGCCTGCGTGGCGAATCCGGAATTGCAAAAGCAATACAACCCTGCCCTTGTGCAGGTCACCTACCCCGAAGGTCGCGACGACGACCGCGCTGTTGGACGAAAGTTCGTCGTCCATTTCCGGCAAGGGGGGCAGATTCAGCAGGCGCTCGGCGAGACAACCGCCTTCGATCCGCCGGAGCATCTGGCCGTCCGCATGGAGGCCGGGATGTGGTCCGTGCTCGTGGACTATCGCTTCGAGTCCGTCCCCGGCGGCACCGAGGTCCAGCTTGAAATGGACACGCAGTTTCATTCGGCATTCCTGCGATTCTTCAGCGGACTGCTGGGCATGGCGCAGCGCAAAGAGCTTCGCCGCCGAGTGCAGGCGCTCAAAGAGTTTGCCGAGCGGATCGCTCAATCCCCCATGGATTCTTCCGAGTGAATTCCGCAGACCGTTCGCACGCGTGACGTTCCAGCAGCAGTCCCTCTCGCGTCTCAGCGAGGGAATCGGCCGCCTGTTCGACATAGCGTTTGTGAGCAGCTATTTTCAGGAGACAAGTCCTAAGAGAGTCGGACGAATGCCGATCATTCGATTCGGGAGCAGCAATTCATGTCTTCATCGTCGTCTGATCGCAACGTGTTGTTCGGCGTCTTGGCGTTGCAGATGGAATTCATCACGCAGGCGGGGCTGATCGCGGCGTTGCAGGCCTGGACGTTGCAGAAGTCGCGGCTGTTGGGGGAATTGTTGGTCGAGTTGGGTCACATGTCGGCCGAGGATCGGGACGCGCTGGAGCCGATGGTGGATCGGCATGTCGCGCGGCATGGCGGCAGCGCGGAGCAGAGTTTGGCCGCGATCAG
>CAMDDX010000241.1 GCA_945893075.1 Planctomyces sp. SH-PL62 | reverse complement strand
ATCCGCGGGGTCAACAACATTGCCCCCGCGGATTCAGACACGGCCGCGGATGAAGACTATCGATGGTCACAACATGGTGTTGAAGTTGGACAGCTTCTTACCGTCTTTGTCGCGGACGTAACCTCGTGACGCACGTCACGCCAAGATCGCATGCGCCACTTCGCCATGCACGTCGGTCAAACGAAAGTCGCGGCCGGAGTAACGGTAGGTCAGCTTCGTGTGGTCGATCCCCAGCAGGTGCAGCATCGTCGCGTGCAGGTCATGCACGCTCATGCGATTCTCGACCGCTTTCACTCCGAGTTCGTCAGTCGCGCCGTAGGCCATGCCCCCCTTCACGCCGCCGCCGGCCAGCCACATGCTGAAGCCGGTGGCGTGATGGTTGCGGCCCGTCGCCCCTTGAGCGGTCGGCGTCCGGCCGAACTCGCCACCCCAGAGGATGAGCGTTTCGTCGAAGAGGCCGCGAGCCTTCAGATCGCGGATCAGTGCGGCGATGGCTTGATCGCTGTGCTTGGCGTCGCGGACATGGTCCTTGATATCGCCGTGAGCGTCCCACGGCTGACCGCTGCCGTAAAAGAGTTGCACCGTCCGCACACCACGCTCGATCAACCGGCGCGTGATTAAACAGCCGTCGGCGAACTGGCCGGGACCGTAAAGCGTGCGAGTCGCTTCGCTCTCGCGCGTGATGTCAAAAGCATCCTGAGCTTCAAACTGCATGCGGTACGCCATCTCCAACGAGCCGATCCGGGCTTCGAGTTGATTGTCCGCGCCACGGGTGGCGAGATGCTCCTTGTTCATCTTCTGCATCAGGTCGAGCAACCGGCGTTGTTCGGTCGGCGGCAGGTGTTGGTTGTTGATGTGGCTGATGATCTTCTTCGGATCGAGCTGCCCGTTGTTGATGTGCGTCCCTTGATAGATCCCCGGCAGAAAACTGTTCGACCACAGCGCTGGCCCGACGACCGGCTTGCCGGGGCACAGCACGACGAAGCCCGGCAGGTTTTGGTTCTCGGTCCCCAGCCCGTAATTCAACCACGAACCCATGCAGGGCCGAGTCGGCTGCTGCGTGCCGGAGTTCATCATGAAGAGCCCCGGCTCGTGATTCGGCGTGCTCGTGTACATCGAGCGGATGACGCAGAGGTCGTCCATGTACTCCCCGAGATGCGGATAGATCTCGCTGATTGGCAGACCGCATTCGCCGCGCTGCTGGAACTTGAATGGCGAGGGCATGTAGTTCCCGCCCGGCCCCGGCTTCCCCGCTTGTTTCACGAGTTCCGGTTTTGGATCAAGCGTGTCGACGTGCGAAGGCCCTCCGTTCATAAACAGAAAAATCAGATGCTTAGCCTTCGCCGCAAAGTGCGGAGCCTTCGGTGCCAGCGGATCGCTGCTCAGCGTCGATTCCGCTACGGCTTGGCGTTCGTCGGACAACACAGACGCCAAACCCAACATGCCGAAGCCGGCAGCCGAACGTGTCAACATGTCGCGGCGAGAAATCATTGATTGAGTCATCTGCGAGGCTCCGAATTTCAAATCAGGGGTCGGGTGTTCGGTTTTTCGGAATTGGCGGGATTAAGCGTTGTTTGCAATCGAAACTTTCTTCCCGCCAATTCCGAAAAACCGAACACCCGACCCCGCATTGTCTAATCCACGAAAGCGAACTCATTGGAACCGAGCAACGCCAAGGCGTATTGCTCCAACACCGTGAGCTTCGTCGCGTCGGACTTGCTCGCGGTCAGAAACTCGAGGCCCAGTTGCAGTTCATTGGGACTCGGCGAACGATTGAAGAGCAAAGCGTAAGCGCGGTGAACTCGCAGATCATCGGTGCTGGCTTCACGAGTCAGCCGCGCGGCCAAGGCGCGGGATTGTGCGACCATGAACTCGCTGTTGAGCACGAAGAGCTGTTGCAGCGGGACCGTCGTGACGGTGCGTTGCCCGGCGGTGATGTTCGGATCGGGGAAGTCGAACAGCCGCAAGAGGTCATCGAGCTGATGCCGGCTCACGAATCCATACAGCGTGCGGCGCTGGTTGTTGCCGTTGCTGAGATTGCTCGACGGCCCGCCCAGTGTGCGGTCGAGCTTACCGACAACTGCCAACACAGAATCACGCCACGGTTCGACTTCCAAACGGCGGCGATTCATCCGCCACAGTAAGTGATTGTCGGCATCGGTCGCCTGAGGATTTGAGACCGGAGATTTCAAATTTGAAATTTGAGATTTGAAATCTGAGATTTCAGATTGCGGTTGCGAACTGCTGAGTCGATACGTCGCCGAAAGCATGATCTCGCGATGCAGCGATTTCATCGACCAGCCGGATTCGATGAACCGCGCCGCCAGCCAATCGAGCAACTCCGGATGCGTCGGTCGTTCGCCGAGCGTGCCGAAATTGCTCGGCGTGCGCACGAGACCGGCTCCGAAGTGACCGGCCCAGATGCGGTTCACGAAGACCCGCGCGGTCAGCGGATTGTCGGGCGATGCGATTGCTCGCGCGAGTTCGAGTCGGCCACTGCCCGTCGGCTTGAAGGGAGTCGAGTCGCCATTGCGAAGGATGGCCGGGAAGGAGCGTGGGGCGAGCGGTCCTTTCTTGCGTGGATCGCCGGCAAGGTAGACCGGCATGTCAGCTCCCTGCCCATCGGCCACCGCATGAGCCATCAACACCTTGATCGCATCGGCGGCCTGTTTGCGTTCGTCGCGCGTCTTGTTGAGCGACGCGAGCTGCTTGGCTGGTTCGTCAGTCAGGTAGTTGGCGATGTCTTTGGAGGCGATCGCGAGCACCCCTTTATCGGAGAACAGCTCTGAATACAGCAGCGCATCTCGCAGCACCGGCGTCTCGCCGGTGACTGACTCAGGCGAGCCGCCTGAGCTACGGGTTGGCTCATATTCCAACCGCGCTCCGGAGAAAACGGCGTGATCGCTGCTGATCGAGTTCTCTTCACCAGCCTTGCCCGCTCCGGTTGCGACGAGCGTCAGATACCGCGCGTCGAGCGGCAGTTTGATTTCGATTTCCGCGAACTTGCCATCGCCGCGCAACGGCGGCGGCAGTTCGCCGGCGAAGTAATAGACATCGTCCCCCTTTTCGACCTTCGCGGGTTGACCGTTCACGAACGCGACGAGGATTGCATCGAGTTCAGACTTCTCTGGAGGCGGCTTGCTGACGATGACGGCCAAATGCACGCTGCCGCTGCCGAGTGCGTCGTCATTCAAACCCGCTCGATCGACTCGGAAGGTCAGCGGACGATCGGCCGGGATCAGCCCCGCGCGGCGAATGTCTTCCAGATCGAAAGTGATCAACGCATTGGCGTGCATGCCGATGCCTTGCTCGGTGCGCGGCAGGTTCGCCGGCGCACGCTTGCCGGTCGTGCTGATGCCGCCGCTGATGTCCCACCCGTCGTTGACGACATCGCCATGCTTGGCGTCATCGCTGCCGAGCGATCGAAAATTGAACGAGATCCCGGCGGCGATCGAAGTCTGATGGCCCCATCCTTGAGCGACTCGTGCCACTCCAAGATTTCCCTCTTTGGCCGTCGCCTTGAAAATGTCCGAGGTGAGCGCCGTCGAGAGCTGTGAGCCAGACGCATCGTCAAACAAGTTGCCGAGCGGAATGATTCCCGGCGCGACGGTCGCTCGATCGGACTCCGCGACGAAGGCCGCGTCTTCGCCGAAGTGTTGCAGCAACGCGGTGCGTTGCGGCAGCAGCGACTCCGCCTGCTGGCGTAGCGTTTCGCCAATCGCCGTGACCATCGCGAGCGCCGCTTTGTCGTTGGAGAGATCGACGTTCGCGTCTTGTTGCTTTTTGAGTTCACGCCAACCGTCGAGATATGGACGGTCGGACTTCACGGCCCCCGAATCCGGTTTCTCTTCGAGATACGCGACCCAACGCCGCAACAAGTCTTCGTTGAGCTTCAACTGCTTCGCGACGTCCGTGACGACCTTCTTTTCGTTGGCCTTCTTCTTGAGCGGATTCATCACTCGCCAGGCACCGGCGACGTACTGCGGAATCTCCGGAATCAGCTTCTCACGCACGCTGCGAGCCTGCGTCGCGAGGAACCGATCGACTTCAAGTTGTTGTTCTTTCAACGCTGCTTCGGCTTGTTGCTTGGCGAGAACAACCTCTTGCGGGACGGCGGGCCGCTCTTGGTACTGCGTGCTCGCGAAGATGCCGAGCAGTCCGTAGTAGTCGGCCATCGTCAGCGGATCGAACTTGTGATCGTGGCAGCGAGCACACGAGATCGTCAGCGCCTGCGTGCCTCGAATGAGCGTGTCAACGCGGTCGTCCCATTCGTCGGCAAGGGCTTTGTCTTTCTCGCCGTTGTCCTGGTAATAGACCGGGCCGAGCGCGAAGAGTCCCAGCGCGGGAATGCGCTCGTGAAGCGGCCGTTCGTGGAGCACGTTTCCAACGTGCTTCTCTCCGAGCACGTTGGAAACGTGCTCCACGAGATCGCCCGCAATCTGCTCGATCAAGAATTGGTCGTAAGGCAGATCGTCGTTGAACGCCTTCACGACCCAGTCGCGATAGAGATACCCCTGCGGATAATTCCGAGCCTTGAAGGTATGCGCCTGATCCTCACCATACCGCGCGATGTCGAGCCAATATCGTCCCCAGCGTTCTCCGTAATGCGGAGAGCGCAGCAACTCATCAACGACCTTCGCAAACGCATCGCGATCCGATGCCGAATCATTGAGAAACGCCACGACCTGCTCCGGCTCCGGCGGCAGTCCGATCAGATCAAAGGAAGCACGACGAATGAGCGTGCGACGATCCGCGGCGGCGACCGGTTGCAAACCCGCCTCTTCCAGCTTCGCCAGCACGAACCGATCAATGTCGCTCTGCGGCCACTGGGCGTTCTTGACGCTCGGTGGCGGAGCTTTCGTCAGCTTTTGAAAGGCCCAATGGGCAGAGGGTGGCTGGTTGAGAGTTGATGGTTGTGGGTTCGTAGGCTTCGCCGCGGTAGCAGCGACTCGCGGGTCGGGGGCACCCATCTTCACCCACTGTTCGAAGTCCGCGATGACGGCGGCGGGCAGCTTCCCCTTGGGAGGCATCTCGACGTCTTCATACCTCAAAGCAGTGAGCAACGGACTCTTCTTGAGATCCCCAGCGACGATGATCGGTCCCGAATCCCCCCCTTTGAGCACGGCTTCGCGATCATCTAGACGCAATCCGCCGCGCGGTGCGGCCAGCTTCGTCGAATGGCACTCGTAGCAGTGCTTCACGAGAACCGGGCGAATCTTCGCCTCAAAGAATTCAAGCTGCTCAGCGGTCGGAGCGAGGCTCGGTTCGGCAGCATTCAGCCCAGCGCTTGTCAGGGCGCAGAAGATGACGAACGCTACACAGCGAAGAGCATGTCGCATCATGACGAACTCAGGCGGGAGGAAAGGGGCGGGAAAGTGCAGCGAGGCAGGCTTCCTCTCGACGAACCAGTACGCCGATGGTGAGTTGAAGCGGCAACAGTATGTCCTGCCAACCTCCCGCCGAGCAACTTAGATCCGGGCTATGAAAGGTGGTGGACTTTGTTGAGACCGTAGACGGGAGTGGGAATTCCTGCCTGTCGCGCCTTGATCTGCAGCGCCAAATACAGTGAGTAATGACGCGATTGGTGCAAATTCCCTCCATGAAACCACATCGCGGGCTGTTGTGTCGGCTTCCACATGTTGCGCAACTCCCCTTCCCAGGGACCGGGGTCTTTCTTGGTGGCGGAGCCTAAGCCCCAGCACTTTCCCACCCGGTCGGCGACTTCCTGTGAGATGAGCCGCGCCGCCCAACCATTCATCGATCCATAGCCCGTGGCGTAGACGATCAAGTCGGCCGGCAAGACGGTGCCATCGGTCAGCAATATGGTATCTGCTTCGATTCGCTCGACGTTGACGCCGCTGTGCAGCTTGATCCGGCCGTCGGCAATCAGCTCGGATGCTCCCACGTCGATGTAATAGCCGGAACCGCGGCGCAGATATTTCATGAACAGCCCCGATCCATCGTCTCCGAAATCCAACAGGAAGCCTGCCCGTTCAAGACGCTGATACAGGTCGGCGTCGCGTTTGGCGATCTCCTGATAGATGGGTCGATGGAAGTCGGCCATGATCCGATAGGGGACGGAGGCGAACAGCAAGTCGGCAGTGTCGGTGGTGATGCCCGCCTGCACGGCGGACTCGGAATACAGGCTGCCTAACGCCAACTCCATCAGCGAGTCCGATCTGGCGACATGCGTCGAGGAGCGTTGGATCATCGTGACGTCCGCGTCCTGCTCCCACAAAGCGGCGCAGATGTCGTGAGCCGAATTGTTCGAGCCGATCACGACGCATTTCTTGTCGCGGTAGTTGTCAGTGCCGCGAAACTGACTGGAGTGCTGTTGCGTTCCTCGGAACGTCTCGGCTCCAGGGATCTGTGGAACATTCGGCATGCCGGACATCCCCGTCGCCAGGACCAGTTGCTTGGGCCGCAGCACCACCGTCTTGCCTTCACGTTCGACAGTCACCGTCCAGTCTTGTGTGTCGGCGTGGTATTGAGCGCCGCGACAGACGGTGGAATGCCAATAGTTCAACTCCATGACTTTGACATACATCTCCAACCAATCGCCGATCTTGTCCTTTGGCGCGAAGACCGGCCAATGATCGGGAAACGGCAAGTAAGGCATGTGGTCGTACCACACGGGATCGTGCAGGCAGAGCGACTTGTAGCGCTTCCGCCACGAATCGCCGGGGCGCGGATTCTTTTCGATGATGATCGTCGGCACGTCCAGACGCTTCAGTCTGGCCGCCAAGCCGATGCCCCCTTGTCCGCCGCCGATGATGACGCAGTAAGGTTGAATGACATCACCCAATTCCGCTTCGTCCTGAGTCTTTCGCTCCAGCCACGTTTTTCGATTCTTGAAGACGCCGTGCTCCGTTCCGAAACTGCGAGTCGCCCCGCGCTGCTCTTCAAATCCTATGAGTTCCGTCATCGTGGTCAGCAGCGTCCAGCATTTGCCGGCTTTCAGACGCAGGTAGCCTTTCCCTCGCGCGACGGCGGTCTCAAAAGTAAACCAACCTGCTGTCACGCCGTTCTCATCAGTTGCCTCTCCCGCGATCTGCCAGTGACCGGGCTGCACGTCGGCAATCGTCGCGGCCAGCAGCGCTTGGATTTCGTCTTTCCCCTCCAGAGTCTTGAGGTTCCAGGTGAAGGCAATCAAATCGCGCCAATAGCACTCGTCGCCAAACAGGTCTGCGGCGGCGGACCAATCCTGCTGATCCAGCGCGGTGCCAAATCGGGACAGCCATGCGGAGACCTGCTGCGTCGGAAAACTTGCTCGATCCGTCATGCCGACCCCAATTCGAGCAGATGTTCCACCGGTTGGCCCGTGCTGGCCGGGCGCGTGAAGCCATCCAGACCCAGTCGAGTGCCGGGGTCGATCCCCAATGCGCGGTACAACGTCGCGCCGAAGTTCCCTGGAGAGACCGGACGCTCTTGAACGTACGCCCCTTGTTTGTCCGACGTACCGTAGACCAATCCGCCGCGCACTCCGGCACCAGCGAGCAATGACGAATAACAAGCCGGCCAGTGATCGCGTCCTTGATTGGTCACCTTTGGCGAGCGGCCGAACTCGCCCACCATCACGACGAGCGTGCTGTCCAGCAATCCGCGTTCGGAGAGATCTTCAAGCAACGCGGAGACCGACTGGTCGACGCGCGGCAGCGCGAACCCCAACCCATACGAACCTGTTCCGAAGATGCTGCCAATGTGCGCGGCCACCGGACCGTGCATGTCCCAGGTTTGGACGTTGGCGAATTTCTCCCCTTCCGCCAGACCGCACCAAGCGGTCACGTTGACCAACCGTGTCCCCGCCTCGATCAAACGCCGCGCCAACAGCAGATTCTGGCCGAGCGGATGACGACCGTAACGATCGCGAACCGTGTCGGACTCGTGGGTCAGGTCGAAGGCCCGGCGTGCTTTGGTTCCGGTGACCAAATCAAAAGCCTGTTCCTGAAACCGAGTGAATCCGGGTGCCAGTGTTGTCTCGCCACTTGATACAGAAGGCTCCAGTCCGCGCAGCAATCGCTGACGGTCGAGCAGTCTTTCGGAGGTTGTGCCGGCGGGTGGATCAAACGCTGTGAACCGAAACTTGTCCGCGCTGGGGTTATCCAGATCGGTACCCACTCGCAACGGACTGAAAGCCGGACCGAGGAATCCACCACGGAGGTATCGTGGTTCGACATCTCCCGCCAAGTTCTGCAACCAGACATAACTCGGAATGTTTTGCGTTGCCGGCCGAACGCGAGCGACCACCGAACCGAAATACGGCGTGTCGGGAGTCGGGACAGAGTGGCCGGTCATGGCCACGTGCATTCCGCCATCGTGCCCGCCATTGCCATGCGTCATCGAACGCACGACGGCGAACCGATCGGCTTGCATGGCCAATCGTGGCAGCAGCTCGCACACGTTGAGTCCCGGAGCGCGTGTCGAAATCGGTTGGTACGGACCTCGGATGTCAGCCGGCGCATCCGGTTTCAAATCCAGGCTGTCGATATGACTGCCACCACCATATTGCACGATGAAAATGCAGGAGCGCTCCGAGCCACTTGATCCGCCGGCTTGCAAGAACTCAGGCAAGGCCAAGCCCAGCGCACCGATTCCGCCAACTTGCAGCAACTGCCGACGCGAGATCGGCGGAGAAAGCAGCGTGCCACGCATGCGAGAGTCTCCCGTCCAACAAGTGACCGACGAAGTTTCAGCTTCCTATTTCGCACATGGGCGAGTCTAACAGTTCCCGGAAGCGCGAGCATTGAAGTTGCGCAGTCTTCAGCCGGGAAGCGGCGACGGAGTTTAGCCGCATTCGCTGTCTCCCTAAATTCGCTGTCGATCTCTCCTTCCAAGCGAAGAGGCGACAGCGAAGTTAGGGAGACAGCGAATGAGAAGCCTGCGGAAACCTTCGTGACCGCAGGTTGCATCCGCACCTGGTCTTGAATCGCACGTGGCTTAAAAGAAGCTTCCGATCATTTACGCCAGCAAGTCTTGCACGACCTCGCCATGCACGTCGGTCAATCGAAAATCTCGGCCGGAGTAGCGGTAGGTCAGCCGTTCGTGGTCGAAGCCCAGCAGGTGCAGTAGCGTGGCGTGCAGGTCGTGGACGCTGACTCGATTCTCGACGGCACGGAAACCGAACTCATCCGTCGCGCCGTAGGCCATGCCACCTTTGATGCCGCCGCCAGCCAGCCACATCGTGAAGCCGTAGTGATTGTGGTCGCGGCCGTTTCCGCTTTCCGAAACCGGAGTGCGACCGAATTCGCCGCCCCACACGACCAGCGTTTCGTCGAGCAGCCCGCGACGTTTCAGATCGCGCAGCAACGCCGCAATGGGTTGGTCAATCTGACGGCTGAGACTCGTGATCGACTTGTCGATGTTCTCGTGATGGTCCCAACCTCCGAGTTCCACATGGATGTAGCGAACACCGCGTTCGACCAGTCGACGCGAGATCAAACAACCGCGCGCGAAGGAGCTTGATCCGTATTCCTCATGAGTCGCCTGCGTTTCCGAGCGGATATCGAAGACGTCACCAGCGGCGAACTGCATCCGAAACGCAGTCTCCATCGCGCGGATGCGAGCTTCCAGCGCCGGGTCATCTCCCGACGCCGCAAGTTGCCTACGATTGAGCCGCGCGATGAACTCGACCTGCCGTTCTTGTTGCTCGCGGTTGAGCGTCCCGTTCCGCAGGTAGCGGACCATCTTCTCAGGATCTTTTTCGGCGATGTTGATCGGCGTCCCTTGGTGCTCGCCCGGCAGATAGCCATTGCGAACGTAACGGGACGCGGTCCCGCCATCGCTCAGAGAAACGAAGCCGGGCAGGTTTCGATTCTCTGTTCCCAATCCATAGGAGACCCACGCGCCGAGCGACGGATGAATCTGATCGATGCGTCCTGAGAAGAGATGATTTGCTGCCGGCGCGTGATTCGGGTTGCCGCCGACCATCGACCGCACGAGACACAAGTCGTCCGCGCAATCGCGAAGATTCGGAAGCAGATCGCTGATGAGCAGCCCGCTCTGACCGCCGGGCCGGAATTCCCACGGAGCAGGCAACAACCCGCCGGTGACTCGCTCAGTCCGCAGGTCAGCACCAGCGGGACGTTGCCCGGCGTATTTCTTGAGGCTCGGCTTTTCGTCAAATAGGTCGATATGCGAAGGCCCTCCGGCCATAAAGAGGAAGATGACGTGCTTGGCTTTCGGCGCGTGAGGCGTCACGACACCGGACGTTTCCTGATCCGCATGGAGAAGATCAGCCAGCGCGAGCGTCCCGAATCCGGCACCCAGCGAACCCAGCAACTGCCGGCGTGAAACGCCGATTGGGGATTGTTCGGGAGTTGCAGTCATTGGTTTATCCATTGATCCGGGGTCGGGTGTTCGGTTTTTCGGAATTGGCGGGAGACAGCGTGGTTTGCAAATAGCGGATTCATCCCGCCAATTCCGAAAAACCGAACACCCGACCCCTACGCGTAAAACTATTCGACATACAAAAACTCATTCGTCGCAAACAGTGAATGAGCGAGGAACGCCCAGCTTTCGCGGGAGACTTCACCGGTTTCGTTGCGCACGAGACCAATGGACTCGCGGAGTTCATCAGTTGTCGGGTCGCGCAGCAAGATCCGGCGGAACAGGTTGCGGGCGATCTCTTCCGATCTCGGCGGATTCTCATCGAGCACGGCACGAACGGTCCCCTCCGCCTGCTGCTGCACGAACGGACTGTTGAGCAAGTACAACTGCTGCAGAGGCGTCGTGGTTGGCAGTCGATTCTCTGTGTGCCGCTTCGCATCGGGGAAGTCGAACAGCCGGAACAGATCCGCCGGTTTCTGGCGGCTGACGATGCCATACACGGTGCGTCGGCGGAACTTCGCATCGTCCAGACTGACCGATGGGCCGAGCATCGTCGTGTCGAGTTCCGTACTCACCGACAGCACGGCATCGCGCCAAGCTTCGGCTTCCAGACGCCGACGATTCATGCGCCACAACGAGCAGTTATCAGGATCATGATCGTGAAAGTCCGTCGGCGAACGGCTGGCCTGCCGCCATGTGGCCGAGAGCACGATCTCGCGATGCAGCCACTTCAAGGACCATCCCGATTCAATGAATCGCGCGGTCAGATCGTCGAGCAGTTCGGGATGCGACGGAGCGTCACCCAGCCGACCGAAGTTGCTGGGAGTCGTCACGAGCGGCCGATCGAAGTGCCAGCCCCAAACGCGATTCACGATGACTCGCGCGGCGAGCGATGCGGAGTCGCGAACGATCGCCTCGGCCAGCTCGCGCCGCCCGCTGCCCGTTTGATACGGCTTCGCATTGCGGGGCGACAGCACTTCCAGAAATCGACGCGGGACCATCGGGCCGGGGTTCGCCGGGTTGCCTCGAACAAACACCGGCAAATCTCGCGGTCGGCCTTGCCGGTAATCAAGCAATGTCCAAGCGGGGTCATCACCGTTGATCCACAAACCGGCGTCTCGCACGCCGGTCGCGATCGGGCCCTCGAAAAGTTTTGTCTCCTTCAATGCTTTCAACGCGGCTTCCCAGCGAGCCACCTCGGCATCGAACGGAGCGACATCGACGCCCTCCGCCTTCGGAGTCTTGCGGTTCTTCTTCGCGTAGTCGAAACGTAACTCGACGTCGATGATCTGCCGCTGCACTTCGGTCAGTGCGGCGGCCTCATCGGGACTCGTTTCCACGAGCGGCCATTCGACCAACTGCGTGCTGGCCATGACTCCGGCGAGCGCGTAATAGTCGTCAGTCTTAATCGGATCGAACTTGTGGTCGTGACAGCGAGCACACGCGACGGTCAGCCCCAGAAAGCTGCGTGTGACCGTGTCGAGCCGCTCGTCCCACTCGTCGGCGACGATCACCGAGATCACATCGGCCGCGAGCTTCGGCTCCTTGTGATAGACCGGCGACAGACCGAGGAACCCCAGCGCCGCCAGTTCCGACCGAGGCACATCCAGCAGATCGGCCGCGAGCTGACGACGGACAAACTCGTCATAAGGCAAGTCGTCGTTCAACGTCTGAATGACCCAATCGCGGTATCGAAACGGAAAGCGCGGCGGCTTGCAGGTCGCCTCGGACGTCGGCTGGTCCTCGGCATAACGAGCCACATCGAGCCAGTGCCGTCCCCAGCGCTCACCGTGATGCGGCGATGCGAGGTAACGCTCCACGAGTTGCTCGTAAGCGTCCGGCGTTTCGTCCGCCACGAACTCTTCCGTCTCAGCAAACGTCGGCGGCACACCGAGCAGATCGAACGACAACCGGCGAATCAATGTTCGACGATCAGCCTCCGGCGCGGGCCG
>CAMDDX010000240.1 GCA_945893075.1 Planctomyces sp. SH-PL62 | reverse complement strand
GGTGTTGCGACGGCGAGCGATTTGGAAGTCGCTTCGACCGGAGCCGCAGGCGTTGTTGTTGGAGCCTGCTTGGCTGGCTCCAGTGACTTCGTGGATGTCGGAGCGGCACTGCTCGAATTCGGCGTGAAGAATTTCTGGAACTCAGGGACCGCGGCCACTCGTTGCCACTGCTCTGAACCGCCGCGGCAGACTTCGTCGTCGGGACTGAGCGTGCCGTTCTTCGCCAGTTCATTCAACGCGGTGACGTCGACTGGGCCGAATTCTTGTCCAAGACTGCGCCACTTCCAGTTGCTCATGTTGTTCTCGTATTGCGCTCGTTCGCACACACGCCGGGGTCAGGTCTTCAAATTTCATTTTTGGCCGACGATCCGACACTGACTCTCATTCCACATCGCCCTTCCAATTCACATCGCGTCTCGTTCGTTCCGCCAAAAATGAAATTTGAAGACCTGACCCCTGATCGGTGGAGCGCTCGCCCTCGCTTACGCTTCGGGTTACTTATCAACACACTCACCACTCGCCCGCGACGTCTCGATTCTGGCTGGTGAAGATCGCGTTCAATGTGGTTTGACTGACGGACTGGTTCGCGAATCGAACCGAACCGTCGCCGAGCAACAGATGCGCTCCGTGTCCGTGTTGGCTGCGCGGTCCGGCGTTGCTGTCGACGTTGTTTTGGAAGGTACAGGGCATCCCGCCAGGGATCGGATCGCAGAACGGAATCCAATCGGATGTCGGATCGCTGTTGATTCCTCGGCAGAGCGAATCGCAGTCGAACCCTACGCTGGCCGACCCCGCTCCGTGGAATGCCCAGACCCCTCGATTGTCGCGCGGGGAGGGCTGAATCCGGAGTTCCGCGACGACGACGGTCTGGCTGGACCCGTCGGTCATGTCGGCATGACGAACGGCGACGTTTTGCCCCATCACGCCCCGATACTTGAGCTGTTGCCAGTCGTCGGAGCCCCAACTGGCGGCACCGAAATTGGCTCCGTAGTTGCCGCGACGATAGGTGATCCCCAATCGTGGCTCGAAAGGAATCTCGGAACCCGTGTCGGTTGGGCACAAGAAGCCGGGGATTGAAGCGGCTCGCAACTTGTTGTTCGCCGGGTCATCGGTGCTCAGCGTGGGGACGTACGATTTGAAAAGCGGCGACGCATCGAGATACGGCAAGATCGAGATGGTCCAAGTGCTCCGTGGCTCATCCCGTCCGTTGTTCAAGAAGGGAGTGGCTCGAATGGAGGCCGGGGGATAGATGCGGTTCGTCGCGTGATAGTTTTCTAACGCGACGCCGATCTGCTTGAGATGGTTCCGGCACTCCGTCTTCCGAGCCGACTCACGAGCCATTTGCACGGCGGGAAGCAACAGAGCAATCAAGAGCGCGATGATGGCGATCACGACCAGCAACTCAATCAACGTCATGCCCGCCGGTGAGCGATGTCCCAACGGATTCGGGTGAGTGGCAAGTTTCATGGGAGGCACTCTGCATTGCGTCACGAAAGTCAGCACCGAGAAAAATCGCTCACTTGCCTTCGATCGGTTGGCTTTGCGTATCGACTGCCGGTGAGTCCTCGCCGTTTTTCTTGTCAGACGCCGGAGTCTTACTACCCGCTCGCGGAGCCGACGTCGGGACAAATTCCCCGAGACTCAGAAAGCCATCACGATCCACGTCGCGGCGTTCAAACCATTTCTTGGCGTCCTTGTCTTTCCGACTGCCGCTGAACTCGGCCAAGCTCAACTGGCCATCTTGGTCCGTGTCGAGTTCCGCGAACTTGCCGATGCGAGGGCTGTCAGGCTTGGCTATCGCACCCTGGTTTCTTTCCGGCGACTCCACCGCAGTCGCGGGCGCTACGGTGGATTGATCCGCCGATCCCGCGAGCGGCGGAGATTCAACGTGCGCGCCAGGATCGAATGCAGCCGGACGCTCCGCCTCCGATTTCGAACCGCAACCGGCGACTCCGGCCAGCAGATAAGACGCAACGCCGACGCGGAGCAGGATTGTTGTCTTCATGATTTGTGGATGCCTCTTGTCGTCGGATCGCTAGCCGCGAGTCATGCAGTCATTCAAAACCAGCGGCTAGCGCCGTGGTGTCACGGACACGCGGATGCAGTTCGGATGTGAACTCATTTCGTTCGGCGTCGGTCTCCAGAGTCGCTAGGAACGGTCGGAGTCTCATGTGCGTGCTATTTCACCGACCCAAATCTCGACCAACTTTTTGCCGGCCAGTAGAGGTACGTCACGGCACCGGTGATTTCGCCGTGTGACAGAAACCCAAAATTGCGACTGTCGTGCGAGAGATCGCGGTTGTCTCCCAGTACGAAGTACGAGCCGGCCGGTATCGTCTCGACCGCGACCTTCAACCGCGAATCCGGAGTCACATTGTCGGGAACGCGATGCTGTGTTTCGCCATTGATGAGCAACTCCCGCTCTTTGAACTCGACGGTGTCGCCCGGCAAGCCGACGATCCGTTTGACGATATTTTGCCGGCGATTCTCTGGATTGCGAAACACGATGACGTCGCCGCGATGAATCGTCCGCGTCGAGATTCCCAACTTGTTGGTCAGGATGCGATCGCCGGGAATCAACGTCGGAGACATGCTCCTCGTCGGGATCACGAACGCCTCCATCACGTTCGCTCGCAGGAAGAACGCCAGCCCGATGCTGTAGGGGATGCTCGTCAGCGACAACAACACGTAAACGGCGAGATGGTTGTAGTCTTGAAGTGCATAGTCCTGGCCGCTCAGAGTTCGTGCAATTCGTCGAGCATCAATCGCAGCCCAGATCGCGGCTCCCAAGTAAACCAGCAGACAGCCACCAAACAGGAAGAGTGATGCGGTCGATGTCGCGACCAAAGACATGCCGACCACAAGCGGACCGAACAACGCGAACGAGCTGAAGATGATCAACCCTCGCCCCGCCCGTCCGCAGTAAAGTTGCCCTAGCCCCGGACAGCACATCGTTAGCGACAGCGCCAACCAGGGAATGCGGGTTTGAGACGTTTCATGGCTCATGGGAAATCTCCTCAACCGGTTCGATCATGGCGATGTCAGCGTCCGGCGACGGGACCAAGAACAGGCTCGCAACGCTGTAGAGCCGCACCGCGAGCACCAACGCCGCCGCCGAGCAAACCAAATACGGAACGGCTCGCTGCCAAGCGGTCGTCCGCGCGGACACCATTCGCGGAACCGACTCACGCACGGCGAACATGATCTGATCTGTCATCTCGGCCGGCGGCGATTCGCCGCGTCGTGCGTCGAGCCACATTTGATATTCGTCGTCAGAATTCATGATCGCTCCCGTGGTCCCATTGATTCGGCGAGCCGGAGGGTGTCAGCCCCCGGACGTGCCGCGAACTGTTTCTTGTCCGGGGGCTGACGCCTTCCGGCTCGCCAATTGAGTTGTCTCGTGATTTGCGGGATCAAGGTCGCTCAACACTTCGCGCAAGCGTTGCTTGGCTCGGCTGACACGGGACTTGATCGTTCCCAATTCGACTTCCTCGATGATCGCGATCTCGGCGTACGGCAGCTCTTGAATCTCCGCCAGCACGAACGCCGTGCGCTGTTCGAGCGGCAGTCGGTCCAATGCCGCATCCAGCCGAGCGTGCAGCTCGCGGTTCAACACCGTGTCCAACGGCTGAGCCGTCCGGGCCTCGACGTCGAACTCAGAACGAAAAACCGTCGGGAGAGACGACCGTTTCAGATGATTCAGACACTGATTCCGCGCGATCGTCAGCAGCCACGTCGAGAACTGCGACCGCTCGGCATCGAACGAGTCCAACTTCCGAAACACCGCGACAAACACCTCCTGCACGAGGTCTTCCGCATCCGGCGCGTGCCGCACCAAGTTTCGGACAAACCCAAACACGCGCCGCTGATGCCGCTCGATCAACTCCCGAAACGCTTCCACGTCCCCGGCCAGAACCCGCTCAATCAATGTCCGATCCTCGTCCATCCGATCTCGCCAACAAGAGTTCTGCGGCCAACAAGAAGTTATACAACCGAGGCGTCAGAAGGTTCCGCAAATTCTGCCATCGCGGCGAGCTTGAGTTTGGTCTCGTTCCTTCCTGCTCATCTTGCGAGCGGCTCCACTTCTCAACAACCGGCTCCGATCCACGGGATGTCCACATCACTGTCGAGCCGCAGCCGGAGAATCCGGCAACTTGTCCTGCGGCTTTGCCCGCACGGGCGGTTCTGTTTTCGGACTCGTGTCGGTATCTGCCGAGCCAAGCGGCTTTGCGGCCAGCCGGAGTTTGAAATTCCTCTCAACGGGATCACTGGGGAAGATGGCAGCGTCTTTCTTTCTGAGGGCAGCCTCGCCCAGTTGTTCGAGAGCAGCCTCTCCGAGAGCCGTATCAGTGTCCTCTGCCTTGTTGCGGTGAAGTGTCATCACGACCGGCTCTTGGTCAGCAACGAATCGGGGCGGGTTCCGTACCGTGAATGACACGTTCCAGGTTGCTTCTTCCGGAGTTGCAAACGGAGGAAGCCCCAGTGCCAGCACATAGCGCCCGCTCGAGTCGGAAAGAGTTTCGGCCAGTTGATACTGCCCACTGAAACTGGATTTTGACGGGACATGAGCCTGCACGTTGGCTCCTGAAACCGGCTTCCCATTCGCGGTGATTATGCCGGTGACAATGAACTCGCGAACTCCGTCCTTGGCGTTGTGGATGCAGGACGTTTCCTGATCCCACCACTCCAGCCAGGCTTGTCGCGACACGCGATCGACGCCGTCACCGAAGTCCAACCCCGTGATCTTGCGCAACTCCACCACAGCTTCTGCGACTGTTGTTCGCTGCTTGATGGAAGCGATGTGACCTTTGATTAGTTCGACGGGAAATACCCGCGAAGTCTTCTTGGCCGGTTCGACTTTCTTCGCGAGATTGTCAATGAAGCGATCTGTCAGAGCCGGATCGAAGGCCGCTTTGATTTGATCCGGTGGCGCGAATCGAGCGCCCGCAGGTTCTTGAATCCAAAGCTCGCGGTACTTCGCTTTGAGTTCCGGGTCGGTGATCTCGAAGTCTCCGGCTTGCTCACGCTCTTCCAGCCACTTCTTCAGGCCATCAAACGCGACGGGACCGAAGGGCGACAGGATGACGCGACCGCCATGTTTCTCGAAGAGGTGCCGGTGGAGTTCCGTCGGCAACACAAAGAGTCTCGCCATCGCTCGGCGCTTCTCATCTTTGATCTTCGTTTGCAGTTCTTCGGCACGATCAAGCTTGTGTTTCCGACAATAGTTTTCCATCAACGGCTGGAGTAGTAGTCGCTTCAGGTTGTCGCCGGTGCTGACATTCTTGTTGAGGTCACTCTCATGGATCGGCTTGCCGAGAACGGTGCCAAGTTGCTTGCCGGAGATTGTGGCGACTGCTGGTTGTTCGAAAACTTCCACCGTGTTCGCTGCTGCTCTGCGACGAATCACGATGTTGATGGGGACGACGTTGAGTGCGTCTGGCAATTCAACGTGGCCGACGGTCACGAGCACTTGGTCGGTCTTACGTTTGAGGAGCAGTTTGGTTTTCGGAGACGCGATCACCACCTTCCCATTCGGGAGCGGGTCTTTGTCGGTAAAGGTGATATTCGATGTGCTCTGGACCGTGTTCGGCAGATTGTGGACTTGAAAGACAAGTCCTGGAGCCGTTCCACCACCACCGATTGTCACCACGTCTCGGCGCACTTCGATCACATATTCGCCAGCCTTGTCCACGGAGGAGGTCCATTTCAATTCCTTCACGTCCTTCAGTTCCTGCGCGGTGTTCGCGATCGCAGTAAATCTGGGGTCGCCGATCACCAAGAGGATCTCTTCGTTGCCGTCGAACTGGCCTTCGACCTTCACCGAAGTCTCGCTCCTACGGACGAGCAACTTGTTTTCGTCTCCCGGCGATGGCTCAACCGAAATGGTCTCGCTGCGGGGCACGTTTGCGATGGGTGATTCCGCATTCCATTGTTTGTCGGGGTTGAGCAATTCCTCGACGCGGCGGTCGACGATATCCGAAGAACTGGCCTCGCGCTCGGCCAACTTTCTCTTCATCGCTTGAGCTTGCATCTCCAACGACGCGACTTCGGCGGCGTGCAGATCGTGCCGAGCCTTGAAGGCTTCCAACACGGCGACGCGCAGCTCGGTTCGCAGAGCCTTCTTCACCTCGCCGTCACCGACCCCTTCCGATTGCTTGAGCCGCTCGCGGATGACGTTGGCTCGTTCGATGCTTCTCTTCTCGGCCAGCACGGCTTTCGTGCGAAGCTCTTCGAGTCGCGAGTCGCCGACGTTCGATCGGATGTCAGCGGGGACGAGCTTTCCTCCCACCGGTTCAGGGGGCAGAAGGTCAAGAAACTCTTGGTTGGCCGCATCGACATTTTTCGGAGCCTGCGCTCTTGCGTACCAGCCAGCCGCGACGACCAACAGCATGAGCGGCACGATCAATGTGATGAGCAGAACTGTTTTCCAAAACCGTGTCATGATTCGGTCTCCTGTGGGAGAGTCGGAGTTGCGTTGGATGAGTCTGATGGCGACATGAGCGAAGGAGCCGTGTCCCAATCGGATTCAATTTGTCGGCCGATTCGATCGGCCTTGTTCTTGAGGTCATTCAACGGCGAGTCGATGGTCTGCCAGCCCGACTGTTCGTCAGCCGGAGAGGCGACCGGCAGCGATTGGCCTTCATCCGCAATCGGGGAAGTCGCTTGGCGAGGCTGCGTGATCAGAGTCGTGATTCCGAATCCCACAATCACGAGCGTCAGCAAAGCGATGGCACCGGCGAGATACTGTTGCGAGATTCGCCTGCTCGGCCTGACGAGCGACTGCGGGAGCCGGTGTGCTGTCGGCTGCTGCACATGAGCCAGGCACTGCTTGAGCAACTCCGCGACCTCATCGGCCGTCTGGAAACGGACCGCCAACGACTTCGCGTGCAGCTTCTGAATCAGCCGCTCCAGCCACTCCGGAATGTTCGGATTGATTTCTCGAATCGGTCGCGGTTCGGAATCGGTGATCCGCCGCAGCACGCCGTAACTGCTCTCCGCGCGAAACGGTGGGCGGCCGGTACACATCGCGTACATCACGCTCCCCAAACTAAACAGATCGCTGCGAGCATCGACCGCGTCACCGCGAGCCTGCTCCGGTGACATGTATTGCGGCGTCCCCAAGTGATGGCCAGTGCGTGTGAGACTCGCGTCGTCGCTCGCACGAGCCAATCCGAAATCGGCCAGCAACGAGCGTTCGACTCCCTTTTCCAACAGCACGTTGGCCGGTTTGACATCGCGATGCACCAACCCCTGAGCGTGCGCCGCCGCCAATCCCGAAGCGGTCTGCATCCCAATCCGCAAAATCTCACAAACGTCGAGCGTCCCTTCGCGATCGAGCCGACTCTGCAACGATTCGCCGGGGACGTATTGCATCACCAGAAAGGGAACTTCCCCATCGGTCTCGACGTTGTGAATCGCGACCACATGCTCATGCACGACCGCCGCCGCCGCTCGCGCTTCCCGCGCGAATCGCTTGCGGGCCGCTCCACTTCCCGCGAGATACGGAGTCAGCAGCTTGACCGCCACGGGCCGATTCAATTCCGAATCGAACGCCTTGAAGACGACCCCCATGCCGCCTGTGCCAATCAGCCGTTCCACTTCATAGCGGCCAATGCGTCCCAACATTTCAGGATGCGACGGAGGGGACAATAACTGCCGAGCCATCGCCTCGGTCCAAGCCGCCGGCCCTCGCTGCCAGCGCCCGCGACTCCGCTCGTGATCGGACAGCCGGTCGATGTTGCCTGAGCCGGAGTCGTCACCCGCGAGCAGCATCTCATGAGCTTCATGCCACTCGTCGTCTTCCGCCGCGAGTTCACCAATTCGCTGTTGGCAATGCGGGCACGAATCGACGTGCCGAGCCGCGTCACGATAGTCGCCGCTCTGTTCGTCCTCTCGCAACAGCAGCCGCAGGCTGTCGTCGCTGCAATTCAAAGTGGGCATCATTCGACCTCCTCAAACTGCTTCACAAGTTCTTTCAACCGAGTCATCACGCGACTGCGACCGATGTAGACGTTGCCAACGCTGATCCCCAATCGCTCGGCCACTTCCGCAATCGGAAGATTCTCCATTTGAGTGAGCCAAAACGCCTGCCAAGTCGTATCGGCGACAGCGTCTCGCACTTGCTCGGCGGCCCAGCGAAAGACTTCGCGTCGGTATTCGAGATCAAACTCACTCGACAATTGAGATTCCGGAGCGGGAACTTCGGACAGCATCTGCGCGACTTTGTCATCGCCCGTTCCCAACGACCGATGTCCGCGTCGAGTCAGAAAATTCACGGCCGCATTGCGAGCAATCCGCAACAACCAAGCTCGAAACTTCCCTCGATCCGGCCGCTCCAACCACTCAGCCACCGACCGCGCAATCGCCGCGAACACATTCTGAACCAAGTCATCCGCATCGGCCGCTTGCAGTCCCTGACGGAGCGCCATCCGAAACACCAACGGTCCATAAATCGCCACCAACTCATCCCAAGCCGCCGCATCCGCCGCGTCGGGCAGACGCAGAATCAAACTGGCACGCGTGTCTGGAGGACTGGGAATCATGGTGCCTTTCGTGAGTCATCAATCGTCGTTCCCGACTGATTAGACACAGGTTGCGGCCCATTCTTGCACAGACTCGGAAATTATTCGTTCCGCAATAGGCCACGAACGCATCGCCGGCCAAAGGCAGCAGAGATAACGTCGCGAGGAGGAGTGAGGTTGTTTTCATGGTTTTGCGTTTCGGAGAGGCTGGAGCGCACGGAGTGCCTTCCCCAAAGCGTGGATACGGAAGTCGTCGGCCTTCCCATCGGCACCGCGCGTGGGCTGGAGCCAGCCCCCTTCGTCGTGCTCGTTCCAGGCATAGATGATGATGGCATTGGCGGGATTCAGATCGCGATGAGTTGCAGCCCATTTGACGGCCTCACAGACATGAGTGGCGAGTTCGTCGGGCACGTCTGTCACGGTTCACAATGTCGCTCCGGTGATCAACGGGTCGATCACTGGGCCGACGATTGCCGTGCCGGGGCAGCCGCTGGCGTACTCGGCCGCGAGCTTTTCCGACGTCGGCACTCAGGACACGCACACGATCACTTGGGAAGTGCGTGATGGTGCCAACGCCGTGGTCGCCACTGGTTCGGGTCCAGGTCTGAACTTCACACCGACAACGGTCGGGACATATTCGGTGGCATTCAGGGTGACCGATGACGATGGCGGCTCGGCGACCACAAGCCTCGCTCTCAGTGTCGGCTATGCCAGTTTGCAAGTCGGCGTGTGCAGCACCGGCGAGGGGACGGCCCTCGTCGTCGGCAGCCTCACGGTCGCGGATCGCATCCATGTCAATCCGCAAGGCAACAACGGCACTCTGCAAGTCACGATCACCAACCGACTGACCGACACCGTGGTCTTCCAACAGACCGTTGCTCCGCCCGCCGGAGGTTTCGCCGAGATCGTCATCTTCGGCCAAGCGGCCGATGACTACATTCAGATCAGCGACTCGATCAACGTCGCGGCGTGCATCCACGCGGGTGCCGGAAACGACAACGTCAAAGGTGGCGGAGGCAACGATCTGATCCTCGGCGGTGATGGCAACGATGATCTGATCGGCGGCAAGGGCCGAGACCTGATCATCGGCGGTCGCGGCGCGGACCGTATCGTCGGCAACAACGACGACGACATCCTCGTGGCCGGCTTCACAGCCTATGACGACGACTCTCATGCGCTGGCCCACATCCTGAAAGAATGGACGAGCGGTGCCACCTACGCGTCGCGAGTCGCCAACATCAAGAACGGCGGCGGACTGACGGAAGGTTTCCGGTTCAATGGCGACGACGGCGCGAGCCAAACCGTCTTCAATGACAACGACGCCGACACGCTGACGGGCAGTTCCAGCCTGGACGCCTTCTGGGCCAACCTCGTCGCCGACAACGGCGGAGCACTCGACAAGATCACCGACCTCGCCAACGGCGAATCCGGCAGTGACACGGACTTTTAGGACTGTCCCGTAAATCAGCCGCAGGGCGCTAGCCCCGGTTTGTGTGACGAGAACCGGGGCTAGCGCCATGCGGCTCATTCGATTTACGGGACAGTGCCTAGGACTGGATCGGCGGCAACGGAGCTGATCGGCTGATCGCCGCTTCGTGAATCCATTCAACGCTTGCCTTCTGGAATGCGACCGCGACAACATCTCGCCCGTCGGTCTGACGAATCGTCGGCCGTGGCGTGCTCAGTTCGACGTCGAGTTCCCGGAGGTGTCCCGTGATAAAACTGCGATCCTGGTATGCACTGTCCCTGCTGACGACCACATTGATCGCCACCGTGGCTGCGGACGACAAAGTCGAACCACGCACCTATGCCAACAAACTGACGCCGCTCAAAGATCCGCCGCCATTGCTGGCAGATCATCCGGAGTTCGTCGAACCGGTTCGCGAACAGCGTCGCTTTGAAGCGCCGATCCTCGTCAACGAACCGGACGCCAATCTCTCTGTCCGAGCGTGGCGGTTCTCCTACAACGCGCGCGGTATTGTCGAGATGCCAAACCGTCTGCAAGCCAAAGCCACCGCCGTCATCATGGTCCATCCGTGGGGCATCGACGACGGCCAAGGCTGGAACACGCCCGAACCCGCCGGAGTCTGCGACTTCTGCACGCCGGACAAAAATCATCTCGCCGCGCGGCACACGCACGAAGTCATCAATCCGTTCTTGAAGACGGCACGCAGCAAAGTCCCGCTCGTGATGTACAGCCTCCCCGGCGGCGAAGACGCGATCCGCAAGAAGCTGTATCGCTCGCTGCGAGCCAAGCCGAGCGACGCCGACAGGCAACAAGGTGCGGAGGAACTCACCGCCAAGCTGAAGAGTTTTGAATACAAAGGCCAACCGCTCGTCGAAACGATTTCACTGTCAGCCGAGAACCCGGTCAAAGATTACTTCCGCCAGTTCCCCGGTCTCGACTCCAGCGCGAAGTACAACAACGAAGGCTTCTGGCAACAGCCGATCCCGGTCACGAAGGACATCGACGTCGATCCCAACGACGTCGTGATCTACGACTCAGAAGGCTACGAGCCGCTGCGAAAGTTTCTGAAAGCGAACGGCATCCGCCACGTCCTGCTGACCGGCTACGCGACCGACATGTGTTTCTGCAAGACGACCGCCGGCTACGAGAATCTGTCGAAAGACTTCAACGTGTTCCTGGTCGGCGATGCTTCGCTCGCCACGTTTCCCGCGAACAACACGCCGCGTTTCGCAACCAACGCGCACCTGTCGTTCGCGTCGCTCAATCAATTGGTCACGCAGATTTCGTGGATCAAGTTCGAGTAGCCCAAAGTAGACGAGTCACTCCGTGACTCGAAGATTCCGGTCACGGAGTGACCGGTCTACTTTAATTTGCGGTTCCCTTTCACTGCCTTCGCTCTGATTTCTGGAGTTCTCGTCCGCAGGATCGCCACATGCTGACCACCACCATTCGCTTCGGCCCGAAGAGCCACGGCCGACTCGTCACCGACGAAGAACTGGAGCACGCCAAGTTTCGCCTCGGCTACGACTACGAAGTCATCTTCGGGAGGTTGTTTGTTTCCCCCGCACCGAACCGTGAGCACGACGTCGTTGAGAAACATATTTATCACCAACTCGCGCGCTACCGCGACGAGCATATGGAGATCGTGGGCTACGTGACTAATCGTGCTCGCGTATTTGTGCCGGGGGTCGAATTGACGACCGCTCCGGAACCGGACATCGCCGTGTATGCCGAGGATCTTGATGACTGGCGCGAAGCCGAACCGTTCATCGTTGGGGAAGTCCTGCGTAGGACCGACGTCAACAAAGATTTGTTTTGCAATGTTGCGTTGTACCTGCGAGTGCCGACCATTCAGGAGTACTGGGTCTTCGATATCCGCGAAGAGCCTCGCCGGCCGAAGCTGTGGGTCTATCGCCGCGTCCGCGACGACTGGGATATCCAAGAGTTTCCGCCAGACACGATCTACGAAACGCCGCTGCTGCCAGGCTTGAAACTGCGCGTTTCGCCCCCACCTCGCCCCGCCGCCAAACGGCGGCGAACGAAACGTTGAACTGGGGTGATGCAAAGTTGGTATTGGAGGAATCTGGTGTCGGTCGAAAACCGGTGTGTTTTGTTTCGCGGCTTCGCCCCTGGGTATCACCTTTTTGAAGATGTGCAATAGCATATGCAATAGCTTGACGTCTGTCACCAATTTCATGTGCTTTCAAAGCACATTCTTTTAATATTTGCTGCCGTATATTTGCAGGATTTTCTGATCTAGGATTATCATCTGTCACAATTATTTTGTCTGCTAAATCAGAAGCAATTTTCCCCATCAAAGGAC
>CAMDDX010000239.1 GCA_945893075.1 Planctomyces sp. SH-PL62 | reverse complement strand
TGTTGATGTCGAGTCTGCGCGGCAGTCCCTTCGGCGGCCAAGAGTTCAATGCGTTGGTCAAATTCATTCCAGGCGGTGACGAGCAATTCGCGACCGGCGTACGGAACGAAACCTCCATCCTTGTTCGCTTGGCGGAACGCAGCCGCCACGAACGGCGACGCGGTTTCGCTGCGCAGGCCATCCACCGACCACTGCATCCGCAGCGGCTTGCCCGCGAATTGACCAACGGCCACCAAGGATCCGTCGCTCGCGAGTTGTCCTTGAGCAAGCACGAACGTTTCGCGATCCGCTCGCAACGGCAACGGCTGCGCGGTGGCGAGCGTCACTTCCGATCCGGCGATCTCCAGTTGTTCGGGATAGAAGACGGACGACGTCGCGGCCTGAGCGAGTTGTTGACCGACGACGTTCGGGTCGCTGGCCGCCGATCTCGAGTCGCCACCATCATCCACCAACACGACGCCGCCGGTGTGTTGAGCCAGAACGCCGAGCAGCTTCAGATCGCGGCGCGGGCCGACGGCGTAGCTCGACACCGGCACTTGCCGCGTGCGGAGATCGCTTACTGACTGCCGCAACGAATCGGCCGTCAGCAGATTCACGGAACTCATTCCGTCGCCGACATAGAGCACAGTGCTGACAGAATCTTTCGGCAGCGCCTCGGCCGCAGCATCGAGCGCCGCTTTGAAGTTGGTCGCTCCGAGCGGAGCTCGCTGACGCAACATCGCGACGGCATCGCGAACCGCGTCGCTGGTGGGGGCCACGAATTCCGGAGTCAGCCGCGTCGCTTGCACATCGACGGCGAACAGACTGACGAGGTCGTCGCTGGGCAGGCCGCGCAAAAATGCTTGCAGCAGAGCGAAGCCTTGCACGCGGTGTTCGCCAAACTGGCTGGCGGAGGTGTCCATCAGCACGACGTGATGCCGAGTCTGTTTGACTTCGGGAAGGTCTTTCGCCTTCAGACCAATCGCGACGAAGGACTCGCCGGACGGTGCCGTGTATTTCAGAACTTCGTTGCCCGAAGCCACTGCAGCCGGACGTTCCGCCGAGCAGGCGAACCCCATCGGCAACACCGTCAGACACGATCCCAACACGACGCGAGCAAACAGTTGCGATGAACGAGACATGAGCCACTCCTAAATCCGATGAGTTACGGCGGCGTCCGAATGGACGATCTCCTGCGCGGAAGGCGACCGCATCGTAATCAGTGATTCGGCCAGACTCGATGCAATTTTTGCCGAAGATTCACCGATGGCCCCAATTTGCCCCGACTTGCCAGCTTGCGGCTGGCAATTGCCGAGCAATCGCTGTCGCAGGCATGAAAGCTCCGGTGTGCTCAACCGCGACGACGCACCGCCACAAACTCTCCGGAATCGCCTGATTCTGCCGACCGCGCCGGCCCGATGACTTCTCGTAGAGCAGGCGGCCCGCCTGCTCCGGCCGTCAAACAGCCGCTCTTGCTCCCGACGAATCGCAAGATTCATGCGCCGTAATCGACGTCGGACTGTGATGACTCTGCTGGCGATGCTGCTTTTGGCGAGCGGTGTGCTCGTGTTGCGAGCCGCACGACCGGAACGAGCCGCCGACGTCGTCCTCTCGCCCCATTGGCAAGATCACGCATGGTATCAACTGGACGATCACGACTCGATCGCCCTTTGCGAGTTGCCGGCCGGTGCTCGGTATCGGCTGGTGATCGGCTGCCTGGGCGACTCAGCGGAGGAATGCACGGTGCGACTCCGCCTCACCCCAAGAACGGCGCACCGCACACAAGCTTGCAGAACGATTCGTGATGTTGCGCAGATTTCAGCCGCGAAGCGGCGACGGAATTTAGCCGGGGGTGACAACCCCCGGTCTTGCAACAAACAGGACGATCAAGCCCCGGAGGGGCGACGCTTGAATTCCCAGCGGGAATCAAGCGTCGCCCCTTCAGGGCTGACGAACCGATTCATCGAATTTTCCGTGGGCTCGCGCCCACGGCTAAACTCCGCCGCCACTTCGTGGCTAACAAAGCCCGAACAACCGATTGGCACCGCTCGCGAGTTCTTCCTTCACGTCACCGACGGGGATCTCGACGATCCAAAACAATACGCGCGAATCACGGCTCGCAGCGTCGCCTGCGGACACCGCGTCCGCGTCTTCATCGATCAACAACTGCCGGACGGCGAAGTCCCGCAGTCGCGAATCGAAGAACTGATGCAAACGCTGGAAACGGACGTGATACCGCGCATCGAATCGCAATTTGGCACGTTGCAAGATGTGGATCACGACGGTCGCTTCGCGGTGGTGTTGACGCCGTGGCTCTCCCGGTTGCAAGGGGGCCGCACGTCGATCGGCGGAATGGTGCGCAGCAGCGATTTTCGACTCGATGTGCCGCCGCCGCTGGGCAATCGCGGGGACATGCTGTTCTTGAACTCCGCTCTTCCCAGCGATCCAGCGTTGCGCGATTTGTTGTCGCATGAAGTCGCGCACGCGGCGTGCATCAGTCAGCGGCTGGTGGGTCAAGACGGCAAGCTGTCCGAGGAAGAAGACTGGCTCAGCGAAGCACTCGCGCACATGGCGGAGCCAGGTTGGAGCAACCTGGACCATCGCCTCGCCGCGTTTCTGGAGGAACCGTCCCGATACCCGCTCGTCGTTCCCGACTACTATCGCGCCGGCTTGTGGCGCAACCCCGGTTGTCGCGGAGCCACGTTTCTGTTCACGCGCTGGTGTGTCGAACGGCATGGCCCTGATCTCGTCCGCCGACTGGTCGAATCGCGGACCAGTGGCACCTTAAACCTCGCACGAGCGACAGGCCGCGCGTTCGAGGATTTGTTCCGTGAATGGAGTTTGTCGCTCGCGTCGGGAGACGAACTCACCACACTCGATTTGCAAGCGGTGCTGGATCGACTCGGATCCCGCGGACTTCGGCCCACCCCGTTCAGCGGAGATGCCAACCACGAACAATCATTGCGAGTGCGCGGCACCGCGTTCACGGTCGTCGAGTTGCGGCGGGAATCGTCCGAGTCACGCGCGCTACGGATCGTCGGTGACTCAGCCGCGCGCTGGCAGTTCTCGATTTGTCGAATTCCGGACGATCTCCCCAGCGAGAAAAATGCAGTCCCGTTGGTGGCCAATCACTGACTGCGTTCGGCCTTAAGCCGCAGTTGGCCGCAGGCGGCGTCGATGTCGGCACCCTTGCGCTTGCGAACGGTGACGGGGATGCCGGCTTGTTCGAGGATGGCGACGAACTGCTGAGTGCGCGGCGCGGCCGGTTCGTGGAACGGCAAGACCGAGACGCCGTTCATCGGGATCAGATTCACGTGAGCGCAGCGGCCTCGCAGCAGTTGGGCCAATTGCTGAGCGTGCTGCGGTTCGTCGTTGACCGTGGCGAGCAGCACATACTCGAAGGTCACTCGGCGGCCGGTGATCTCGAAATACTCGTCGGCAGCTTCGAGGATCGCGTTGACGCCGATCTTGTCGTTGACCGGGACCAGCTTGTCGCGCACCTGATCGTTCGGCGCGTGCAGCGAGATCGCGAGGTTGTATTCCTTGCCGATGCGAGCGAACTCGCGAATCTTCGCCGGCAAGCCGACCGTCGAAACGGTGATGTGCCGCGATCCCAAACCCAGATCGTCGGGCGAATTGAAAGCCTCCAGCGATTGCAGCAGCGCGGGGAGATTCGCCAGCGGTTCGCCGATCCCCATGACGACGATGTTCGTGATCCGCTCATCGGCACCGATCACCGCTTGCATCCGCAAGACCTGTTCGATGATCTCGCCGGCCGAGAGATTCCGTTTCAAGCCGAGCATCCCGCTGGCACAAAACACGCAGCCCATCGCACAGCCCACTTGCGTGCTGATGCAGACGGTGACTCGCTCCGGTTCGCGCATCACGACGCATTCGATGTGCTCGCCGTCGGTCAGCTTGAGCAGCAGTTTTTCGGTCCGATCCGCCGCGACTTGATGCGACTCGACTTCAGCGGCGAAGAGTTGGAACTCCGCCGCAAGTTGCTCGCGAAGCTTTTGGGGTAAGTCGGTCATCTGCTCGAACGTGGTCGCTCGGCGGCGGAACAGCCAGCGCCGCAGTTGCCCAGTTCGAAACTTTGGCCAGTCGTGCGCGACGATCCAGTCGGTGAGTTCCGCCGGAGTCAGATCGAGAATTTTGGAAAGCGGTGTCGTCATGATGGCGAATTGTAGCAAGCGGCGACGCTCGCCGTTCGTCAGCCACGCGCGGAAGGTTGCCGGATGGCGTCGATTCAATAAATGTGCGATTCCAAAACTCGCACTTTGGGTTCGTCTGCGACCCCAGCGTGGACTTCGCGAATGCGACGCTTCCGAGCCAGCGCGGACACGGCTACGCTCTGCCGCTCACCGAATACGCTCTCAGAAAAGGATCACCGATGAGTCAACGCCTTCGAGTCGCTGTTCATGGCGCGGCGGGTCGCATGGGACAACGCATCGTGGCCTGCACGCTCCAGGATGCCGAGTTGCAGTTGGTCGCCGCGCTCGATTCGCCGAAGTGCCCACGCTACGGCGAGGATGCTGGCGAGGTCGCTGGTTGCGGCAAGTCGGGCGTTGTCATCGCCTCCGAACTTTCCACGCCGGTCGATGTCGTCATCGACTTCTCTGTGCCGGAAGCGACCGAGCATCTCGTGCCGCTGTGTGTCGCTCGCAAGCTGCCGTTAGTCGTGGCCACCACGGGATTCAACGACGCACAACGGGCCGCCGTGCAAGAGGCCGCGAAACAGATTCCGCTGGTCTGGTCTCCCAGCATGAGCGTTGCGGTCAACCTGCTGATGAAGCTCGTGCGCGACGCCGCGCGAGTGCTTAAGGACAACCCGGAAGGTGCCGACGTCGAAATCATCGAGCGGCATCATCGGTTCAAAGAGGACGCTCCCAGCGGCACCGCGCTCGCCTTCGGCCGGATCGTCGCGGAAGAAATGGGACAAACCGACCACATTCACGGCCGCAGCGGCCGGCCGGGTCAGCGGCCTCACAAGGAGATCGGCTATCACGCGCTCCGCACCGGCGACAACGTCGGCGAACACACCATCGTCTTCGGCCTGATGGGTGAAACCATCGACCTCACCGTCCGCAGCCACACGCGCGACAGCTACGCATACGGAGCACTCGCTGCGGCGAAGTTCATCGCCCTACAGAAACCCGGCCTGTACTCGATGGCCGACGTGCTGAAGCTGTGAAACCTTGGAGTGCTGCGGCTCGACGCAGCCCTCCATCCAATTGGAATAGACGCGATGATCGCCAGGAACGCAGCCGACCAGAAGCCGATTCTCGTAGCAACGGTTTCGGAACTTTGAACGTCACTCTTTCAAATGAATGGAGGGCTGCGTCGAGCCGCAGCACTCCAAGGGAAAACATGAACGCCATTCAGCATCTCAACGAATTGATCCGCTTCGATTCCGTCAGCTCGAAGTCCAACGTGCCGATCACCGATCATGTCGAGCGGACGTTGAAACAGCTCGGCTTTGAAACCGAACGATTGGAGTACGACGACAAGAACGGCGTTCGCAAGGCGAGCGTCGTCGGCAAGCTGGGGCCAGGGAAAGGGGGCCTAGCGTACTTTGGCCACACCGACGTCGTGCCGGCCAGCCCGTGGTTTACCGACAAGCATGGGCCGTTTGAGCCGACGATCAAAGAGGGCAAGTTGTATGGTCGCGGCAGTTGCGACATGAAAGGCTCGGTCGCGTGCGCGATCGCGGCGGTCGAACGAATTCGCGTCGCGGACCTCAAGCAGCCGATCTACATCACCTGCACGGCGGACGAAGAAATCGGCTACGGCGGAGCTCAGTCCGTCGCGAAGAGTTCAACGCTGTTCCGCGAGATGATTGCCGGCGACGCCAAAGGAATCATCGGCGAGCCGACGCATCTGGAAGTCGTGTACGCTCACAAAGGGACGTTCGGATTTCTCGCGACGTCGATTGGCAAAGCGTCGCACAGCAGCACGCGCGAGGGACTCAACGCGAACCTCGCGATGATCCCGTTCCTCGTCGAGATGAAAGCGATTCACGACGAGACGCTCGTCGATCCCGCGTGGCAGCATCCCGATTTCGATCCGCCGATCATCAGTTGGAACATCGGCATCAACGATCACACACACGCCTTCAACATCACCGCTCCGCAGAGCGTCTGCTCGGTCTATTACCGGCCGATGCCGGGCCAGAATCCGCAGTTACTGTTGGACCGCGCGCGGCAGGCCGCCGAGCGGTGTGGCTTGCAGTTTGAATTCCGCAGCGGCGCGATGCCGTTGTATGTCGATCCGAAATCAGCCTTCATCCAAGAATTGGTACAACTGGCCGGCCGACCGTGTCCGAAGACCGTGGCTTACGGCACCGACGGAGCGATGCTGACCGAACTCAAGCAGATGGCGGTCCTCGGCCCCGGCGACATCGCGCAGGCTCATACCTGGGATGAATGGATCGAACTGGACCAGTTAGAGCGCGGCACCGCGCTGTATGAGAAGCTCATTCGCCGCTGGTGCGTCGGGTAAAAAATGAATCCGAAGCGCAAGTTTTGAAGTTGCTCGGTCTTCAGCCGCGAAGCGGCGACGGGATTTAGCCGTGGGTGCAAGCCCACGGTTTTCGGGTCTCATTGCCAGCTCAGCCCCGATAGGGGCGACGCCATCATGCGGATCATGGTCGGAGCGTCGCCCTTCCAGGGCTTTACCATTCTTCCGCCACTTTTCCGTGGGCTCGCGCCCACGGCTAAACTCCGTCGCCACTTCGTGGCTAACGAAAATCGCAACATTCAAACTGACGCATCGGATTAGTCTTTCGTTTCACCCGACCGCAGTTCGCGCACCAAGCGGCGATAGAGGTTGTCGTCGCCGTCGTCGTTGCTCTTGGCGTCGGATCGGAGCTTCGGCGACTCGGTCTTCGTGTCGTCGTCCTGCGGTTCGGACTCGGCTTTCGCCGGCGCGACGGGTTCCGGTTTCTGAGAGATCGCTTCGATCCAATTTCGGAGCGTCTGCGTTTGCTCGCGCGACAGGCCGCCGTGCGATTGGCGAATGACGTTGGATTTCGCTTCGCCGCGCAGCTTCACTAGCAATGGACTACTCAGCGGTTGTTGGCGGTCGATGTGTTCCAGGACGGCGGCCAGATTGCGTTCCGAATGAGACTTGGGGGGAGACTTGCCGAGCTTCGTGCGTTGCAGCTCGAACGAGTTCCCCGATCCCAGCCCGTGGCATCCGGCAGTCGCACAGCGATTGACCAGCAACGGCTGCACTTTGGAAACAAAATCCAACGCCGCCTCGCGCGATAAACCACCCAGAGTCTCGGCGGGAACTCCCAGCTTGGGATCGCCCAGCATCGAATACTGCCCATTCCGAGCCGCGACGGCGGGGAGTTCCTTGGTGGCCAGGAGTTGATCGTTGATCCGTTGCAGCATGGTCCGCGCGATCGTGGATTCCGGCTCGATCCGCAAGACATCGCGCAGTTCTTTGCACGCTTGATCCGGCATTCCGTTGGTATGGCACCAGCGAGCCAAGTCGATGTGTGCCGACACCGGACGTTCCGGCAACGACGAACGTTGCAGACGGTAAGCGTCTTCCAGGTCTTCCGCATTGAACCGCACCTGATCGAACGGCAGCACCAACTGCCCGCCCGGCACGTTGACGACATAACCGGCCGTGGTCTGCCGAACCGCACCTTTGACGATCTTGCCGGTCTGTAGCAGCAACACTCGCTCGGCCGACGCCGGCTTGGTCGTATCGGGAACGGCGGGAGTCGCATCATCCGCCGCGCGAACACTCCAAACAGCGAACGACATGACCGCCAAGAGACAACACACGCTGACGAGTCGCATCCTTGCACCTCTCCGCCCCACGAGCGGAATTCCAACCAGCCGCCCCATCGAGGCGGGGAACGTAGCCGCACTCGGAGCAGTCGGTCAACGAGGGTTTTCAGCAACAATTCGCCACTTAGCCTGGTTTATTCATGGCTCCACACTAACCCGACGCGCAAGCGAGGCTGTCGTGACGGATTAGCCTCGCTTGCGCGTCGGGTTAGTGCGCGGCAGTCTGTTTCCTCCAGCAGGAGGTAGGAATAATCCCAGCTATTTCGAGGCAGTCTGCGTCTCGTCCGGCGACAACGCGAGAAACCCGCTCTCACGAATGAACGGTTCGAGTTCGGTGCCGCGCATGCCCAGCAGCAACAGCGGCGTGGTCATCATCGTCGTCAGCAGCGCCATCAACACCAACATGCAGAAGACGCTGTCGGTGACGACTCCCAAATCTCGGCCGACGTTGATCACGATCAATTCCATCAAACCGCGTGTGTTCATCATCGCTCCGACGATGAACGCCTCGCGGCGAGAGAAGCCCGTCAGCCACGCCGCCACGCCGCAGCCTCCCAGCTTGCCCAGCACAGCACAGGCCAGCACTCCGCCGAAGAACAGCCACTGCGTCCCGGACTGCAACGTCCCCAGATCCGTCCGCAGTCCGGTATAGGTGAAGAAGATCGGCAGAAAGAAGACCGTCAGAAAATTGCGAAGCTGGCCGGAGACCGCGTCACGAAATTCGGGTTCGTCAGAGAGCATCGTCCCCAACAGGAACGCTCCGAAGATTGCACTGATGCCGATCAAGCTGGTCGCCATCGAGCACAAGAACAACAGCACCAGCAACACCGCGAAGCTGTTGAAGCCCAGTTCGCTCCCTTCGCGGCGCAGCGCGAGTTGGACCAATCGCTTCAACACCGGCCGCGCCGCAAACAGCATCATCAAGAAGAAAATCAACGTCGCCCCGATCATGGTCAGCGTCTGGCCAAGCTGAAACCGTGAAGCCACGATGCTGGAGATCGTTGCCAGAATGATCCACCCGCAGGCATCGTTGACGGCGGCGGCCGAGATCGTGATCGCTCCCAGCCGAGTCCGCGTGATGTTCAACTCCAGCATGATCCGCCCCAGGACCGGGATCGCTGTGATCGACATCGCAATGCCCATGAACAACGTAAAGCCCAGAAACGAAACCGGCTCGCCAGATGCCGTTCGCTCAAGGTACGGGTGCATGAACGGAGCCAAGCCCAATCCCAACCCAAACGGCAGCACGATTCCCATCAGCGAAATGCAGAGCGCCGATTTGCCGTGCCGGCCGAGGTGACTGAAATCGAACTCCAGCCCCACCAGAAACAGCAACAGGATCAGGCCGAGTTGGCTGAGAACCTCAAACACGACACTCACCGACGGATCGAAGACGCGCAGCGACAACTCGGGGCAAAACCGTCCGAAGAGCGATGGCCCCAAGGCCAACCCGGCCGCGATCTCACCGACCACCGCCGGCTGCTTCAGCCAGCGAAACGCCGCCGCGAACAAACGCGCCGCGGCAAGAATGACCACCAGTTGCAGCAGGACCGCAAGCACGGTGCTTTCCTGGACGCTGGCCACAACACTCATCGAGATCTCCATCTTGGTAAACTGCGAATGCCGTTCATTCCCAGCACGGTATCCGTCCGCCGCTGCGGGCATCAAGACAATGGCGATTGGAATGCCCAAGACCCAAGTCGCAATGACTAATGAGGAATTGAATCATTGGTCATTCATTGGACATTGGAAGTTGGACTTTGGACATTTCGCTCATGCACATCATCCTCTTCGACATCGATGGAACCCTGCTGCACTCCGGCGGTGCGGGGCAAGCGGGAATCGAGCGGGCGTTGGAGCTCGCATTTGGAGTCACCGCGCCGACCGACGGCATCCCGACGGCGGGGCGGACGGATCGGGGCATCGGACAAGACCTGATTCGGTTTCATGGATTGGAAGAATCGGATTCAACGCACGCTCAATTGCAGGAGGCGTACTTGCGAGTGCTCCCCGCCGAAATCGCCAATCGGAAGGGAGTCGTCTATCCCGGCGTGCGTGAGATACTCGCGCGGTTGAGCACTCGCAGCGACGTGCGAATGGGACTACTCACCGGCAACTATCGCGAGGCGGCGTGGCTGAAGTTGCGGCATTACGACTTGGCCAAGCATTTCGCATTCGGCGGTTACGGCGACGACCACGCCGACCGTGATGATGTCGCTCGGCAAGCCCTCGCAATGGCGGCCGAGCAACATGCTCCGCAAACGATTGATCCCGACAAGCTCTGGGTCATCGGTGACACACCCGCCGACGTCCGCTGCGGCCGAGCGATCGGAGCCCGCGTCATCGCCGTCGCGACCGGTGCTTATTCTGTCGCCGAACTCGCTAAGTCGGAACCGGATCATCTCTTTGGTGACTTCGGAAATGTGGAGTCGGTGTTGTCACTGTGGCCGGCCCTTTAATGCCGCCAAAGGGGTCGGGAGTCTTTTTTAGGTCGGATAAATGGCCGTTGGATGTCAGCTCGCGAGAAACTGCCAACCTGCGATACGCCGACCTGAAAAAGACTCCCGACCCCGTCGCATTGTCGAACTCGGAGACGCCTCATGATCATCGACGTCCACAGTCATGCCTGGGAATACCCCGCACACTTCAGCGACGATTTTCGACTTCAAGCCAAGCGAGCAAAGGCCGGCGTCGAGATGGACCTGACCGTGACCTACGACGCTTATCGAGCCTCCGCGCCCGACGACACGATCACGATCGTCTTCGGCGGCAAAGCTCGACTGAGCGGTTTGTGGGTCGATGACCGATACGTCGCGAACTACGTCGCCGCCGATCCGGCGCGGCTGATCGGTTTTCTCTCGGTCGATCCGACGCAGCCGGGTTGGGAAGAAGAGTTGCGGTTCGGACACCAAGCCCTCGGCCTGCGCGGCATCAAGCTGTTGTCGATGTACGCGGGCTTTCGACCGGATGAATCGCGGCTCGATTCGCTCTGGCACTACGCGACCAAGCATCGCTTGCCGGTGCTGCTGCACACGGGTACGACCTTCGTCGCTCAAGCGCCGCTGGAATGCACGTTGCCTCGGCATCTGGATGTGGTGGCGACGCGGTTCCCGGAAGTGCGGATCATCATGGCTCATCTCGGCCACCCGTATGAAGGGGAGGCGGTCGTCACGGCTCGCAAGCATCCGCATGTCTTCTGCGATCTCAGCGCGCTGCATTACCGGCCGTTCCAGCTTTACCACAGCCTGATGCTCGTGCAGGAGTACGGCGTCTGGGACAAAGTCTTGTTCGGCACCGACTATCCCTTCACGACGGTCAACGCGACGCTCGATGGTTTGAGGAAACTCAACGACATGCTCGCCGGCACCGCGCTGCCGCGATTGAGCATCGAAGCCATCGAGACGCTGATCCACCGCGACTCGCTCCCGCTGCTGGGGCTGCGTTGAGTTGTCCGCCGTCGCGCTTCAACGTAGCCACGTCTCGCCAGAGCGTGGGCCGCAGGTGAAGAACCCCACGCTCTGGCGAGACGTGGCTACTAAGCTGCGTTGAGTTGTCCGCCGGTTGCGGATGGCATGTTGGCCGATGCCGGCTACGATGTTCCGCGATCTGTTCTCCCCATTTCCGGAGGCATTGAAATGCGAAACCTCATTTGGACATTGGCGTCGGTGGTTCTGGTGGTCTGCGTGACAACGGCGGCTTGGTCATCGGAAGCGGATGAACTGCGTGCCAAAGCGAAGGCCGTGCAGAAAGAGGCCGATCAGGCGGCAAAGGCAGGACGCGGCGAAGAGGCGGAAAAGCTCAACCGCCAAGTCAAAGAATTGTTGCAGGCGGCTCAGGAGCACGAACCGAAATCGGCGAAAGCCTCCAACCGTGAAGACGAGTTGCATCAGCAACTCAAGGGGATAGCTGAGAAATTGGAACACGCTGATAAATCAAAGAACAAAGAGGCTCACGTGGAGTTGCAAAAGCACCGTGCCGCGATGGAGCGTGAGTTGGTCGAATTGCGCGAACACCGAGAACGGAAGAGCGACCCGAAGCACGCCGGCAAACATCCGCCGGAGGCTGTGGAGGAAACAGGGCTGCGCATCAAGCACATCCGCGTCGCGGTCGAGAATCTGAATGCGGCGGGACTCCACGACGTCGCCGAGGAACTGGCGCACAAGGCGGATGCGATGGAGCGAGAACACCATCAAGGTCACAAACAGAACGCGAAGCAACAGCCCTCGCCGAAAAAAGGCCAGCACGCCGAACCCAACGTCAAGCATTCCGAACCGGGACGCAAACAGGCACCCGCTGACGAACCTAACGAAGACCTGCGGACCGAACTCAAACGCCTCCGCGCGGAACTCAACGAATTGCGGGAAGAGATCAAGAAGCGACCGTGAGTTGATCGACTTCAAAAGATGTCGTTCTTCCTTTCCATTTGTGCTTGAGACAGTCCCATGCTGAAAGTCACCGGACGATCTGCGACTGATTGTGAAGGGGGGACGCGCCGCAGCTTCGTGCAGGCGGGTGTGCTCGGACTTGGCGGACTCACGCTGCCACAATTTCTCGCGGGCCGA
>CAMDDX010000238.1 GCA_945893075.1 Planctomyces sp. SH-PL62 | reverse complement strand
AAACCCTTGGGGGAAAGGGGGAGGTTTATCTCGCCTTCAACTCAACCACCCACACCCAGCACGTGTGACTCGTGGCATTCGCTTGCCGATGGCCTTCGGCGGCTGTTTGATGCGCCATGAATAATTCAGGCTAGCGCCGCGCGGCTAATGCCTGCGATCCGAATCAGGACACTGCGTGTGAGTTCGCCTCAGTCAGACGCTTGATGAGGATCGTCGCGTAGGAACCTCGAGGAAGCTCGAACGACAACGTCAGCTTGCGGCGACCGTCGTATAACTCATCGCGGTCGCAGAGATGTTGCAAGTTTCCGGGCAAGTAGACCGCGGCTCGTTGTCCTTTCGAGAAGAAGACATCGCGCGGGTATTTCACACGCATCGTGCGCGGTTCGAGGCCGAACTCGGCGAGCACTCGCTGAAGGCGATCGAACAGCGGGCCATTTTCGAGCTTGAGCCGGCCGGAGGGGAGCGGCAGTTCGAGGCTCCCGAGTTCCCAGCGTTGCGATTCGTCGAGCGAATGAAAGAACGGCGCGGGGCGTTCGCCGAACTCAACCTCGCAGAGTTGTTCCGGGCGGCAGAGGTCGCGCAGCGACTCGGCCAGCAGCCGATTCCACACGGCGCTTTGAAACGCCGAGAGCCATAAGCCACGCAGGTCGAGTCGCATCAACGCCAGGGCGCGGCGGTAGTCCGTCGGATGATCGACCAAGTACGTGACGATGCTCCGCCGGCTGCCGCGCGGCATGTCAGTTTTCAGGCCCAGCCAGTCGCCCCAGCGGTCGCGGAGCAGTTGTTTCTCGTCGCGGTCGTTCGGCCGGTCATGTTCGTTGGGGTCCACGAGCGCCAGCCATAACGCCCGTTCGTAATCGCCTCGGCACCACGGCACGGCGATGAACTCGCCCGACTGTCCCAGCGAGCCGAAACGCTGATCGTCGTAATAATTCGGGATGCCGTTGATCGTGACGTCGCCGATCGCTTGAGTGGCTCGCGCCACTTCGTCGTCGCTCAGCGAACGCATCACGATCTCAAAGCGGTTCCCGATATTGTCTGCCGAGTCGAATGGCCGGTCGGTTTGGCCGAGGTAGTTCAGTTCGAGATTCGTCTGCATCTGATCGTTGCGCGGGCCGTTCTTGATCGTGATGAACTGCTCGGTGATGGCGTGCCGGTCTTTCAGGCCGCCGTAGCTGACTTGTTGCCGAGCCAGATTCCAACGTTTCAGAATCGCGTCGATGGCTTCCGGAGTGCCGAGCGATTTTTTGGTCAGCCGGTACAGCGCGAACGGACCTCGGCCATCGGTCACACGGTCGGTCAATTCGGTGACTCGAAAATCCGCCGGCAAGCATTTGAGTTTCATCAGGCGTCTCGTGAGTGGGAGCGGCGAATACAGGAGCCGCGAGTGTCAGGAAGCGGGGTCGGGTGTTCGGTTTTTCGGAATTGGCGGGAAGAAGGCTTAGATTGCAAACGGCGCTCACTCCCGCCAATTCCGAAAAACCGAACACCCGACCCCAAATGCGCTGACGGTCGCGGCTCCAACTTTCTGGAGGCGAGATGAGTCGTTGCGGGTGCTCATCAGAAAGTAGCTGGATTGGCATTCGCCGGCGCGGGATTGGGAGCAGGCGCAGGAGCCGGCGCGGGAGCCGCTCTACGGGCGGCGGGGACTTGTTGGCGGCCGGCATCGTTGGCGGCCTCGTCGGCGGATTTTTTGAGTTCGACCAATTCCTCACGTTGCAGTTTGATTTTTTCGTCGCTGAGGTAGCGCGCGATCAGTTCCGCCGATTCGCCGCAGAGCTTGTCGAGTTTCTTTTCGAGGGATTTGTCCTTCTTGGGCTGCATTTTTTTGAGCATGCCCGCTTTGGTTGCATCGAGCAGCGTTTGGAAGTATTTGGAATTCGGCTGGCGATCAAATTCGGCGAGTGTTTCGGTGAAGCGTGGCCAGTCGCTCGCCTTGGCGGCTCCTTTCACGCGAACGATCAACAAGGCTCGACGCGCGACCGTGTCGATCAGTTCGGCTCGGAGCAGTTCCAGGCGGCTTTCGATTTGCAGCCGCAACGAATCGTCCGGCAGTTCGGCGGTTGTCGAGGACGCGACTCCGGGGATAAACGGGAATCGTCCGAGCAAGTTGCCGCCGCTGGAAACGTACAACCAAATCAGTGGCCGCTCCGGGTTCAGCGACACGGTGACTCGACCCCGCCGATTGGTGATCAACTCCCGCACTTTATTGAACTGCGCGACAAACTGCGGACCGGCCGGCTTCTTCGGTTCGTCCACTTCAGCGGCCGCGTCATCCCCCTTGTCGGCGGCAGCCTTCGCACCGGGCGCTGGCTTCTGATCGCTGGCTGGCTTCTCTTCGGCGGGAGGAGCTTGCGGCGCGGGGACCATGACCCGCTCGTAGATGTTGACTTGGTAACCGATCAGCGGTTTCGTCGGGTTGTTGTGCGGTGTCAGGCGGATGCGTGTCTCGGCGAACGACGGTCGCACACCGATGGCCCAGCTTTCCATGCGCTTGCTGTTTTTTCCCAGCGGCAGACGCAAGCCGGTGTGAATCGAGCATTCGCCGTGAGCGCGGTCGCTCGATTCCATCAGCAGGTACGACCACGGGACCATTTGGACCTGCGTGACTTCGCGATCTTTGTTGTAGGACCGCAGCACCGGCTGAAAAAAATTCCCTTTCGCCAATTGTTCGACACTCGGATCGGCCGGCGGGAACTCGCCGGCGCGAACGCGCACTCGGCCTTTGCCCGCTTCCACGCTTTCGATCAACACCAGCGGGCGGAACAAGTCCCGAATCAGGACACCCAATTCGTTGGTCAGCGCCCGGCGATCGCCGACGAACCGCTCATGCCGCACGCTGAGTTGCCGAGTCATCCGATCCCATTCACGGCCACACAAACGCAGCAGTCCGCCGTGTCCCGACACGCACAACACAAACGCTTTGTCGAGTTCCTTGTCCGCCAGTTGTGTCCCGACCTGCGGCCAAGTCAGCCGTGACAAGCCTTCGTCATTCTCCGGCGCGAGCCAGTGATTTTCTTCGACCGAGGCATCCCACATCTGCCCATAAGTCCGGTCAATCCAGACCGTCAACTCGTCCAACACTTCCTGCCGCACGCGAGTGGTCAGCGACGGATGCTCATCGAAAGCAACGCTGACGCGCACGCGATAGGGCTGCAACTCCATGGGAATCGGCGGCGGCGGTTCGGGTGGCTTCGGCGGCTTGGTCTCCGCAGTCGCAGGAGTCGTGGCTGCTGACGTCGTGGGAGCGTCTTGCGCAAGGATGGGTGCTGCGAAAACGGAGATGAAGAAGAGCAGGCTTGGCAATTTGAAATTTGAAATTTGAAATTTGAAATTTGAGCTTCGCCAACGACCGCCCCTGGGCAGCGTGGCCTGCTCCTCAATTTGCAATTTTCTCCGTCGTGGCAGATGCAATTTGCAATCTCCCTCATTTGCAATCTTCAATTTTCAATCCCCTCTAATCGGTCGCGTACCAAGGCTCCGAAATCCACAGCTCGACATCGTGATACGGATGCAGCGGAGCATCCGGAATGCCGCGGACGGTCTTGCGGAAGACGAGCGCGTCGTCGATTTCCCACAGCGGAATAAATTGCGCGGTCTCCGCCAGTTGGCGATGCAGTTCTTGGAGCGACCCGACCGTGGTGGCCCAGTCGGCGGTGCGGTCGAGATCGATCAAGCCTTGCCGCAGCCAATCGGGCAGGTAGCGGATCGACTGCACTCGCGCGACCGTATCCAGCGAGAGTAACGGCCAGAGTTCCATCATCGGCTCGGTCGAGCGAACGGTGCGATAAACCAAGTCCCAAGCTTGCGGCTCGGCGGACGCGGCGACGGCGTCTTGGCCCGATGCGACGGGGAGTCGATCCACTGCTTGCGGGCGTGCGACCTCGGCCGGAGCGGAAGTTGTGACCAATTCGACGGTGACGTCGAGGCGCTTCCATTCGTCGATCAAGCGTTTGGCCGCAGCTTCGATCAGCGGTTCCGGCTCGCAGATCATGCGCAACGGCCGCATTTCGGTCCCCAGGTTTTTCTTCGCGGCGGCCGCCAGTGCGAAGGCGAGTGACAGGTCGGATTCGCGCGGTGTGACGACCGTGTTGTAGGCCGACAAGTTCGTCGCCCACGGAGCGGTGACGACCCGGCCGCGATTCGGCTGACTCCGTCTGAACAGCATTTGCTGCGCTTTGCGGTATTCGGGATCGGGGCTGAGCGCGGCGAATTTTCGCGATTCCTGGTCGGTCATCGACAAGCCGCTCCAGACAAGTTCCCCCTTGACGTCGTCATACGTCAGGCCGCTGTCGGGAATCAGCTTGGCGGGGACATTGGCTTTCGGCAGCGCTTCACGCAACGTGCGCACGGTCAAGTCGCGCAAGATCACATCGCGCAGAACTTGCGATCGGTCGAGGCCATACAACAAAGCCCGCCGCAGTTCCGCGCTGCGGAGCGGTTTGCTCTGCGGGTTGAATTGCACAAAGTGCGTTTGCGGCACCGCGTACTTGCGGACGAAGAAGTTGCCATTCTTTTCCAGTTGATCGAGCTGCCAGACCGGGACACTCGGCATCATTGAGATTTCGCCGCGGAGCATGCCTTGCACCGCCTTCTCATACGACGGGTAACTGGTCTCAGTGATTTCGGCAACGTGACGCTGCAGGACACGCTCTGGTTCGAGGACCATGCGCCGCAGCGAGACCGACTTTCCCGACATGCCTTGCACGCGGTAGCGCTGATCCAATTCCGCGCTGGCCTGGTCGTTCGTGCCGAGCGGCATTGCGAAGAGTGATTCGGTCCGCACCGGAATTCGCGAGAACTTCACCGAGAACTCGAACGGCCCGCGCACGGCGATCCCGTCAATGAAACTGGCGAGCCGTTCGTCGTAGTGTCCCGAGTCCGGGTTGAGTCGTTCGAGCAAGGCTGTGACCGCTCCGGATGCGGTGATGATCGGCGACGACTCCCACGACGAACGACTCGACCGCAGCGTGAACACCGCTTGCCGGCCGAGGTCGGTCGGCTCCCAACTTTCGAGGAACCGCGAGCGATACCGCGCCCCGCCGTCGATGCGTGACGGCTCGAAGAACGGCAGCCGAGTCAGGCCTTCGCGACGGCGAGTCGCCTCGGTCGCGAAGGGAAAACCCGTAACCGGATTGACCGGGCCGACCATGCCGACCTTCAGAATCTGCCAGCGCTGACTGACGGGCCGATGTGCATTCTTCAAGCTGGGAGTCCCCGGCCAGACGAGCGCGGCTTCGTCCACCATCGCAGCGGCTTGATCGAACTTATTGGCGGCACTCGCCTGCGCCGCCTCGCTCAGCAAGCGACTGGTCTCGGCCACGAGCCGCTCGCGCCACTTCACCGCGTTGGGATGTTCCGCTTCGAGTTTGATGAGCCGCGCGAGATGAAATCGAGCCTGCCGAAAATCGCGAGCTTGGACCGCCGGCTCGATCAATATGTCGATCACCTTGCCTAATTCGGCGGAACACTTCTCGCGGTCCTGCCCCATCGTCGGATAGCGCACTTGCGGGTCTTTGGAATTGATCGCGTCCTTGATTCGGCCGTGCATTTGTTCGAGCAGCACGAACGCCGGCTCGGCTTCGCCACGCGACAGCTTGCCCTGCGCATCCAGCAGCAAGAACCGATTCAGCCGCTCGCTGGCGCTGAGCCAGCCGGGAGCGCGGCGATCCAACATCAGCAGCAATTCGTAGGCGTCTTCGAGTTCCGCCTGTTCGAGCAACAGATCGACGCGCCGCAGCGCAATGTCCTCGAAGTGAATGACGTCGCTGACATCGCTCACGATGTTGAGCAAATAGGAAGCATCGTCTTGTTCCTCGGAAACTTTCGTGGTGTCCGGCAACTCGACTTCGATGCTCTCCAACTTCTTGCGCATTTTTCCCGCGTCAATGACGGAGGCTTTTAACCGTTCGGTGAAAGCGTCCTGACTTTCGCCCGCCATGCGGGTTGGCTTCGGGAGCTGCGAAAGCTGTTTGCGTTTCTCGGCCATTTGATCCAGCGTCTTGGGCCGAGGCTGCACCGGTTTGACGACCAGCACGGTGTCATCTTTTTTGAGGACGACCCAATCGAACGGCGGTTTTGTCAGCAGGTCCGCCTTCGATGGCAGGTTCTTCCACATCTGGTCCTTTTTGAGGAGTGGAACCTCCGCCGACTGCTCGGTCTTTTCGGTCTTCGGCGGCTCAGGCTGCTCCTGATCTTTCGTGGCCGCATTCTGCGCCGACGTCCAAGCGGCCTGACCGAAATACAGCCACAACAGAACCAGCCCAAGGGTTGTTGGGAACGTTCGATGTCGTTTGCGATGTCCTGCCATCTCTCGGCCTCCTCTGGGTGAGCAATTTACGCGGGCTCATCGCCGAACGGAATCATGCCATGCTGCCAAAGGCCACATTTCTCGGCCTCGCAGCCCTTGCGGTTCAAAATCTCAAATCTCAGATTTCAAATCTCCCAGCCGACCTTCTCTGTTTGAAGTAACCATGCCCGTACCCTTGCAAGTCCATTTGCTTCCGAGCCTCGTGTCTGAAGAACAACTTCGCGGCGGCGTGGCCGTGGTGCTCGATGTTCTGCGAGCCAGCACGACGATGACTCAAGCCCTCGCCAGCGGCGCGGCCTGTGTGATTCCAACGGCGACCGTCGCCGAGGCTCACGCGACTGCGGCGGCGATCGCGGGATATTCGTTGCCGTCCGTCAACAGCGAAGTCCCTGCGGATGTCCGAGCGAAAGCGGGCATCCTGTTGGGGGGCGAGCGTGGCGGAACGTTGATCCCTGGTTTCGATCTCGACAACTCGCCGATGAAGTATGCCCCCGGAGTCGTGGCCGGTAAGTCGGTCATCTTCACGACCACCAACGGCACGCAAGCTCTGCTGAAGTGCCGACTCGCCGAACGGACGCTCATCGGCTGCTTCAGCAATCTGCATGCGGTGATCGCGTTGCTGGCGAACGACTCGCGGCCGATTCATCTCGTTTGTGCCGGCACCGATGGCCAGGTCTCGACCGACGATGCTCTGTGTGCCGGAGCGATCGCGACCGGCGTCTGGGCCGCTCGCAATTGGCCGAAGTGGGAGGGGGACGAACTGCGGCTGGTCATGGACTTCTTTACGTGTCGTTGCCAACCAATGCACGAAGTCGTCGGCGCTCTGCGAGAAAGTCACGGCGGTCGCAACCTGATCGCGCTGGGCCTCGCCGCCGACATCGACCGCGCCGCTCGCTGGGATTTGTTTCGCCTCGTTCCGGAATTCGATCTCGCCACGCGCCGCTTGCGACCAGCGACCGACGTTCCGCACGAGCCAAAACAAATCCTGATGGCCCCGCGCGAGTGATCGCCCGCAAATTAGACGAGTCACTCCGTGACTCGAAACTTCCAGTCACGGAGTGACTGGTCTACGTTTCGAGCGACCACACTCGTCCGACCGCACTTGCATAGATTCCCCGCCCCCTCTTCAATCCCGCCGCGTCCGCTGTGCTCCAATTACAAATCTCAAATTGAAAACTGCAACATGCCCAAGTCGATGGATCAGATTGTTTCGCTCTGCAAACGCCGCGGATTCTTGTTTCAATCGTCGGAAATCTACGGCGGGATCAACGGCTTCTGGGATTACGGCCCGCTGGGGGTCGAACTGAAACGCAACGTCCGCGCCGCGTGGTGGAACGACATGATCACCAACCACGATGAGTTCTCGGTGCTCAACGGTGCCCCGCGCGAATTCCAAATGACCGGCATCGAAACGTCGATCATCATGCACCCGCAGGTTTGGAAGGTCTCCGGGCATTACGACCTGTTTGCCGACATGATGCAGACCTGCCGCCACTGCAAGAAACTCTTTCGAGCGGATCATGTCTGGAGCATGTTGAGCGACTCTGCCTGGGTGAAGTCCTTCGCAGAGTGCTTTGAAAAGAGTGTTTCCGATGATCGCATCATTTTTTCGAGTCCAGCCGCCCTCAATTGGGCGCGACGCCGTGGGCCGAAAGTGGCTCCTGGACTGGCACTCGTGCGTAATCCCGAAATCACGATGTCATGGTTGGCGGAGGATTTACAGAACCAGCCCGATCTGGACCTCGGTTTGCCGAAACTGTTGCAGTACATGGCAACCGAGCAGAAAAACATCACGGGATTCCAGATGCCGTGTCCCGAGTGTGGAGGAGACCTGACGGAGCCGCGCCGTTTCAACTTGATGTTTGAAACCTTTACCGGTGCGATTCAAACCGAAGAAAACCGTGCCTTCCTCCGTCCGGAGACTGCTCAAGGCATGTTCGTGAATTTCAAAAACGTCGTGGACAGCATGTCGGTGCGCGTTCCGTTCGGGATCGCTCAGATTGGCAAGAGCTTTCGGAACGAGATCACGCCGCGGAACTTCACGTTCCGCTCGCGCGAGTTCGAGCAAATGGAAATGGAATTCTTCTGCCACCCCTCCGAGTCGCGGCAGTGGTACGAGTACTGGCGCAATCGCCGCTTCGCGTGGTATCAAAAGCTCGGCATTGCCAGCGACAATTTAATCCTTCGCGATCACGCGCAGGATGAGTTGTCGCATTACTCGGTCGGTACGGCGGACGTCGAATACGCCTTCCCGTTCCTTGGCCCCGGCGAGTACGGCGAGCTCGAAGGGATCGCGCATCGCGGTGACTTCGACCTCCGCTCGCACATGGAGGGCAAGCTCTGCAAAGGTCCGAACGGACTCGAACTGGAGAAGTTGGCCGATGGTTCGCCGAAGTACAAAGGCTCTGGCAAGGACATGAATTACTTCGATGACCAATCCCGCGAGAAGTTCCTGCCGCATGTCATCGAACCCGCCGCCGGTGCCGATCGCGCGACGCTCGCGTTCCTCTGTGAAGCCTATCACGAGGATCAGCAACCGGACGACAAGGGCGAGATGCAGTCTCGCGTCTATTTGAAACTGCATCCGAAGCTTGCTCCGGTCAAAGTCGCCGTGTTTCCGCTCATCAAGAAAGAAGGGATGCCGGAGAAGGGCTTGGAGATTTATCGCGAGTTGAAATCCGCCGGCATCGCCGCTGTCTACGCTCAGCAAGGCGCGATCGGCAAACGCTATCGCCGCCAGGACGAGATCGGCACGCCGTGGTGCATCACCGTCGATGGGGACACGATGACCGCCGGCACCGTCACGCTTCGCGACCGCGATTCTTTGGAACAAATCCGTTTGCCGGTGACGGGCGTCGTCGATGAAATCGCCCGTCGGTTGCGAGTCTCTTAACGTGAGTTGACTCGCACACGGATGACACGGAGGACGCGGATTTGCACAGTCAGATCCGTGTTTCTCCGCGACATCCGCGTTTTCCGTGTTCTTTGCCGTTAGCCCAATCATGTCTTGGTCCGTACTCCTCGAAGATGGCCCGATCCTGGCGATCAACAAGCCGGCGGGATTGCTGACGCAAGCTCCGCCCGGAGTGCCGTCTCTCGAAGCCGAGGTCAAAGCGTGGCTCAAAGAACGCCACGACAAGCCAGGCAAGGTGTATCTCGGCATTCCGCATCGGCTCGACCGAAGTGTCTCAGGGGTGATTGTCTTCACGCGAAACTCGAAGGCCGCCGCTCGCATGGCCGAGCAATTCGAGCAACGCGAAGTTCGCAAAATTTATTGGGCCGTCGTCGAAGGCATTCCCGATCCGCCCGCCGCCGAGCTGACCGACTGGATTCTGAAGCTCCCCGAACAATCGCGAGCCGAGATCGTCTCGGCTGTCACGCCGGGAGCGCGCGGTTGCCGGCTGTCCTATCGAGTGCTGGCCACTCGCGAGAACGAATCGCTGGTCGAGATCGAACCGCACACCGGCCGGATGCACCAAATCCGCGTGCAGTTCGCCAGTCGTGGCTGGCCGGTCCTCGGCGACACTCAGTACGGCTCGACGCGCACTCCATTTTCAGAGGAACAACGGATCGCGCTGCACGCGCATTCGCTGACCTTCCAACATCCCGTCCGCTACGATCCGCTGACTGTCACGGCCCCCTTGCCGGACGATTGGCCAATGCAACTTTGATTTTGCGAAAGGACATCATGCGACCGAACGCCGTTGTGGGTGGTGGAATTCTTTTGGCGAGCGCCATCGCGACCGCCGCGTTCGTGGACGAATACAAAAGCGGCATCGTCTGGCCGAAGCCAGCCATCATCGACGTCGGCCCCGCACCAACCGCGCCATCGCCGGTGCCGTCGGACGCGATCGTGTTGTTCGATGGCAAAGACCTCTCGGCCTGGGACGGCGGCGACCAATGGCCAATTGCAGACGGAGCCGCCACAACCGCCAAGGGAAGCATCAACAGCAAGCAAGCCTTCGGCGATTGTCAGATTCATCTCGAATTCGCGACCCCCTCGAAGGTCGAAGGCAACGGGCAAGGCCGAGGCAACAGCGGCCTGTACCTGATGGGCCAATACGAAGTCCAAATCCTTGACTCATTCGACAACGAAACGTACTTCGACGGCCAGTGCGGAGCGATCTACAAGCAGCAGCCTCCGACCGTGAATGCCTGCCGCAAGCCAGGCGAGTGGCAAACCTACGACATTCTCTTCACTGCTCCGCGCTTCGCCGAGGACGGCAAAGTCGAGAAGCCCGGCTACGTCACCGTCCTGCACAACGGAGTCGCCGTCCACAACCATTTTGAACTGCAAGGTGCGACCAGCTACACGGAACCCGCGAAGTATTCCAAGCACGCCGACAAGCTGCCGCTCCACATCCAGTTTCACGGCAACGCGACGCGCTTCCGTAACATCTGGCTTCGCGAAGCCGTTATCCCGCTCATCGGTAAGAAACCTTAGCCACGTTCGCCAGAACGTGGGACCGCCCGTGAAGCCCCACGTTCTGGCGAACGTGGCTACGTCGTGTCCGGCTGATGGCTGATGGCCGAAAGCTGATGGCTGTTATCTCAACCCTGATTGCTCGACACACTCATGCGCATCGTCCAACTCCAAACCTCCGACCGCGGCCGCCGACTGGGAGTCATCAACGGCGACAAGATCCTCGACGTCACCGAGATCGACGGCACGCCGACGCTGCGTTCGACTTACGAAGCCTTCCAACTCGCCGACGAGCGCGGTGTCTCGTTGTCGGACCTGCTCGCGCCGCGGGCCAAAGAGACGTCACGCCGGTTCGACTACAAGTTCGTGCTCGCCGCCGAACCGCATGGCGACAAGCCGTTCCTGTTGCCGCCGCTCGATCATCTCGATCCATATCACACGCTCGTCGCCGGCACGGGCCTGACGCATCTCGGCAGCATGAAGTCGCGTGACGAGATGCACGTCACGCCGGATGCCGCTGCGGCCCCGAAAACCGACTCGGCAAAGATGTTCGAGATGGGCCTCGCCGGTGGCAAACCGGCACCCGGCCAACGCGGTGTCGCGCCCGAATGGTTTTACAAAGGCAACGGCACAATCCTGCGCGGTCCGCGCGAGCCGCTCGACATCCCGGAGTTCGCACTCGATGGCGGCGAGGAACCGGAAATTGTTGGCTGCTACGTGATCAACAAGCTCGGCGTGCCGACGCGGCTGGGTTTTTCTCTCGGCAATGAATGGTCGGATCACGCGACTGAGAAGATCAATTACCTGTACCTCGCCCCGTCGAAGCTACGAACGTGCGCGGTCGGGCCGGAACTCAACACCGATTGGGATTTCCAGGAGGTCTCACTGCGCTGCACGGTGACTCGCGGAAAACAGACGATCTACGACAGCGAGCCGCTCTTCAGCGGCGAACGGCACATGAGCCACTCGCTGGCGAATCTGGAAGACCATCACTTCAAGTATCCGCAACATCGACTGCCCGGCGATGTGCATCTGCATTTCTTCGGGACCAGCAAACTGAGTTTCTCGTCACGCGATTGGAAATACGCCGACGGCGACGTGGTGAAGATTGAAGCGACTGGCTGGAGTGCGCCGTTGACGAATTGGGTTCGGAAGGAAGCTGGCGAAAAATGAAGGGCGGAAAATGAATCGCAAAGCCAATGACTCCGCCTTTTGCAGCCATCTTTCGCCCTCCATTTTCCGCCAGCCCGCCTGACTCACTTTCTGGAGGTTCGACGAATTCCGATGTCCAATCTCAGCACCGTTCGCGCCGTCTGTCCTCATGACTGTCCCGATGCCTGCGCGATGCTCGTCACACTGGACGGCGACCGCGCCGTCGCAGTGCGCGGCGACCGCGAGCATCCCTTCACGCGCGGGTTCTTGTGCCACAAGGTCTCGCGATATCCGGAGCGGGTTTACCACCGCGACCGATTGCAATTCCCGCTGCGGCGAGTCGGTCCCAAAGGCTTCGGCCAGTTTGAGCGGATCACCTGGGACGCCGCGTTGGACGAGATCGCCACACGCTTCCGAGCGATCGCCGACGGACCACACGGGCCGCAGGCCATCCTGCCGTACAGCTACTGCGGCACGATGGGAAAGATTCA
>CAMDDX010000237.1 GCA_945893075.1 Planctomyces sp. SH-PL62 | reverse complement strand
ACATCGGCGGAACCTCAAGTTTTGCGTCGCAGAAGTCGTGAGACGTCGAATTCAAGCCAACCCGAACACTGAAGTCTCACGCCTTCGGCAAAAAGCCAACAACGGTCGCAGCAACAAACGCGAAAACACCTGAACCGAACGACGGCTCAAGTGTTCTCGCGGAGTTGGCTGGAACTTCGAGAAGCCCCAGCACAGGGCATCACACTCGATCAACCTTACTTGCGGCCGACAGTTTGAACCATCGTGTAAGTCACTCGACCCGAGGTCGGGCAGACGTGAGCGACAAATTGAGCCTTTTCCGGAGTCACATGAGATGTCTTGGCCGTCGCGGCCGGCGGCAGCATCACGCTGTCGATCACATGGATGACTCCGTTCGAAGCGTCGATGTCGGTTGCAACCAGACCAGCACCGTTGATGGTCGGCACACCATTCTTGATCGCGGCGGTCAACATGCCGCCTTGAACGGTCTTCAATTCCTTCTTGCTCAGCACGTCGTTCGAGAACACTCGACCGGCGACAACGTGAAACTTCAGAATCGCCGCCAGCTTCTCTTTGTTCTCCGGCTTGAGCAGGCTCTCGACCGTTCCGGCCGGCAGCTTCGCAAACGCTTCATCCGTCGGAGCGAAAACAGTCAGCGGCTTGTCACCAGACAGCACTTCGACCAACCCGGCCGCCTTCGCAGCCGCGAGCAACGTCTTGAACGTCCCCGCCTTTGCAGCCGTCGCCGGGATGTTGTCGCCAGATGGGAGCAGCACTTGATCGACAACGTGAATGATCCCGTTCGAGCAGAGAATGTCAGCCGTCACGACCGTCGCTTGATCGACTCGCACGTTGCCCTCTTCGACCTTGATGTTGACTCGCTGACCATTCACGGTCACTGCCGCATTCAACTTCACCACCTGGGCCGCCGCGACTTTGCCTGACACGACGTGATACGTCAGCACCGACACGAGCTGGGCTTTGTTCTCCGGCTTCAGCAACGTCTCGACCGTTCCCGCTGGCAACTTGGCGAACGCTTCATCCGTCGGAGCAAAGACCGTGAACGGCCCTTTGCCTTTCAGAGTCTCCACCAATCCACCGGCCTTCAAAGCCGCCGCCAACGTCTTAAACGAACCGGCCTCAACCGCCGTCGTCACAATGTCCTTTTCGGCGGCATTCGCAGTCGATCCTTGGACCACACCAATTGCGGCCATCGCCGCGACACTCAGGAAAAACCTTCGACTCAACATCACACACGCTCCTTGCTGGGTTTGTTGATTGACGAACGCGAATCAACACTGATTCGTCATTTCATAAATCATTCAAAACGTTCACTCCACCTACACCGGAACCATTCCGGCGACTTAACTCACAATTCTTGAGAATTCCGAATTCCTGCATTCACCAGATCAGCCGCAGCACGCTAAACGTCGGTTCTCTTCGGATAAGCCGGACGCTGCTGCATACCGGCGATTTCGAATCGCGTCTCAGAATCGAACGCGATCGCGATTGGGGCCGCTTCGAGCAATTGCTTCACCGTCTGTTCGCGATAGTCAAAGATCGTTTTCAGGTCGCGCCGGACCATCAGCGAGTGCATCGCTCGGCCTATCCAGCCCAGCGGCAGCCTGTAGTTCACTTCGTCGGTCATTCGCGTTGAGTTGCCGACGGATTCAAACGTGTGACCGTGATGCCACAGGGCATACGGGCCGCGCAGTTGCACATCCACGAATTCATGCGGCGGATTCCAGACTGTGATGGCGGTCGTCCAATGGACCGGGAGGCCGTGAACTCGCAGCGCGTACTGAATGATCGAGCCGACTCGCATTTCGATTTCGCCGGGAGTCAGGATTTCAAACTGCAACCACGGCGGAGTCAGCGTTTCCAAGTTCCGCGCATCAGCGAAAAACGCGAAGACTTCGTCCAAGGGGCGTGAGATGATTTGCTCGCGGATCAGTCGATAAGTGCTCATGGCAATGCTCATTTCGGCGACGATGATTTGCGGTTCAAGACTGCTCGGAGCGCGGTTTCCAAGTCCGGGTGCTCAAACTGGAAATCATTCTGCTGAAGTCGCTCGGGGACGACGCGAATGCTGGAGAGCAGCAACTCATCGGCCATTTCGCCGAGGACCAGCCGCGCCACAAAACCCGGCAACGGAAACAATGTCGGCCGCCGCAACACTCGGCCCAAGACCCGCGTAAACTCCGTGTTGGAGACCGCATTCGGAGCAACGGCGTTCACCGGCCCCGACAACTCTTCGGTTTCCACGGCGAACAACAGAGAGCGCACTAAATCGGGGAGCGAAATCCAACTCCAGTACTGTCTCCCGCTGCCGATCTTTCCTCCCAGGCCCAATCGAAACGGCGTCAGCATTTGCTTCAATGCGCCACCCTCCGGCGACAAGACAACGCCGATTCGCATCTGAACGACCCGGATGCCGGCATCGACGGCCGGCTGCGTCGCTCGCTCCCATTGTGTGCAAACTTCAGGGAGAAACCCGCGTCCGGGAAGTTCCGATTCACCGAGCGGATGATCGCCGCGATCGCCGTAGTAGCCAATCGCCGACGCACAAACCAGAACTCGCGGCGGATTCGACATCGCGGCGAGCGACTTGCAAAGTCGCTGCGTGACATTCACTCGGCTATCGCGAATGCGGAGTTTTTTTGCAGGCGTCCAGCGACCGTTGGCAATGTTGTCCCCCGCCAAGTGGACGATCGCATCAACACCGCTAAGCCCGGTGGAATTGACCAGCCCGGACTCCGGATTCCAAGGGATGTTTGCGCCCTGCCCACCGCTCGAATTACCGCGAACTAGACGCCGCAGCTTCCACGAGCGATCAATGATCGCCTTTGAGAGCGCGGAGCCAACAAGGCCGGAAGCTCCGCTAACGGCGATGGTCATGGCTCGCGGAACCACGGGAGCGAACGGTTGGGCAAAAACTTGGTTTACGGCGGCGATCATGGGGCATTCCTGGATTGAAGTCGTGAAATTTTTCTATGGCGCGGATACGACGAAGTTTTTAATGCGAGACCTGTCGTTCAACCGCCGCCAAATTTCAGTCTGAACTGGTCCTGCAGTCTTCTGACGGCGATTTCTTTGCTCTTGGCTTCCACTTCAACAGTTAGGCCGAGTTCGGCCCAGCAGACGGGAAAATCGTTGATATCAATCTCGTCATGATGCCGCGCGGGTTTCGGCCCGGACCAGCCAGCCAACGGACTCGAAATGTGAAACAGCGGCTCGCGGTTCCAGGTATCGATGGCCGCTGCGGTGGCATCTTCAATGCTTAGTTCGTCGGGCAAGCAGCGGTGATGATGGACGTCGTAAACGACCGGTAAACCGGTAAAGCGAGACAACGAAAGAAGGTCGGATGGAGTGTAAGTCTTGTCGTCGTTCTCAATCGTCAGCCGCGATCGAACAGCCTCTGAAAGCCGATTCACATTGCGAGCGAACGCCGCCAGTGCGGACCCTTTATTGCCGTAGGCTCCGCCGCCATGAATGTTGATGACATCCGCACCGACCCATTCAGCGACTTCCGCCTGATACTCCAAATCCTGAATAGACCTTTCGACCACATCCTCGCGAGGCGAGTTCAGCACGACGAATTGATCCGGATGAAATGACGTCCGAATATCCTGTTCGGCCGCGAAATCTCCGCAGCGCCGAAACGTCTCAATGATGCTCGTCGCGTCCGGCAAGTCATCGACCCGATAGCCAGCTTCGGGATGCGTCTTGATCGGCAGAATTGAACTCGGAATCCGGAAGCAGCCGATGGCGTGCTCGGCACAGTATCGCAATGCCGCGAGCAATGATTCTGCATTGGCCAGGCAGAGGTCCGAAACCTTGCGGAGCCGCTCCGTGAGCGACAATCGCAGCAATGACGTTGCTGTTGTCGTTCGAAATTGAATTGGCTCGATCGCGAACTGACAGCAAAGCCCCCATCGAACTCGGGGCCTGCGTCTCGGCGTTGGGCTCTGTTTCATCCAAGTTGTCACTGTTGCCATGATCAATCATTCCTGGCATTGATTACTGCCGCGGTAATTCACGCATTCCCCTGCAGGTGCGACTCGACGAACCACAGTTTCTTATCCAGCCCGCGCGAGATCTCGGTGAACAGGTCGGCGGTGTCGGCGTCACCAAGTTCGACGGCTCGGTCGATTGAACTACGGATCGATTTGCCGACGACCGCCATTGAGGTCGAGAGCGCGTCAACGTGATCCCGTCCGGCCACGATCTCCACCGGATAGGCCGGCAGTGTGGTGCGACGCCCCACCACATTAATGGTCCCCTCGGCCTGGCCACCGAGTGCCGTGATTCGCTCGGCGACGCTGTCTGCGAAGGCGGCTGCATCTGCGGAGACGGTATCGAACAACTCGTGCAGAGCGATGAAGTTCGGCCCCTTCACGTTCCAATGTGCCTGCTTCGCTTGAAGCTGCAAGTCGATCAGTTCAGCGAGCGCTTGATTGAGCAGCACTGATAACGGAATGCGTTTCAATTCTGACAGATCGTTTTTTGTCGCGTGCATGATCGAATCTCCTGTTGGTGTTTGGCTGAGAATCTCCTGTTGGTGTTTGACTGAGAATCTCCTGTTGGTGTTTGGCTGAATTGTTTGCCGGACTGATCGACTGGGGGAGTTTTCAGTTCCGGTTCTCAGGATGGTCCGAAGCGATGGCGGAAATGAAGGTGGCTGCGATCGCAACGCCGGCTACGAACAATCCAACGATGAAGAGAGTCATTTCATTCATTGGGCGTTCCTTTCAACATGAGTGTGCCGAACGACAAAATCGACGGCACCCAGAGACCAACGTACGCACCTTGTTCCTTATTGCCGGTAAACCAGAGGTAAACCGACAGCAGAAACGACACACCAGCGGCGAGGACATACAACGCCTTGGACTTCGATTGACGCGACATAGGGTTCCTTTCAAAAATTCAACGGGTTGAAGAAATGTCGAGAGCCGGGATCTCCGTCTCTCGAATCGAACTGACCTTGATGTGGCCGGGACAAACTGAGACGACATGGCGACGGTGGGGATGCCGGCTGTCGTCGACCCAGTCCTCGCGGGTGTAGATCACCACCGACGTGTCGGTTTCGCGAACCTCTATGCGGTTGAGCCGAAAGCCGAGTTCGGTGATTTCTGTGAAGAGTTGGTAGGCCAGGTTTTCGACGCTGGTCGGAGCGTCGAACAATTTCATTCGCAACGATTCGCCGGTTCGTTCCGTGTGGCCGCAGAGCGTTTCGTAAAGCGGGTCGGCGACGTGAATCAGCATCGCATGGTCGTACTCCGCTTTCAGAAACGGTTCGATCTTCTGGTCAAATTCACCAAACAGCGTGCTGATCGCTCCCGCTCGCTCGACCTCAAAGAAACAACGGACGCCGTAACGATGCCCGTGCAGGTTGCGGCATTTGTCATCCAACTCTTCGTTGCGATGAGCCGCGTAAAACTTGTAGTCCTTCTGAATGATCATTGTGTTGTTCCTGTCTGGCCTGCGTGCGATCACTTTGAAAAGAACTGGCGGGGACGATGCGTCGTGATCAGAGGGGCGCCTGTCACGCCACAAGCATTGGCCCCCGCCAGCGAACGGTTGACGAACCAGGTCAACTCTTGATCAGCGACATCACTTCGGCTCGGCTGGCTGGATTCGTTTTGAACAGGCCGCGCATCGCGCTGGTGATGGTCTGGCTGCCTGGCTTGCGGACTCCGCGAATACTCATGCAGGAGTGCTCGGCACTGATGATCACGGCGACTCCCTTACTCTCCAATTCCGTCTCGATCAGGTCCGCGACCTGCTGCGTCAACCGCTCTTGAACTTGCGGACGGCGAGCGATCTCTTCGACGACGCGAGCCAGTTTGCTCAGCCCCGTGACGCGGCCGTTTGGGATGTACGCAACATGAGCCACTCCAGAGAAAGGCAACAGATGATGCTCGCACATGCTGGTGAAGCGGATGTCTCGAACCAGCACCATCTCGTCGTAATCTTCTGGAAAGGTGACTCGCAGATGCCGCGCCGGATCTTGAGTCAGTCCAGAGAACATCTCCGCATACATCCGAGCCACCCGGCGCGGAGTTTCCAGCAAGCCGTCGCGGTCTGGGTCTTCGCCCACGGCTTCCAGAATCGTGCGGACGGCCTGTTCGATGGCTGCCAAGTCCACCACTGGAGTCGCTCGACTCTTGCCCGATGAAGACGCCAACTGATGGCCGTTCTTCTTCGGATGTTCGGTTTCGATCTGAAATCGTCGGTCCAATACTGCTGGCATCGTGATCTCCTCGGTCTAAAGGTTGTCGTTCTGGTCGTGCGTGGCGTTTCTCGTTGGCGCATTCGATGAATGATTTAACCGTTTTGTAACAGCAGAGACAACCGACAAAACAAAGAAGATTGCCGAAATAGCCAAAATATATCAGAAATAATGCAAATCAGGATTGGCGATCATAGACTTCTTAGTTTCAGTAAAATGGACGATTTGGATGATTTTATGTTGGGAAGCTGGTCGAGTTGCGGTATGCTCAAGATGCGTTGAAGAAACGCCTGAAACAGCCAGGCATTGAGAACAAGGCTTCAGGGGCTGGTTCTTAAACCGAAAGCCAGTTCCCAAAGCGCTGGCTACCTGGCCGCATAAACCTGTTTTCAAGGAGGACGCGCGATGCTTGTGTTAACTCGGAAAGCCGATCAAGAAATCGTGATCGCCGACAATATTCGAGTCAGAGTGCTCGAAGTCCGTGGACGCCAAGTGCGGCTGGGGATTGTGGCCCCGAAGGAAATCAGCGTCCACCGCGCCGAGGTGCAAGCGGCGGTAGACTGGGAACTCGTGACGTCGTTCTGCGAAACTCCAGAACAGGACGGGCAAGATTGCCCGTACTGCATTTAGAGATGTCCCGTTCGGTGCCTCACACCTCGATTGGCTTTCATGGATCAGCTTCTTTCACCCAAACAAGTGGCCGCAGCGATCGGGGTCAGTGAATCGTCGCTCAAGCGCTGGTGCGATCAGGGTCTGTTGACGACGGTGAAGACGGCGGGCGGGCATCGGCGGATTCCCGTTCAAGAAGCGTTGCGATTCGTGCGTGAGCAAAACCATGCGGTTGTCGAACCGCGACTTCTGGCCATGCCGGGAACCGACAATCGCAAGGCGCGAAGGATTGAGAACTGTGCCGAACGGTTGGTTGAGGGACTGCTCACCAACAACGAACAAGCTTGCCGCGCGATCGTTTTTGATTTGTTCCTGGCCGCTCAGCCGGTGAGTCAGATTTTCGACGAAGTCATCGCCGTGGCGTTTCGGACCATCGGTGAGAAGTGGGAATGCAACGAAGCCGACATCTATCAAGAGCGTTGTTCGTGTCAGATCGCTCTGCGAGTCCTGCACGAACTGCGGTCGAAGCAGACGCCGCCGAACTCTGGCCTCGTCGCGCTGGGCGCGACTGTTGAAGGGGATCAGTACTCGCTGCCGGTGACGATGTCCGAGATTGTGCTTCGTGCGGTCGGTTGGGAGACCCGGTTGCTCGGTTCGTCGATCCCGTTTGATTCGATGGTCGCTGCGATCCAACAGCACAAGCCAGAAATGTTCTGGCTGAGCGTTTCGTTCGTTCCGGACGAGTCGGCCTTCATCGCCGGATTCAATCGCTTGTTCGAGGCCGCGTCCAAGATCAACACCGCTGTCGTTGTCGGCGGGCGAGCGTTGACGACGGAGATTCGGACGCGGCTTCGATACTCCGCCTTCTGCGACACGATGCGGCATCTCGAAGAGTTCGCCAAAACATTGCGTCGACAAACTGAGGTTGTTCCCAAGAAGACTCGCAAACCAAGAAAGAATGCTTGAGGCACCGATGACATTCTCCCGATCCGATTTCGCAGTAGCCACGTTCGCCAGAACGTGGGTTTTCATGTGCTTGGCCCACGTTCTGGCGAACGTGGCTACGACTGTGTTCGCCGCCGATCCAACGGCGACGTGGCCGCAGTGGCGCGGTCCCTCGCGAGATGGGCAGGCCGCAACGACACCCGCTTGGCCGGATCGCGTTGATGAAGCCACGCTCGCTCGGAAATGGCGAGTTGAACTGGGGCCGAGCTATTCCGGGCCGATCGTCGCTGAGGATCGAGTCTTCGTCACGGAGACTCGTGGCAAGAAAACCGAGGTCGTGCAGGCGTTGTCGCGGGCCGATGGCAAAGTCTTGTGGACCGCTGAATGGCCGGGAGCGACATCGGTTCCGTTCTTCGCGTGGGAGAACGGCGAATGGATTCGAGCGACTCCGGCCTACGACGGCGAATCGCTGTTCGTCGCGGGGATGCGTGACGTGCTGGTCTGTCTCGACGCGGCGACCGGCAAGGAACGCTGGCGAGTCGATTTCGTCGAGCGATTCAAATCGCCGCTGCCGACGTTCGGATGCGTTTCGTCACCGCTCGTTGATGGCGAGCACGTCTACGTTCAGGCTGGAGCCTCGTTCGTGAAGCTCAACAAGCGAAACGGTGAGACGGTTTGGCGGTCGCTGCAAGACAGCGGCGGCATGAACGGCAGCGCGTTCTCGTCGCCGATGAAAGCGACGATTGGCGGACTGCCACAGTTCTTGGTGCAGACTCGCGAGAAACTTGCGGGCGTGGATGAAGCCACCGGCAACGAACTCTGGTCGCAGAAGATCGAAGCCTTTCGCGGCATGAATATCCTCACGCCAGTGGTTTTCGGGGACGCCATTTTCACGAGCACCTACGGCGGCAAGTCGTGGCTGTTCGATCTGACCAAGAGCGGCGACGTGACCGCGGCCGGCAAGTCGATGTCCGTGACCGAGCGTTGGCAGAACAAGACTCAAGGCTACATGTCCACGCCGGTCGTGATCGACGGCCACGTTTACACGCATCTGAAGAACCAGCGTTTCGCCTGTATTGAACTCGCGACTGGAAAAGAGCGTTGGGTCACTCAGCCGTTCGGGAAGTATTGGAGCTTGGCCGCTCAAGGCCAGAAGATTCTGGCCCTCGACGAGCGCGGCGATTTATTGCTCATCAAAGCGAACCCAGAGAAGTTCGAGTTGCTCGGCCAACGTCACGTCAGCGATTCACCATCGTGGGCGCATCTGGCAGTTTGCGATGACGACGTTTTCGTGCGTGACCTCAAGGGGCTGACGGTCCATCGTTGGAGTTCTGCGACTCAGTCAGGAGTCGCGGCGAAATGAAAATCGCGATCATCGGTGGCGGGATTTCGGGACTGACGGCGGCCTACCGGCTGAGTCCGTTTCACGATGTCGTGCTGTTCGAGGCCAACGATTATCTCGGCGGACACACACACACGGTCGATGTTGAATGGGGCGGCGAGCGGCACGCGATCGACACGGGATTCATCGTCTTCAACGATTGGACGTATCCGAATTTCATCGCACTGCTGGATGAGCTGGGTGTCGCGTCGCAAGCGACCTCGATGAGTTTCAGCGTGCGGTGCGATGCGGCGAACCTGGAATACAACGGTTCGTCGTTGAATGGGCTGTTCGCACAACGGAGAAACCTGTTGCGACCGAGCTTTTATCGGATGCTGGCCGACATCATGCGGTTCAATCGCGACGCTCCTAAATTGGTGCTGAGTCAGCCGGTGGCTGATGAAACAACGGTCGGCGAGTTCCTGGCGAGGCAACGTTACTCGCGCGAGTTTGCCGAGCACTATTTGCTGCCGATGGGGGCGGCGATCTGGTCGTGTCCGGTTGGGACGTTTGACAAATTTCCGATCCGGTTCATTGTCGAGTTCTACCGGAATCACGGTTTGCTGAGCGTTCGCAACCGGCCGACATGGCGAGTGGTTGCGGGTGGTTCGCGGAATTATGTCGCGAAGATGGCCGAGTCGATCATCGCGATCTGTGAGGCGAAGAGGTATCAGCCGGAACGCGCTAGCGTCCGGTTCGATTCGCCACGAAGCGATCCATTTCGAAATGTCCCGCCGAAAACCGGGGCGAGCGCCCTACGGCTGAGCACTGCGATTGAAAGCGTTCGTCGATCGGCAAACGATGTCGTCGTTGTTCCCCGCAACGGCTCGCCGGAGGTCTTCGATCACGTTGTTTTCGCGTGTCACAGCGACCAATCTTTGCGAATGCTGGCTGAACCGACTGCGACTGAGCGCGACGTGTTGTCCGAGTTCCCGTACGGGCGGAACATCGCCGTTCTCCACACCGACAGAAACGTCCTGCCGAAGCGGCGACGGGCTTGGGCGAGTTGGAATTATCATCTCGCCGATCCGTCGTCGAGCCGTGCCGAGCATCCGGCCACGGTGACGTACCAGATGAACCTGCTGCAGCACCTGCGATCGAAGCACGTCTTCAACGTGACGCTCAACAGTGACCAGCAAATTGATCCCGCGAAAGTGCTGCGGCGATTCGAGTACCACCACCCGATCTTCACGGTTCGCCGAGCCGCCGCGCAGGCCCGGCATCGAGAATTGATCAACGTCAACCAGACTTCATTTTGCGGTGCGTATTGGGGCAACGGATTTCATGAAGATGGCGTCGTGAGTGCGCTGCGCGTTTGCGAAGCTCTACTGCCGAAGGAGGCTCGTTCATGAGAAGCTGCCTCTACGAAGGGACGGTTCGACATCGCCGCTTCCTGCGGGTCGAGCATTCGTTTGGATACTCGTTGTTCCTGGTCTACGTCGATCTTGCCGAGTTGGAATCGTTGTTTGGACGGCGCGGATTCTGGTCAACTCACTGGCCTGCGTTGGCGAGATTTCGCCGGGCCGACTATCTCGGCGATGCCGCTCGCCCGTTGGAGGATTGCGTGCGTGAATTCGTTGAGCAGCAAACCGGACGTCGGCCGAGTGGTCCGATCGGCTTGCTGACGAGCTTCCGCTATTTTGGATTCGAGATGAATCCCGTCAGCTTCTATTACTGCTTCGATGATTCGGGGCAGCATGTTGAGACGGTTGTGGCCGAGGTCAACAACACTCCGTGGAACGAGAAGCACTGCTATGTACTCGACCTGATCAGCCGGAACGCGCTAGCGTCCGGTTGTCCCGAAATCGAACCGGACGCTAGCGCGTGCCGGCTGATGCGGCAGTTCCAGCACCCAAAGGCGTTTCACGTCTCGCCGTTCATGCCGATGAAGATGACGTATCGCTGGCAAGTGAGCGAACCGGGCGAACGGCTGAGCGTTCACATCGAAAACTTTTTGAACTCCGACAATGACACGAAGGCTTTCGACGCGACGTTGACCATGTCGCGCCGGCCGATGACTCGCTGGCAGTTGGCTCGCGTGCTACTGCGATATCCGCTGATGACGGTGCAGATTTTCGTCGGCATTTATTGGCAGGCTCTGCGGCTGTGGTGGAAGCGAGTTCCGTTCGTGCCGCATCCAGGACAAACCGCTGCCAAAGTTTTATGACCTCAACAGTTTTGTGACTTCACCTTTCCTCTCGAAGAGCAAGGCATCATGAGTACCGTTTGCGTTCATTCCTCACGATCGCCGTCGAACGACGGTGACACCGCTCCCGCGCTGACGGAACTTGGCGGTGTGAATCGAATCGCTCGGCGACTGCTGTTGCAGAAGCTGCACGGGTTGCACGGCGGGACCATTCAGTTGAGCGATCCGTGTGGCTCGACAACGCTCGGCCGCGGCGGCGACTTGCGGACGAGTTTGCACGTTCACAACCCGGCGTTTTTTCGGCACGCGGTGCTGGGCGGAAGCCTGTCAGTGGCCGAGTCGTATCTGCGCGGCGAATGGGACAGCGACGATCTGACGGCGTTCTTTCGGATCTTCGTGCGGAACCTCGAAACGACGGATCAGCTCGACCGCGGCCTGTCGCGAGTCGCCAAGCTGGTCAATCGGCTGTACCACCGTTGGCACGCCAACAGCAAAGTGGGCAGCCAGCGAAACATTCACGCTCATTATGACCTGGGCAACGAATTCTTCCGGCTGATACTGGACGACACGCTGGCGTATTCGAGCGGCATCTTCTTGTCTCCGACCAGCACTCTGCGCGAAGCGTCGATCGAAAAAATGGATCGCATCTGCCGCAAGCTCGAGCTGCGGCCGAGCGATCATCTGCTGGAGATCGGCACCGGTTGGGGCGGGCTGGCGATTCACGCGGCCACGCAATTCGGCTGCCGAGTCACGACGACGACAATCTCGCAGCAGCAGTTTGATGTCGCTCGGCAGCGAATCGCCGAGGCCGGGCTGTCGGATCGTGTGACGTTGCTGTTGCAGGACTATCGCGACCTGACGGGTCAATTCGACAAGCTCGTCTCGGTCGAAATGATCGAAGCGGTCGGGCATCGCTACTTCGACACCTACTTCCGCAAATGCAGCGAACTGCTCAAGCCTGACGGCACGTTCGTGCTGCAAGGAATCGTGATGCCGGATCGGCGGTACGCTCAGTATTTGCGGTCGGTGGATTTCATTCAGAAATACGTCTTCCCCGGCGGCTGCCTGCCGTCGATGAGTGCGATGCTGGAATCGACCGCTCGCGTGACCGACCTGCG
>CAMDDX010000236.1 GCA_945893075.1 Planctomyces sp. SH-PL62 | reverse complement strand
ACGATGCCGTCCCCTTGCTCGCTTTGCAGATAGATCTTCCCGTCAGCGAACAACGGCGACGCGGAATAGTTGCCGCCGACGCGGTCCTGCCAGACTTGCTCGCCGGTCGTCGCCTTGAAGCAGGTCGCGACTCCGCCATCGCCGACGACATACAAGTCATCGCCGACAAGCAGCGGCGACGGAGTGTGAGGCATCAATTTGCTGGTCACCTTCCAGGCGACGTGCGTTTCAGTGACGTTGCCTTGGCCATCCGGCTTGATCGCCAGCAGCGTTGGCGTGTCATAGCTCGAACTGACAAAAATCAGTCCGTGCCCGAACACAGGTCGCGGAATGACCGAGTAGCCCTGCCCGTAATCGACGCGCCAGATCTCGCTACCGTCTTTGGGCCGATACGCCGCGACGTGAAATGTGCCGGGCGAGACGATTTGTTTCTCGCCATTGAATTCGATCAACAGCGGAGTGCCGAAGGAGAACTTCGTGCCGTTCTTGTGCTCGCGATTCGTCTGCCACCGAATCTTTCCCGTCGCCTTGTCGAGAGCGACGACAAACATCGTGTTGGAACCGTCACACGACACGACCAGCATGTCATCGACGAGGATTGGCGAGCCGCCACTGCCGTGTTGCGGCACATATTTCAACTCGCGATTTTGCCAAACGATCTTTCCGTCGAGCGTCAGGCACGCGGTCCCATGCGTGCCGAAATGGACAAAGAGATGTTTACCATCAGAGATCGGGGTTGGGCTGGCATGACTGTTCTTGCCGTGAATTCGGCCGAGCGATTGGCCGTCGTGCAAAAAGACCTCGGTGTCCCAAATCGGTTTTCCGGTCGCGACGCTCAGACTCATCGCACGCAGCGACTGATCTTTTTTGTCTCCGTCGCCGGTGGGCACGGCGGTCGTTAAAAAGATGCGATCACCGACCACAATCGGCGATGACCAGCCGAGTCCCGGAATCTCTTGTTTCCAGGCGACGTTTTTCGTCGAGGACCATTCGGTTGGCAGCTTCGTGCCGTCCGCGTGTCCTTGTCCGGTCGGGCCGCGAAATTCCGTCCAATCGCCCGCTGAGGCACTCGTCACTGCAAAACCGAGAACGGCAATCGCCAGAACGCTCCGCATGTTTCTCTCCGCTGGTGGTTGTCGATTCGTAGTCCGGACGCGAGCAAAGTAGACGAGTCACTCCGTGACTCGAATTCGAGTCACGGAGTGACTCGTCTACTTTGTTACTTCACTTCAGTCACTTCCAACTTGCGTTTGCCGCGCGGCGTGGTGAGTTCCACCACGTCGCCGACTTTCTTGCCTTGAATCGCTTGGCCGAGCGGTCCGCTCAGCAGGATCTTCATGATGTCGGCGTCGTAGTCTTCCTCGCCTGGCCCGATCAGTTCGTAGCCTTCCTTCTTGCCGTTGCTGAGATCTTTGAGCATCACGACCGAACCGAACGTGGCGACACCTTTCGGCATCGAGGCTTTATCCACGATGACGCAGTGAGACAACCGTGACTTGAGTTGATTGATCTTGGCCTGCATGCGGCCCTGATTCTCACGCTGGCCGTGATACTCGGCGTTCTCGCGGAGATCACCTTCGGCGCGCGCGTCCGCGATCAACACCGCGAGCTTCGGCATCTCATCGTCTTCCATGCGGCGGATTTCTTCCCGCAGCTTGTTGTAACCTTCAGCGGAGATCGGCTCGCGTTCCATGGCCGAAAGTCCTTTCAGAGTTCAGTTCGTGTGCCCGAAACAATCACAACAGCCCGGCGGCTCCTGCGAGCGGCCGGGCTGTTGCGGCAGAATGGTAAAGGCTGGATTGCGGTTGGCAAAGCCTGTTTCGGTCACACATTGACCCATTGGCCACTCTTCGCGCTGCCCAGGACAGCGTCACAAATCTTTTGGGTTTCGAGGGCATCGCGGAAGGTCGGGCTGCACGGAGTCCCCTTCGCCAGTGACTCGCAGAAGTCGGCGACTTGATGCACGAAGCTGTGCTCGTAACCGATCTGCAAGCCGGGCACCCACCACTTGCTCATGTAAGGATGGTCGCCGTCGGTGACGTGGATCGAACGCCAGCCGCGCAGGTTGCCGACGTCGCGGTGATCGAACCATTGCAGGCGATGCAGGTCGTGCAAGTCCCACTTGATCGAGGCGTGCTCGCCGTTGATCTCGAACGTGTAGAGTGCCTTGTGGCCGCGCGCGTAGCGCGTCGATTCAAACAGGCCCAGTGAACCGTTATCGAACCGGCAAAGGAACGCACAGGCGTCGTCGATGCCTACCTTCTCGACCTTGCCCGTAAGCGTGTGCGTGCGCTCTTTGATAAAGGTCTCGGTCATGGCCGTGACGTTCGTGACGCCGCCGTTGAGCCAGATCGCGGTGTCGATGCAATGTGCAAGCAAGTCACCGGTCACGCCGCTGCCGGCGGCTGCGACGTCCAATCGCCAGAGACCGTTGCCACCTTGCGGCAGATCAGCGGAGATCGTCCAGTCCTGCAAGAAGTTGGCGCGATAGTGGAAGATGCGGCCGAGCTTCCCTTCGTCGATCAACTGCTTCGCGAACGTGACGGCGGGGATGCGGCGGTAGTTGTACCAGACGGTGTTGGCGACCTTGGCCTTCTCGACCGCTTGGCACATCTCTTCGCCCTCGGCCGTGTTCATGGAGAGCGGCTTTTCGCAAAGGATCATCTTGCCAGCGGCGGCACAGGCCAGAGCAATCTCTTTGTGCAAATTGTTCGGGACGCAGATATCGACGGCGTCGATGTCTTTCCGCTCGACGAGCTTTCGCCAATCGGTCTCGGTGGATTGATAGCCCCAGGTGTCGGCGAACTTCTTGATCTCGTCGGCATTGCGAGCACACGCGGCCTTCAGCACCGGCTTGTATTCCAATTCCGGAAAGAAGTTGGCGACGCGGTTGTAGCCGTTCGAGTGTGCTCGGCCCATGAAGCCGTAGCCGATCATGCCGATGTTGAGTTGCTTGGCCATTTGATGTGTCTCCTATGGGTGAGTGATCCGTCCGGGCCGCTCCCTGACGGTCGCGGTACGGCTACTCGGTTTTTGTCGGGGCGGGATTGAAATGGGAAAAGACTTCGCGAGCAACCGTCGCGCACAGGCGATTGCCGGCATTCTCCGCAGTCCAGGATTTGTCCTCGTTCTTCGCGGTCAGGACACACACAACGATCGGGCCGCTGGGGGAGAAAATGATTCCGGCATCCGTGCGTGCTTCGTTGACTGAGCCAGTCTTGTGGGCGATGACCGTTCCGGCTGGCAGGAGACGCGGGAACTTCTCTTTGTCGTCGCACTTCTTGAGGTGTTCCAGCATCGCTTGCGAGGCTTCCGGGCTGACGAGTTTCTCGGCGTGCAGTTGTTCCAACAGGCCGATCATCTCGCCGGCCGTCGTGGAACCGAGCCCGAACTTCTCGCTCCGTTCCGGAAAGACCGACGTCTCGCGTTTGTAGACCTTCGAGTGCAGTTTCGTATTCGGGAAGCCAAGCGTTTCCATTCGCGCGGCGGTCGCGGGCAAGCCGATCTTGTCCACGACAAGGTTCGTCGCCGTGTTGTCCGAGAACGCGATCATCAGCCGCACGGCATCGACCAGCGGGAACGACGCCCCTTCGCTGAAGTGCGCGGTCAGGAGGCCGCTGCCGGGGACTTTGTCTTCTTTCCGTAATGTGATGGGATCGGTCAGCTTCAGCTTGCCCTCGTGAGCCTGCTGATAAACCTCGACCATCACCGGCAGCTTGATGAGACTGGCCGTCGGCATCGGCTCGTCGGCGCGGTGCCGGAACGTCTCGCCGGTTTTTAGATGCTTCACCGCGATCGCGACCTCGCCCTTGTGAGCGTCGATCAACGGACGCAGTCGAGCGTCCAAGCCATCGTCGGCTGGTAGCGAGCCAGTCAGTAAGAAAGCGAAGAAAGCAGCCAGAGCGAATCGCATGACCAATCTCCAAGTTTCGTGCGGACAGAACGCCAACAGCGAAACAGGAGCGGGGGCAGACAGCAAGTCTCAGTGAACATGAAAAGTTGTGGATAGCTCGGACGGTCGATCAGGCCGTATTTGTTGCGTGCTTCTCGGCCCAAAGGGTCGAAACTCGATAGCCCAGGGCGCAGCCCTGGGGAACTGGCACGCATGAAAACGACAAGGCCCAACGGGCCGAAACCAGCCACAGAACACGATGTGTCACGGCCCGTTGGGCCTACACAAATTGTTTCGCGGCGCGGCCCCAGGGCTACGCCCTGGGCTATCGAGTCCTGCCCCGTTGGGGCAAAGCCGCAATGAAACACTGCGATCCGAATCCAGCTCAGCGGCGGATGCGGCTGCGTGATTCAAAGTTGGCGGGTTGAATGCCACGCGAACTCTTGTCGAGAGCGTCCTCGGCGACACTACGCAGCCAGCGGTCGTTGGGAGCCATGCGCACGCACCAGGTGAGGTACTCGGTGGCTCGCGCGTACTCCGCATGCTCGTACAAGAACACGCCGTACATCTTGCGGGCGGCGAACGACGAGCGGTCGATCTCCAGGGCGCGGCGCAGACAGGCTTCGGTCGCCTCGGTGTCTTGCAGGCGGTTGTAGACGGCGGCCGCGGCGATCAGGTGTTCGACAGGCTGATCGCATTCTGGGTTCGCGAGTTCTTTCTTTAACGCTTCGGCATAGGCTCTCGCGATCACGGGGTATTCTGCGAACGGTTGCTGGTCATTGAGGTAGCGGGCCTCCAACCGCTGCATCGCCGCGAGGTCCGGCTGGAGGCTGTTGAGAATGACCGGTGCCGGCACGTTGCCGACCAACAGCGTCAGGATTTGCTCCTGCGAATTCTTGTCTTGATGAAATGCGAACTTCCACGACTCCAGGGCAGCCTCGACTTGGCCATCGAGCCAGCGCTGGCGTCCCACGGCAAACTGCACGGTCGCCGATTGCGGACGCACCAACTGAGCTTGCTGCAACAGCGCCGGGCCATGCTGCGGAGCGAGGTCTTCTAAGAATCGCAGTTCGGCCAAATGGACGTACGCCTGACCCTGCAACGGGCAAAGCTGCACCGCCTTCTTCGCGTGCCGAGCGGCCTCATCGAGCCACTTCACGTTCTTGCCGACGGCTCGGTCCAGCCATTCGCGCATCGCCTCGACCGATTCGAACTGCGCCGCCTGCGCCGCGTCGCGCAGTTGCGATAGCGACATCGGATCGTCGCTCTGTTGCTGTAAGTGATCGAAGGCTGCGAGGTACGCCGAGGCCAGCCGCAACTGAGCGCGCGCCTGCGACGGATCGAGCTTCACCGTCGCGTTCAACGCCGTCAGCCGTTGCTTGAACTGAGCGGTCTGTTCGGCCTCGGTCACTTCGGTCTCGTCGGTGTTCGTCGCCACCATTCCCTTTTGCGGAAGCGCCAGCCGCAGGTAATCGAACCAGTGTGGTTCACCCTGCGCGTGCTGCTGCAAATGCGGCAACGCCCACAAGGAGCAAGCCACGGTGATCGCCGCTGTCGCGAAGCCCAAGCCGCGCGGCAACGATGTGCCCGTCGTTCGTAGTGCAGGCGGCTCGCCTGCAATGTTCTTGGATGTTGCAGGCGAGCCGCCTGCACTACGACCTGCCGCCAACTGATCCAAGCGCCGAGCACACGCCGCCAGCAGCACCACAATCACCATCAAGCCCGGCACGAACCACGAATAGTCAACGAGGGCATGTACCAGATTCGCTGCCAAGCCAGCCGATACCGCCGCCGACAGCACGCGGAGTCGAACATCCGCTCGCGAGCGGATCGTTCGCCAGCACCACGTCGCACAACACGCGACCGCCAGCAACGCCAAACTCAGGCCGAGCACGCCGCATTCCGAGGCGACTTGCAAGTATGAGTTCTCGGCGTGAGTGAACTCGACCTCCCCGAACGGCGGGTCGTAATACATCGGACACGCTTCCGCATGACTGCCCAGACCCGTGCCGAACAACGGGAAGTCACGGATGATTTGCCAATTCGCATCCCACACCGCCAGCCGCTCGTCCGATTCCCAATTGTCGAGCCGATCGACCACCTTGTCGGAACCAAACGCCAAGAACAGGCTGCCGGAGATCAACGAGATGCCCAGCAAGACGCTGGCCACTCGACCCGATAGCCGGCCGGCGCGAAACAGCAAACCGAGCATCACCACTAACGACACACTCAGCGCCACCGTCCCACCGCGCGACAACGAAAACAACGCGGCGAAGACCAACACACCCAGCAACAGCAGCAGACCACCGAGCAGCGTGTCGCCGTTGTTGCGAGCCTCCGCACGGCCGAAGCTGTGACTCGTGACCGAACGTTGTTCGAGCACCTTCAGAATCCACCACAGCAACGGAGCACAGCCCAACGCCAGGAACTCGGCGAAGTGATTGCGGTTCGTGAACGCGCCCTTCATCCGCTGACCGGCGGTCGTCAGCGGGTAGTCGTAGAACCAGAAGAAATTGCCGTTGCTCGTCAGCCATTGCACGACGCCGAACAGCGCCATCACTCCCGCCGAGGCCGCGATCCATTTCAGCAAGCGTTCGATGTCGCCGATTCGCCGCAGTCGCTGTGTCGCCACGAAGAACAGCGCGACGTAGCTCAACCCGACGATCATCGCCTGCCGTGTCTCACCGACATTCAGCGACAGAGTTTGCCAGGCTCCCATCGAACCGGCCGCTGCGGTATCTCCCGACCACAACGGCAGCAGCTTGCCGTGCTGCGGAGACACGAGTCGCAACAACCCCGGCGGCAGCGGAGTGATTTGCAACAACCCGACACCGATGACGGCCAGCAACAACGGTTCGACCCAGGTGACGGTCCACGTTGGCCGACGGCTGCACAAGACACTCACCGACCATGCCAGCGCCGCGACCGACGCGCTCACGGCCAGCACGCATTGTCCGATCGCGATGCGGCCACCCAGCAAACAGGGCACGGCGAACACGCACGCAGCCAGCGCGGCGTCGATCACCCAGCGGCAGCCACGCTCCAGCGCGGTGTCGAGCGTGTCATCGTTCATATTCATGTTTCACCAGACCCTGGAGTGCTGCGGCTCGACGCAGCCCTCCATTCATTTGGAATAAAGACGTTGATCAACAAGAACACGATCTTTGCTCAGCCGGTCGTCGTAGCGACGGTGTGGGGACTTTTGGTGTCGCTATTGCAATCGAATGGAGGGCGGTGTCGAGCCACCGCACTCCAGGGATCACGCCGCGCGGCGCAGCGTCGGGGGATCTTCTGTGAGAGTTTCTTCGTCCGTCGGCTCGGTCTCCGCGATCGTTTCGCCTGCGGCGTTCGCTTCATCGTGGCCGTAGTTGTAGCCATAGCCATATCCGTAGCCGTAACCGTAGCCATACCCGTAGCCATAGCCGTAGTAGTCACCGGAGGTGTCGCTGGAGAGATGATTGACGACGACTCCCAGCAAGTTCACTTCGACGGCGGCGAACGCCTCGGTGGCGCGGATGACCATGCGGCGGCGGTTCTTGTCCGGTCGCACGACCAGCACCGCGGCATCGACCATGCGGCCGATGATGATCGGGTCCGCGACCGCCAGCACCGGCGGAGCATCCACCAGGATTTGGTCGTAGAGCGTCTCCGCCCACGCCAGCAGTTCAGAGAACCGATCGCTCGCCAGCAATTCCGCCGGGTTGCTCGGCCGCGAGCCGGACGGGATCACGTCCAGTCCGGGGATGACTTGTGAGTAGACATTCTCGGGGACGCAGACCGACATCGGCCGCTCGTCGCGCAACACCTGCGACAGGCCCTGCTGCCCTTTGAGGTTCAGCAGCGCGGTCAAACCGGGACGGCGCATGTCGGCGTCGATGAGCAACGTCTTCTTGCCCGACTGAGCGAACACGACGGCGAGATTCGACATGACGGTCGTCTTGCCGTCGCCCGGTTCGGTGCTGGTCACCACGATGCGCTGACATTGGCGGTCCGAGAAGGCGATCTGCGTGCGGAGCGTGCGGAAGGCTTCGGTCTCGACGCCGTTGGGTTTGGCATGACACTGAATCGCATCGGCTCCGGTCAAACCTGTGGGGGGCATGGCCCGCACCATCGCCAGCACCGGCACGCCCAATTGCATCCGCAGTTCATCCGGCGAACGAAAGCGGTCGTCGAGCAAATCCAGAATATAGATCAGCCCCAACCCGCTCCCGACACCGAGCACGAGGCAGACTGCGACGACCAACACGAGACGTGGCGAAGAGGGCAGTCGTCCGGGTCGCGCGTCCTTGGTCTGCGAGACTTTGATCCCTTGGTTGCTGACGAGGTTGAGATCATGGATTCGCGAACTTTCTTTTTCTTCGTCCGCCTGCAAGCGACGACGATCGAGATCGACGATCCCCAGTCGCGCGACCAATTCGTTCTGGCCGGCGGCGACTTCGCGTTCGCGGTCGAACTGTTGTTGCAACGCTTGCAGTCGTGAATTGGCGATCTGATACCGCTGCTGCGCGAGCAACAACAACTGCGGCCCCAAGTCCGCCGAGTTTGCCAAGACCGTGGATTTGGTCTGCTGGTAGTAACTGTTGACGAACTCTTGCTTGACCTTCACCTCCTGCTGCAATTCCAAAATCACCGGGTTGTTCGGGCCCAGCACCTGTTGGCGATTGGCCAATTCAGCGCGGGTCTTCAGCAACTCCTCGTTCATCTTGGCGATGGCCCAGGTGTCCTGTTCGCTCAGCCCCATTTGCTTGGCGAGGATCGACGTGCCGAGCGACTCGACCGCCTGCAATAAGAACTGCTGCATGTTCTGGCCGGACTGCGCCGCTTGCTGCACCGTCTGCAAGAAGGCCCAGGCATCCAGGGCCTGCCGTTGAGACTCCACCAAGGCTTTGTTCAATTCGATCATCCGGACGACCGGCAGGTTGACGCTTTTCCCTTCCAGATCGAACACGCCGAGCTGGCTTTGCAGGCTGAGGAACTCGGCGTTCTTTTCGTCGAGCTTGCGGCTGATCTCGTCCCGATCCCCAATCAACGTCTGCAACGCATTTTGATTGTTCTTGTTTTCCTGAGCGTTGATGAAGTTGACGTACTCGTTGACGATCCGCTCGACAACGAACGCGGCGGCTTTGGGATCTCGCGAGCGAAAACGGACATCGATCAGCGTCGTGCCGCGTTCGTTGGTGACCGAAAGATTGTTTTTCAGCGCGGTCGGCCACGTTTCAAATGGGAGGCCGACGAAGTCCACGCGGTACTCTTTTGGCAGATCTTTCACGGCGGCACGGAGCACTCGGTCACTGACCATGATTCGCTGATAGGTCGCCATGTATTGGAAGACGCTATTACTGCTGGAATTGGAAGCCTGGCCTCTGATGTCGCTGTTGTCCTTCTCGCTCTGCACAATGTTGACCTGCGCGTGAGCGTCGTACATCCGAGTGGCGGTGGCGTAATAGGCCGCACCCAACACGATGCTGATTAAGAGCGCGGCCAGCAACGTGCCGCGGCGAACTCGTACCGCGTGTAAAAAGCGAATCGCACCGGCCATCACGTTGGCCGTGTTGAGCATCGAAGCCGCTGTGGGCTGGGGAGCCTCGGAATTCATGAGCCGCAATTCCTTGTAGCCGAAGTCGTGAGACTTCGGTCCGAACTCTCACGAGTTCGGCTACATCGGGAAGAAGTTTATTTTTAGAACAACGTATTCAACGACGTGCCCACGGCGAAGCGGATCAAGTGCAGCGTGTCGATGAGCACCGTCGACGGAGTTTGTTCCACGGACACGACATCACCCGGAGCCAGGCGAATGTTTTCGTTCGGATTGCGCTTGGCTTCGCGCAGACTGGCTTGAATGACGATCTGCCGGGGCGTGCTCCGAATGATGTAGACCTTGTTCGCTCCTTGATTGCTGGTCCAACCCGCCTGCGAGATGGCATCCAACAGACGCAGTTCGGTGCCGATCGGGTACTTGATTTCGCCCGGCTTGTGGACTAGTCCCGTGACCTGGATGGATTCCGGATCGCGGCGTTCGACCGTCACGATGGAGCCGTCGGCCAACGGAGCGGCCGCTTGTCCGCTCTTCGTGGCGGAGACCAAATCAATCTTGAACGACGAGGGGCCGGATCGCTGCCCCGTCGGCGCTGACTGGGAATGTCCGACATTCGCCACGTCCCCCGACGGACCAAGTCCCTGAGCAATGCGCTCCGGAATGATGGACCCGCCGCTGGGATTGCGAACTTCCACGTTCGTCCCCGCATCGTCGGCAAGTCCTCCGGCCGCAACCATCGCACTCAGGATGTCGGACGCGCCGCGCGGCAAGTTGTGATAGCCGGGATTCTTCACCGCTCCAAAAACCATCACCCGATTCGTGGCTTGCCGCCGCATCGACACGGTGACGTTCGGCCGGCGATAAATCTGCCGCTGCACACACGCGGTCGAAATCGCCGATTCGGCGGACTGCAAATCCAAACCCGCGACGTTGACGTCACCGACTTCCGGCAAAGTGATCATCCCGTTTTTGCTGACGCGAGGCTGCATGGCTGGCGGGTTATCCCTGGGGTTCAGCCCCGCGAGGATGTTGACCTCCAGCACGTCGTCGGCCGCGATGAGTTCGTTGTTGTACGTCCCGTTCGCCAGTCGAATGAGTTCCAGCGTCTTGGGATTCTCGATGTGCGCCGCCTGCAAAGGGCCCGGCAATTCGCTGGCGGAATAGATGTCGTCCGAGGCGCAGCCCGTCAGTCCGAAACTGGCCGCCGCCAAGCTCAAGGCGCCGCCGAATCGCCAGAGCGAGGGACGTCGTCGAGCAGACAAAGCCAACGGATCGCGACCAACGTGGGTCATCGACAGGGCCTTTCCGGGGAGGTGAACACGTCAGGTGGGAAGAAGATGGGAGGGGCAGAAACGGAGGGATTGCCGCGGAGAGCGACATCAAGATTCAGAAGGGGCGCGGACAGTACGACAACCTCGCAAAAACGGTCAAGACGTTTTTGAATCTCTCAACAGCGCGGGGCCGGGGTCAGGTGTTCTGATTTCTGTTTTGCTCCCGCGATCCACCTCAACCTTGGTTTGCAAATAGAGACCCGATCAACGATTCGCGACCTCTCGCAGCAGCAAAACAGAAATCAGAACACCTGACCCCACAACGGTCCCGTTGACCGCGCGGTTGGTTTTCGAGTCCACTCCCCACGATGAATGGCTCAAGGAGGATGTCGATGGCGATCAATGCAAGTGCTCTTGAACGTGTGACGGAAACAAACATCGTGTCGGACGGAAACGTGCCAGCGACGAACCCCAACCCCGCGCGGCGCTCCGAGCCGTCGGTGAAGGAAATCATCGCAGCCGCGCGGTCGCTGCCGGCCGCGGCTCGTGGTGGGATGCTGCTCAGCGGCGTCTCGGCCGTGCTGTTGTGGGCGAGCTTCACGCCGCTGGATTGGTCGCCGCTGGCGTGGCTCGCGCTGCTGCCGCTGTGTGTACTCGTCCGCTTGGAACGCGCGCCCCGGCGACTGTGGCTGACAACGTGGGCGGGCGGACTCGTGTTCTGGGTGCCGACGCTGCAATGGCTGCGGCTCGGACATGAGTCGATGTACGTGGCGTGGTTCGCGCTGGCGATTTACTTGGCAATGTATTGGACGGCGTTCGTCGGCCTGTCGCGCGTGGCGGTGCATCGTTGTGGATTGCCGTTGATCGCCGCCGTGCCGCTCGTCTGGACCGGCCTGGAATTTGTCCGAGCAAACCTGATGACCGGCTTCGCGTGGTATCAGTTGGGTCACTCGCAGTATCGCTGGATCGAGCTGATTCAGATTTCCGATGTGTGCGGCGCGTATGGTGTGAGCGGCGTGGTTGCGCTCGGCAACGCAATGCTCGCGGGCTTGGTGCCAGAATCCTGGCTGAGCCGTTTGAAGTTGATTACGCCCGTGCAATTGCCCTCGGAGTTGCGTCACTTGCCGCCGCCCACAGTTGAAGAGTCACCGATTCGCTCGCACGACCAGTGGCGTCGGCAATGTGTGGCGGTTGCGGCCGGCTTGCTCGTCATCGCGACAACGTTGGGATACGGGTACTTCCGACGCAGTCAGGCGGAGTTCACCGCTGGTCCGCGCGTGGCGTTGATTCAAGGCAACTTCCCTTCGTCCGTGAAACACGACCCGACGGAGTTCGGGCAGATGTATCGGATTCACGAACTGCTGACCGGCTACTCGGTGCCGTACAAGCCCGACCTCATTGTCTGGCCGGAGACGATGTTTCGCTGGCCGCTCTCCGATGCAAATCCCGATCTCACCGAAAACGAGTTGCGGCGTATTGCTCCGCAAGTGCCGGTCGATCACTGGCGAGATTCGTACGTCCGCAAAGCGCTGCATGAGATGTCGCAAAAGGCCGGAACCAACTTGGTCATCGGCCTCGACCGCTTCAGCGCGGACGCGAACGGCCTCAAGCATTTCAATTCGGCCGCGCTGGTCACACCCATTCGCGGTGTCGCCGATACCTACGACAAGCGGCATCGCGTGATCTTCGGCGAGTACGTCCCGCTGAAGGAGACGTTGCCGTGGTTGCAGGCGTTCTCGCCGTTGCCCGAAGACTTCGGCATCACCGC